>PKUY01000386.1:13669-35841 GCA_003131705.1 Acidobacteriota bacterium | reverse complement strand
GAGATCGCCGAAAAACTTGGCTGCACCGTCGAGGGCGATGAAAACCTTGAAATCACGGGCGTCGCCGGAATCGGGGAGGCGCAACCGGGCGAGCTGACGTTCCTCGTCAATCGCAAGTACCGCCCGGCGCTTGAGACAACGCGCGCGTCGGCGATCCTGATTGCGCCTGACGAAGCGCGGCCTCGCATCGCAGCGCTGCGCTCGGCGAATCCGTATCTCGATTTCGCGCGCGCGATCGAAATGTTTCATCCCACGACGCAGTATGCACCCAGCGTCCATCGAACCGCTGTGATCGGAACGTCCACCAAAATAGGAGCCGGCGCACACATCGGCCCGTACTGCTACGTTGCCGAAGATGTCGAGATCGGCGCGAACGCCGTATTGCACAGCTTCGTCTCGATCTATCGCGGCGCGAAAATCGGCGACGATTTCTTCGCTCACGCGCACGCGTGCGTCCGCGAGGACTGCCGCATCGGAAACCGCGTCCTGCTGCAGAACGGAGTGGTCGTCGGCAGCGACGGCTTCGGCTTCGCGCGAGAAGCAAACGGGAAATGGAAAAAAATGCGACAGGCGGGAATCGCGGTGATTGGCGACGACGTCGAAATTCAGGCGCACAGCGCGATTGACCGCGCCACCGTCGGCCAAACGCAGATCGGCCGCGGAACGAAAATCGACAACCTCGTCCAGGTCGGGCACGCTTGCAAAGTCGGCGAGGACACGTTGCTCTGCGGCCAAGTTGGGCTTGCGGGCACCACGCACGTCGGCAATCGCGTGATTCTCGCCGGTCGGGTCGGCACCGCTGGACATCTCACGATCGGCGATGGTGCCACGCTCACCGCGCAAAGCGGCGTTCCCGCGGACGTCCCCGCCGGAGCCATCTATTCGGGCTATCCGGCGATGGATAATCTCGCCTGGCGCAAATCCGTCGCCGTCTTCAACCGCCTGCCGGAATTGCAAAAGGAATTGCGCCAATTGCGCGAAGAAGTCGCCCGCCTCCGCGCCGCTTCCAGTTAGCAGCTAACTTTGCGCGTCGATTCCCGCTGCGCTACTTCTTGGCGTTCTGGGCAGAAGCGTGGCAGACGAAGCTGGCTGCGCTGTTTGTGTCGCCGGCGCCCTTGTAGCGCGGCTCCTGCGGATAGGGGCACAGGGGACGCGTCATCGCGACGCCTTTGGCTGGGTTGCCGTCCACGAAGCCGGTGGCGATGATCTGATCCGGTGCAATGTTATGGACGACCCATTGGTCGAGAGCGATCACGACGTCGTGCGCGGCGTCGGCTTGCGGCACAGCCGTACCGTTTCCGAAGACGTTCGCTCCCGGGCCGCCTCCGCAGTGCGACATCCCCGGCACCATGAAGAGCCGGTAGAAGCTCTTCGTCGTCCCCATGGCCGACTGCACAGTTTCAAAATAGTCGATGCTGCCCTGCGGTGGAATCGCTGCGTCGCCCCAGCCGTGGTATTGGATGAGCTTGCCGCCGCGCGCCTTGAACGGCCGGAGATTCGGATCGGTCGCATTGAGAACGGACCCGAGTTTGTCGTCCGTGAGCTTGACGTCACTATCGAAGTTCAGCGTGTGGAAATCCCATTTCGGATTCTCGAACACCATGTCCGCGAAGAAATAATTTGCGAAGAATGCGCCGATTGCCAACTGTCCGTATCCGGCGCCGGTGATCCAAGTCCGCCAATTCGCCGCTACAGCCTCCGCGCCGGGCGACAAGCCTGGGGAGATTGACGCACCGGTTCGGGGATTTTTCACGGGGCCGTAGATTTTTTTCGCTGCCTCAACCTGCGGCGCGGTCAAGCAGTCAGGACTATCGGTGCCCTTGCACTGGATCTCCGCCGGATCGAAGTGGCAAACTGTTGGATTCTGGATAAGGCCGTCTTTGACGCCGTCGAGGGCATCGCATGCGGCGAGCGCCGCATTTTGAAGAACGGGAAGTTTGCTGGGCGGGATGTAGCTTTCGGGGTTATCGAGCAGCGCGCGCTCGTCCCATAGACCCTTCACATTCAGGTGCGTCCAGAAGCTGGCAGGAGCGCCCGCAACGATTCCATGAAAGTCAGCAGGGAAGCGCTGCGCTTCCATGAGCGCTTCGCGGCCGCCATCCGAACATCCGACAAAATAAGATCGCTCGGGTTCCTTGCCGTAGAATTCGCGCACGATCGCTTTGGCCTGCACGGATGTTTCGTGAACCGCGCGGTAGCCAAAGTCGATCACTTTTTCGGGGTGCCCGATGGCCCACGATACGTCTGTCCCGCCGACGTGCCCATCGTCGGTTCCGGCGGATGCGTAGCCGCGCAGCAAAGGCTCGGCCAGCCNNACCCGCCGTTGCCGACCTGTTCGGACTTGCCGTTCCAGCCGGAGGCCGGCAGCCACAATTCGAATTTGATCTCGGAATCGCTCGTCGGTTTCGCAACGCCGGCCACACGGCAGAATGCCGGCATGTCCTCGGAAGGAGCCGGCTGCCCGGGGGCAGACGGTGGTTTGTACGCCCCGGCAGCAATGGATGTTGCCGACGTGATCGTCACGTTCGTGAGAGCGAGAGACGTGAGGCTTTCGCAGGAACGCTGAGCGGACGCCGTGTTCGCGAAAAGCGCCATGAAGCTGAGCAGAGCGAAAAACAATGTGAATGCGATGCCGTATCTCACGGCGATTCTCCTCGCGCGATTTAAGAATAAAAACGGGGCAGCGTTGAAACGTGCGTGAGTATGTGACGCACCGTAGGAAGTGTCAATCTTGTTCAGACTCCACGCACCTGAAGCGGCTGAAGTTACATGGGAACTGAAACTAATGCTATGGAGTCTAAACGGCATGGTAAGACGACGCGCATTTCTATTCCTCGCTGCTGTTGTGGGGCTGATGCTCGTGGCCCGAGCGACTTCGGCTTGCATTTGCAGTCTAGGCAATGAGGGAAACACGGTGAGGGAAATTGCCGTCTCCCACAGCTCTGGGTCGAATTCAGGAAAGATTGTCTTCGAGGGGCTTGTCGAAAAACAAGAAATCAAAACGGGATTCGGAGGATCGCCTGCCGGGACCTTGTCGATGACCATGAGGGGCCAATACCGGTCGGTTTCCGTTCGGGTTCTCCGTGCTTATCGGGGGCAAGCATCCGGGGATGTGATCGTTTTGACGGGCGTGGGTCTCGGTGATTGCGGTCTTGATTTTGACACCGAAGAAAAGTATCTCATTTACGCGGACCGAAACGAATCTGGAGACCTTTACACGAGTATTTGCAGTGGCACCGCGCCCATCGATCAATCCGGACCCGACCTTCGATATCTACGCGGAGAAAAGCCTACGACAGAGGACCTTCTGAGTTGGGAGGCCTATTCCTATAAAGTGGAAGCCAAGTGGTACGGCACGGCGTGCGGGCGCGTGACTAAGTCGGACGGCACTCCTCTAGGCGAAGCCTCGGTAGCTGTGATGCAGCTGCGCGGCGAGCCCCTTCCTCCCAGGGTCGCAACAGATTCAAACCTTTCCAAGAAAGACGGCAGATTCTGCGTTGATTCCATCGTTCCCGGCAAATACATACTCACTGCCGAGAAGATAGACTATGACAAAGGCTCCCGCTGGATGGGGTTTTACCCGGGGGTGGGAACGCACTTGGCCGCAGCTGTCACAGAGGTTCGAGCAGGAGAGCATTTATCTGGTCTTCATTTCACCGCGCGGGAGGAAAATCTCTACACCGTTAGAATTCGCGTTGTAACCTCGGATGGGAGTCCCGTGCCGCTAAATAACCTCGGTGTTGCGATTGACAGTCCGGATCAAGATTCGCTGGCTTATCACTTGATGAGGTACGACGGCGAAACCGGAGTCTCCCTTGCGGGTTACGTTCCTCCAGGCCATTACACCGTGCAAACATACATCCAGCCCGACTTCGAGGCTAGAAAGATCCCCGCCGAACTTTCCATCTGGGGCATGGCTAAACAAGAAGTGGATATCCCATCCGGTTCGGAAATTACTCTCATGCTGAATCCCGCGAGGTAGGGAAGAAATCGAAAGAGGAATTTACACCGTGCGGGCGGAAGCTGCGGATTCTGCGGCGGTGCGGCGTGCGCGGACGCGCAGAACTTTGCGCTGGTTCGCTTCGATGACCTCGAAGCGCAGGCCGTCGAATTCGACTACCTCGCCGGTTCGCGGGACGTGCCCCGCGACGCCGTTCAACAACCCCGCGATCGTGGTAGCGTTCGAATGTTGCGCGGCCGCGTGGAGTTGCAGGCCGAATAGCTCTCCGATTTTGTCCACGGGCACGCTCCCGCGCAGGAGCATCGCGCCGCCCCCCTCGCGAATCACGTCAGGCGCCGGACGGCGATCTTCCTCACCAATTTCGCCGATAATTTCCTCGACCAGATCCTCGATTGTGACGACGCCCGCCAGTAGCCCATATTCGTCGATCACCACCGCCATTTGCTGGTTCTTGCGCTGCATCTCTTTCAGCAGCTCGGAGCCGAATTTCATCTCTGGAACGAACAGAGCCGGGCGCATCAGCTCGCGCACAGTGCGGCGTGAGGCGTCGCGGTCGGGAACTTCGAGCATGTCGCGCGCCATCACGATGCCGGCGATGTCGTCGAGCGATTTCTCGTAAGCCGGCAGACGGGAGAACTTAGTTTCGATCACACGCCGGCGAAATTCCTCAAGCGTGGCTCTGGCCGGAATGGCGACGACTTCTGGTCGCGGAGTCATCACGTCGCGCACGCGCTTGTCGCCGAATTCGACGACTTGCTCGATCAAGCGCGCTTCGTCCTGCTCGATGATTCCTTCCTCGGTGGCCGCGTCAACGAGAGCTTCGATGGCTTGCTGCTCCGTGACGGGCGCGCTGGTTTCATCTTCCGACAGCCGCAGCACGGAGACCACTAGATCGACCACCGCGTTGATGGGCCAGATGAACCAAAGGAAGAAGCGCACTACCGGGACCAGGGGCGAAATCCAGAGCCCTCGCGTCCCTGCCAGCAGCACGATCGGCAGAAGCTGCATCGCAATAACAACCTCCGCGCCGAGCAGTAGAGCAACTTCCAGCGCGTCCTCCCACCTGCCCGGAACGAAGAAAACAACTCCGAGCGCGGTGATCGTGGCGACAAGAACAAGCCATAGACGCGCGAGCAAGTTGAAAGCGAGCGCCGCGCGAGTCCGCTCCAGCTTAAAACGCGGCTCAATTTCCGCTTCGAAAATGTCGAGGTGATCGTGGATGCGACCGATCGACATGCGGCCGAGCTCCCGGTACACGCGATCCAGATACGAGATGACGACAAGCCCCCCCGTCAGCGCGACGACGCCCAGCGAGTAAAGAAACATTTCCATGCTAAGCCAGCCCCAGAACGCGCCGAAGACGCCGCTCGCGCCGGTCCATCTGACCCGTGTCGGTTTCGTGATCGTAACCCATCAGGTGAAGCATGCCATGAAGCAACAGAATGCGTATCTCGTCTTCGAACGCGTGGCCAAATGTTTTCGCGTTACGACGCGCGACCGCCGGAGCGATGGCGATATCGCCGATGTAAGAATCACGAGGAGAGAAGGGAATCGGGACGTTTTTGCGGCTCTTGCGCGAGGATGTTTTCCGGCCGATCGTCCGCTTCCCGTTCGCGGGGAACGACAGCACATCCGTCGCACCCTGTTTGCCGCGATAGGCGGCATTCCAGCGCGAGATTTCGGCGTCCGAGACGAGGCAGACAGTAAACGACCCACCGGGCAGGCGAAGCGTGCGGCACGCGCGTGCGAGAAACTTCTCAAGCGCCGGCACGGGAACGCGCATACGGCGCTGGCGATTCAAAATTATAGAACCGGTGGTGAGCTTACTGGGCAATGTCCTCAGTGCGTCCCCGTCGGTGAAAGGCTCAACGAAGATATATTCCGGGCCGAATTATTTGCCGCGCGATTTTTTCGCGGGACGCGACTTCTTGGGGCTTGCGCCACGCGCGGGTTTTTGCGCCGCGCCGTCCGCACCGGCTGCGCTGTCATGCTTCGCCTGCGCTTTTGCTCCGATGGCCGCGGCCGCTGAAAGTCGCGGCTTGTTTTCGCTCTCGGCAGCTCTTGCCGGTGGCGCGGCTTTCGCAGCGGCTTCCGGCGCTGTCTTACCGCGCTGCTTTGCCTCGGGCGCCTTCGGCGGGGGAGGGTGTTCCTTTCCCGGCTGTTTCTTCTTGTCTTTTTCCTTTTCCTCCTTTTTCTTCGGCTCCTCTTTGATTCCAGCAAGCGTGCGGAGGGCTTTTGTGCGGTCTTCCGGCGAACGAGCCTTGCCGCGCAACTGCATCTCAAAGATCTGTTCGACGATCTTGTCGAATTTCGGCCCGCGCGGAATTCCGAGCGAGTCGAGTTCGCCTAACGGAAGAGCGAGGCGTATCGGGCGCCACTTCTGAAGGTAGCTGCGAATCTTCGAAACCGCGCGCGGGTTTGGCATTTCGACTTCGATGAACGCCAGAATCTCGGGCGGCACCGAAGCAAGATAGAAATAGGCGTCGCGAGCCGAATTTGTTTTCCGGCCTTTCAGCATTTTCACGACTTTCTGCGCTTCCGGAATCAGATGGGCGATGGCATCCACTTCCGAGGAACGAAATTCCAGGCGGCGCAGTGCTGCAGCTTTTTCGCGTGGGTTCAGGCGGCCGAGAATGTAGTTCGTCACGGCTAAATGAGAGCGGGTGCGTATTCCGGCGGAAAGAAAGTTGGATCGCACACGTGCGAGTTTGTTGAGGCTGTCGTAATCGGGCTTGCGGCGCTGCAAGTGAGGATGAATCGCGGCCAGGAGTTCCCGTGCTTCCCACTGCTTGAGCGTTGCCACGGGATTGTCATCGCGGGCGAGCGAACGGATCTCGTCGCCAGCATCGGCGCCTTCAATGTTTTCGTGCAGGCCGCGCTCCATGGCGAGTTCGAACCATTCCTGAGTCCGCGATTCCATTTTGCATCCCATACGCCCGCAGTAACGCAGGATGCGAATCAGGCGCACGGGCTGATTCGTGAATGCGTGTATCGACAGCGCGCGTACTTCCTGCCGCTCGAGATCGGCGAGACCGTTCGTCGGATCGAGAAGCAATCCGCGCGACTGCGCGTTGAGCGAGACGGCGATGGCATTGATTGAAAAATCGCGGCGTCGCAGATCTTCCATAATGCCGGCGAAACGGTGGTCAGGCTTCGCGCCGGGATGGTCGTAGACGTCGTCACGCGCGGCGGAGATGGAACCGTCCGCGTCGCCCGCGAAGATCATCTCGTAGTGGCGCAACTTCTCGTTCTCCCAGGTAACCTTCGCGCCGCCCTTTTCGAGCTCCCGCACGATGCGAACCGGATTGCCTTCCACAGTGAAGTCGAGGTCGCGAATCGGCTGGCCGGAGATCAGGTCGCGAATCGCGCCGCCCGTCAGGTAAACATTCAGGTCCTGCGACCGCGCGAGCTCTTGCACTCTTTCGAGAGCGGCCCTCTGTTCGGGAGAGAGTCTGCTTTCCAACAGGTACATGTAATCGGGCATGAAGTGGTGCTCCTCCTAATCGTCCCGGAAATCATTCAAGCGCGCGGGTGGTGCGCCTTATACACCTGCTTCAAACGCTCCTCGACGACGTGGGTGTAAATCTGCGTCGTCGAGATATCCGAATGGCCCAGCATCATTTGCACGGAGCGGAGATCGGCACCCCGGTCGAGCAGATGCGTCGCGAAACTGTGCCGCAGCATATGAGGCGTGAGAGCTTTCCTCAGTCCTGCCTTGCGCCCATAGTCTCCGAGTACTTTCCAGAATGTGATGCGACCGACCTTCCTGCCTTTCTGATTGAGGAAGAGATACGGAGAGGACGCGCCGCACAGCAGCGTCGGGCGCGACATGCGGAGATACTGCTGTACGGCCGCGAGGGCTTGTTTGCCCACGGGCACCAGCNNCGACGAGGAACCCCTCCGGAAGACGCAACGCCTCCACGGGGAGCGTCGCGAGCTCGGACACGCGCAGGCCGCACGAATACATCAACTCAATCATGGCGCGGTCGCGCATTCCAACAATCGCGTTGGTGTCCGGCTGCTTCAGAAGCCGGTCGACTTCTTCGACGCTGAGAAACTCCGGCAAGCTCTGCCGGAACTTCGGCGATTCGATTGTGGCGGCAGGATCGTCGTCGATGTAACCCTCCATCAGCGCAAAGCGGAAAAAATGCCGAATCGTGACGAGATGACGTGCGACCGAGCGGCTGTCCAAACCCTTGCGATACAGGGAGCCGAGAAAATCGACCACGTCGCTGCGCTGCACATCTTTTGTCGCGAGCTTGCGCTCGCCGGCGAACGCGGCGAATTTCTCCATGTCGCGCCGGTAGGCGTGAATCGTATTTTCCGCCAGGCCTTTTTCGACGGNNGCCAGCCTCAGTTCATTTGTGAGCGGACGCTCTGCGTTTTCGCAGCGCCGCCGTTCTGGAAAAGATTTATGCTCCCGTTCCAACCACCGATGAAGCTTGCGGGTCCGCACGCCGGAGAAGGAGCAAGAACTCCGAAAGCTCCCCGCACCGCAACAGCCATGCCAGGCCGAAATATATCGCCGTCGAAGCGAGAATCAGCGCGGCGAGAATTCCCGCCTGCGCCAGAAAGTGCGTCGCGTCCGCGAAATGTGACAGGTGCAACGCCGCGTAGGTGACGGCCGCCATCGCCGACGCACACGCAGCAATGCGGGCCAGCGATGCGATCAGTCCGCGCGCTCCGAGCCTGCCGTAGCGTTTGCGGAACAAGAGAAACAACGCGCCGAAATTGAAATACGCCGTCAGCGCACTCGCCAGCGCGGGGCTCCCGTTCGACAGAGTCGGAAAAAAGAAAAGCAGGAAGATGAGGTTGAGGGCAATGTTCAGCCCTAGCGCACAGGCGCCTACGCGTGCGGGCGTCATCGTGTCCTGCGTCGAGTAGTACATCGGCGTAATCAGCCTGATCGCGGCAAAGGCCGGCAGGCCGAGTGAGTAGNNAGTAGAAGAGCAGAGCATGGGCCGTCAGGGACGCAGAAGATGCGCCGAACTGCCCGTGCTGAAACATAACCTGGATGATGGGCCGACGCAAAAGAACGAGTCCGACGGCGGCTGGAATCGTGATGAAGGAAACGATTCGCAGCGAAAAGCCGAACGTGTGCTTCATCTCGTCCCATTTGCCCGCGGCGATTTGATGAGACATCGCGGGCAGAAGGGCCGTGGAAATGGCAATGGCGTAGCTGCCCAGCACGAGCTCCATCACGCGGTCCGCCACATAAAGGGAAGTGATGCTGCCCGTGGGCATGCGCGATGACGTGGCAAAAATCGTGTCCACGAAAAGATTGATTTGATACACGCCCATCCCGAAAAAACTCGGGCCCATCAAACGGCCCACCTTGCGCACGCCCGGATCCAAAATCGAAAGGGAAGGCGCGAAATTCATCCCGCGGCGAACCAGAGAGGGAATCTGTATCGCCAGCTGGACCGCGCCGCCGATTAGTATTCCTACGGCCAGAGCGACAGCCGGGGTTTGGAATCCCGCCGGAGCCCATCGCAGGATCGGACGGTACACCGCTCCGAAGGAACATGCGACCAGCGCGAGGTTGAAAAAGATTGGCCCCGAAGCCGGAAGGCCAAAAACCCGAAAGCTGTGCAAGATGGCGGTCGCCAGCGATGCTAAGCCGGTGAAAAAGATTGCAGGGAACATGATTCGGTTCAGGTACACCGCGAGATCCCACGCGACTGCGTGCCCGCCAAAGAGCCCGTATATGCCGATCACCTGTTTCGAGAAGACGATGCCAAGAACGGAAATCACGAGGAGCAGGATCGCCAAGTCCCAAAACACTTTCTGTGCGAACTCCCACGCGCTCCTGCGAGGACCGGTGCTCAGGTAGCCTGTGAACACCGGTATGAAGGACGCCCCGAGCGAGCCCTCGCTGGTCATGCGGCGGAAAATGCTGGGAATCCGGAACGCGAGGACGAAGGCATCGGCGGCGGGGGACGTCCCGAGGAGGAGTACCACCCGTTGATCGCGTAAGTATCCGCAAATCCGGCTGATAACGGTGAAGAGGGCTACGACGGCGGCCGACCTTAGGATCTGTCTCTTGCTGTCGATCGGCGAAACTCCGATGCTAACCCTTTAAGCACCAATAAGTTGACAAAAACCAGCTTAAAGATAACATAGTATGTGAGGACATAGCAATAACCTCCCCGAAAAGGCCTCTGCGCTGTGAAGAACCGTGCCCCATCCTCGACTCACAAGAAGGTAGTTGTAGTCCTTAGGGACCTAACTGCGGTCAAAGGCTATCTGAGCCCGGCCATGCTCGGCCGCTCAGCCGAGATCGATCTGCTGACGCCTGACGGAGAGCACCGCTCGATCCGCTTGCAGGATATGAAATCGGTCTATTTCGTACGGGAGTTCAAAGACACGTTTGAGCCGGAGCGAAAGACCTTTTTGAGCCGGCCGAAACTGGACGGGCTTTGGGTACGGTTACGGTTTCGCGACCAGGACGTAATGGAAGGCATTGTTTCGAACAATCTGCTCGATCTGCTCGATACCGGCGTGCAGCTCACTCCGCCCGACCTGCATGGCAACGTGCTGCACATGTTTATCCCGCGCTCGGCCCTGGCCGAGATGAAGGTGCTGGGCGTTGTAGGTGTGGCACGGCGCTCCCCGCAGGCCACGAAAGATATGCGCGCCGTTGAAGCCCAATCCAAGCTCTTTGACGAGTAGGCCAGGCTTCGCCCTCGGTTCTTTCTCACTCTGAGCTGCATTTTCGCTGTAACCTCAAATAAGACAAATTGGCTCTTTACGGCCTTCGGATATGCGCTATATTGGCCTACAGGATGCATCCAATGCTGCCACTCCATTTACAACCCGAGAGCCACGTTCCGCTATACGTGCAACTGCGCGATCAGCTTCGCGCGCTAGTGAACACCGGGGAGTTGCGCTCCGGCGACCGCATTCCGGCGAGCCGCGAACTGGCCGGGCAACTTGGCGTTCATCGCACGACGGTAGCGAATGCGTACGCTGAACTCGAGTCCGAAGGCCTGATCCGCGGTCACGTCGGGCGCGGGACTTTTATTTGCGGCGCGGCTGTAAAGCAATTTTCTCCACCGCCGCGGTCGAATGGCAATGGCGGCCCGATGCCATGGGAAGCGCTGTTCGCCGACGAGCGCGCAGAAGAGGGTCTGAGCCGCTTGATGCCCGAAGTGCCGCCGGGCGCGATCGCGTTCACTGCGGCGCGGCCGTCGGAGGAATTTTTTCCGGTCGAGGAGTTTCGCCGCTGCACAAACGAAGTTCTTCGCCGCGAAGGCCGGCGGATATTGCAGCTGGGGTCAACGGACGGATACGAGCCACTGAAGCGCGCCCTCATCGACTTGCTTGGTGGCGAGGGTTTGAATATCCGCGCCGAACAGCTTTTGATTACCGACGGCTGCCAACAATCGATCGATTTGATGTGCAAAGCATTTCTGCGTCCGGGCGATTCCGTGGCGCTCGAAAATCCGGGTTATCCCGGCGCCATCGCAATTCTGGCGGGGGCGCGTGTGAGGACCCTGGGCGTCAGCGTCGAGACCGATCGCGCTCGCACGGGACATCTTGGTCTCGATGTGAACGCGCTGGAAACCGTTTTCCTGCAGAATCGCGTGAAATTTTTGCTGGTTACGCCCGATTTTCATAATCCCACGGGAACGGCCTTGCCGGTCGCTGAACGAAGGCGCGTTCTCGAGCTTGCCGCGCACTTTCAGGTGCCCGTCATTGAGGACGCTATCTACGCGCGCCTGCGCCTGCGCGGCAATCCCATTCCGTCGCTGAAGAGGCTCGATGGTTCGGGAAATGTAATTCACATTGACAGCTTTTCGAAAATTGCATTCCCCGGGCTCCGCGTGGGCTGGTGCATAGGTCCTGAAAGCGCGATTGAGCGCTTACGGCTCGTGAAACAAACGACCGACCTGCACACGGACCAGCTTTCCCAGGCAGCGCTTGCCGAATTTATCCGGCGGGGGTATCTCTCGAAACATCTCGCGAAAATGAAAAAGGTGTACCGCAGCCGCCTCGAAGCAATGGAAGAGGCCCTCGAAAAGCACATGCCGGAGCCGACGACTTGGACGCGTCCCGACGGCGGAATGACACTCTGGGTGACTCTGCCAGCGGGATTCGACGCCGGCGAACTCGCGATGCATGCGCGCGAACGCGGAATTTTGTTCGTGCCGGGTCGGACCTTTTTTGTGCAGAATCCTCAGCCAAACACGTTGCGGCTCGGATTTGGAGGCGTGGAGGAAAAAGATATCGCGCGCGGCGTGTTAACGTTGTGCGAGCTGCTCAAGTCCGAACTACGCAAGCGGCAGCGCGGCGTGCGAGATGAATTCCGCGCGCGTGTGGCTCTGATTTAATTCTGGCGACTATTCGATGAAGACGCTGCTGAAACCCAATCCGGAAAACCACTGTTTCGGTTGCGGAGGCGCAAACGCGCGCGGCATGCAGCTTACGTTCGAGCAAGATGACGCTGCTCGGCGTATCCGCGGGGCCTTTCGGATCAGCGCGGATTACCAGGGCGGTCCCGGATTCGTCCACGGCGGCATCATCGGCACGCTTCTTGACGAAGTGATGGCCAAGGTCAGCCGATTTGCGGGAGATCACGCGGTCACTGCGGAGCTCACGGTCGAGTACCTGCGGCCGGTGCCAGTCGATCGGGAGCTGGTCGTCGAGGGATGGGAAGTCGGAAGGGCGGGACGCAAACGGTCTCGCGTGGGTGAGATTCGAGACGCTTCCGGCGCTGTTCTCGCGTGCGGGCGCGGTACTTTCATAGAGATCGATCCGGCGCGTCTTCGGGCAGTTGTTGAATCTCCGAGCGCGCCACAAAGTTCTGGCGACAACAAAGTTTAGCGATCTTCGAGAGAATCGAAAGGGGAAACACAATGATGGATCTGATGAACAACGGTAACAACAGTCTCTGGCGCGTGAAAGTCGGGCTGGCCGAAATGCTCAAGGGCGGNNGCGCGGTGATGGCGCTGGAGCGTGTTCCGTCCGACATTCGTAAAGAGGGTGGAGTGGCGCGCATGGCCGCTCCGCGTGTGATCCGCGAAATCATGGACACTGTTTCGATCCCCGTGATGGCCAAAGTGCGCATCGGCCACTTCGCCGAGGCGCAGGTGCTCGAAGCGCTTGAAGTCGATTACATCGACGAGAGCGAAGTGCTTACTCCGGCGGACGAAGAGCATCACGTTTGGAAGCACGGCTTCAAAGTGCCGTTCGTTTGCGGCGCGCGCAATCTCGGCGAAGCTTTGCGGCGCATTGCCGAAGGCGCAGCCATGATCCGCACGAAGGGCGAAGCTGGCTCGGGAAATATTGTTGAAGCTGTACGCCACATGCGTGCGATCGTGGGGCAGATGAAGCGTCTTGCGGCGCTCGGCATTGAAGAGTTGGTGCACGAGGCCAAAGAACTTGGCGCGCCGCTTGATCTCGTCACGTGGGTCGCGAAAAATAGCAAGCTGCCCGTGCCGAATTTTGCGGCAGGCGGCATCGCGACTCCGGCGGACGCAGCGCTGGTGATGCAGCTTGGCGCCGAATCAGTGTTTGTGGGCTCGGGCATCTTCAAGTCGAGCGATCCGGCGAAGCGCGCACGCGCCATCGTCAAGGCCACGACTCATTTCAAGGACCCGAAGATCATCCTCGAGGCCTCTGAGGAACTTGGCGAGGCCATGAAGGGTCTGGATGTTCGCCAACTCGAAGAGAAGGATCTGCTTCAGACGCGCGGCTGGTAACGAAAAGACAGTGGCTAGTGGCGAGACTGAAAAAATAGCGGCGAGCGGCTAGTGACATGAAAATCGGCATTGTCGCGATTCAGGGTGACTACGAAGCGCATGGCAAGATGCTCGACCGTCTCGGCGCGGCGCACAGGTACGTTCGAGGTCCCGACGATCTCGCGGGCCTGGACGGCGTGATTCTTCCGGGCGGCGAGAGCAGCACGCACCTGAAAGTGATGAAGGAAGAAGGGCTGTTCGACGCGCTGAAGCAGTTTGCCGCGAACGGTGGTTCGTTCTTCGGCACTTGCGCGGGTGCGATTTTGCTGGCGCGGGAAGTGCACGGACCATCGCAAGAGTCGCTCGGACTTCTTGATATCGCAATTCTGCGCAACGGTTACGGGCGCCAGCTCGCGAGCGACGTTCACATGGGTCCCACCAAGCTCCGCAAAGAGCCGCTTGAAATGGTTTTCATCCGCGCGCCAATTATTGAATCGGTGGGCAAGGGAATCGAAATCCTTGCGGAAGACGCGGGCCATCCCGTGCTCGTGCATCAGGGGCGCGTGCTTGCGGCGACGTTTCATCCGGAACTGAGCGACGATCCGGCCGTGCATCAATATTTTCTGGCCTTGACGTCTCGGTGATAGACTACCGTCACTTTTATGAGTATCGGTGCAGCCCAGCCCGATGTTCACGACAACCTACGGAGCGGTTCTTCGCAAGATCCAACGCGTGGCCGACGTAGTCGTCGCTAGTTTGCCTTACGTCTCGTAATTATTTTGCTGGGAATTGTTTGGAATTTCCTGCGTTACGACTTACGTAGCTACGCTCTGCTGCTGCACCTCGCCGATTCTCAGGCATCCAGACCCCTACTTCGCTGGGAAAGTTACCACCTGACCTCGGAGGACATCAGTATTCCGACAGCGAAAGGTCCCTTGCCGGCGCGACTCTATCTCGCGGTCGGCGTGGCGCACCCGCGCGGAATGGTCGCGGTGCACGGGATTCACCATTTGGGAATGGACGAGCCGCGTCTGCTAAGCTTCGCGCGCGCGGCTGCGGGCAGTGGGCTCGCGGTGTTGACACCGCAGATCGACGCGCTCGCGGACTATCACGTCGATGGGGCGTCGATCTCGAGTATCGGCGATTCGGCGGTGTGGCTGGATCAGAGGCTCGGTAGAGGGCCGGTGAGCGTCACTGGAATCAGCTTTGCCGGAGGGCTTTCTCTTGTCGCCGCGTGTGACCCGCGCTACGCGTCGCACATTCGCTCGCTTTGATAGGAGCCTACGACGATCTCGCGCGCGTCTCGCATTTTCTGGCGACGAGCCAGGAAGAACTCCCCGACGGCATGACGATACCCTACGCCGCGCACGACTACGGTGCATCGGTTTTCGTGTACGGGCATCTCGCGCAGTTTTTCCTGGCGGCCGATCTGCCGGCGGCGCACGAGGCGCTGCGTTACTGGTTGTGGGAGCAGCCGGAGAATGCGCGACCGTTTCTAGACAAGCTGAGTCCCGCGTCTCGAGCCAGGTATGGATGCGCTGCTCACGCGCCGAATTGATGTAGTGCGTCCGCGACTACTGGAGGTTGTCCGCGCTGACCGGGACGAGCTGGCAGCGATCTCACCGCATGGTCATCTCGCATCGTTGAACATGCCGGTGTTCATCCTGCACGGATCAGCCGACAATGTGATTCCGCCCGCGGAGAGCATGTGGATGGAGCAAGATGTGCCGAAAGCAGACGTGCGCCAAGTCCTGGTCACCGGCGCGTTCTCCCACGTGGACCCGAGCAAGAACGCGCCATTGCAGGAGCAGTTGCGACTCGTTCATTTCGTCGCGGCCGTCCTGAGCGCCGCCAACTAGACGTAAACGAGCGGGGATTAGTCGTAATACTCGGAGCCGAGGTGGGTGATCAGCTCTTCACCCATCATCCAGCGCAGCGTGTTTTTCAGCTTCATCGATTGAATGAAGAGATCGTGCTCGGGATAGAGCTCTTTCGCGCACATGGGGGACTTGAAGTAGAAGCTCAGCCNNCCCAGCCAGCCGAAGATGTCGATGTTGTCCCAGCTTTCTTTGTTGTCTCCGCGCGGCGGGTAATAGTTGATGCGCACCTTGTGATAGAAGTTCTCGTAAAGCTCCGGATAGATTTTCGGTTGCAAAATATATTCGAGCGCGCCGAGCTTGGATTCTTCCTTGGTTTTGAAGGAGCCGGGATCGTCGAGCACCTCGCCGTCGCGGTTGCCCAGGATGTTGGTGGAAAACCAGCCGTGCAAGCCGAGCATCCTGGCCTTGAATCCCGGGGCGAGGACGGTTTTCATCAGCGTTTGGCCGGACTTGAAATCCTTGCCCACGATTGGCACGTTTTTGGCTTTGGCAAATTCCTCCAGCGCCGGAATGTCCACGGTCAGATTCGGCGCGCCGTTCGCGAAAGGAACGCCCTCGCTGATGGCGGCCCACGCGTAGAGCATCGAGGGCGCAATTGCCGGATGGTTTGTCTTCATGCCTTTCTCGAATGATTGCAAATCCTGGTGGACCGCTTCCGCTTTCAGAAACACTTCCGTGGAGGCGCACCACACCATCACGAGGCGGTCGAGCTTGTTTTTCTTCTTGAATCTGCGAATGTCGTCGCGGATCTGCTCGGCGAGATCGAATTTCGTTTTGCCCTTCTTTACGTGTTTGCCGTGCAGGTTTTTTACGTAGTTCTGATCGAAGGCCGCCGTCATCGGACGGATGCCTTTGAGGAACTTCTGCGCTTTCGCTAGGTCCTTCGCGTCGAGCACTCCCGCTTTCGTTGCGGCCTGAAAAGCATCGTCCGGAAACACATCCCAGCAGCCGAATACGAGATCGTCGAGCTCGGCGAGTTTCACAAAATCCTTGATCTTCGGAGAGCGCGCGTCCGTGCGCTTGCCCAACCGGATCGTTCCCATCTGCGTGAGCGAACCGACAGGTGTCGATTCGCCGCGCCGGACGAGATCAACGCCCGCCATGAACGTGGTGCTAACGGCTCCCATTCCGGGTATAAGCACCCCAAGTTTTCCTTTTGGCGGAGCAATACTCGCAGGCCTGCGCATTCAGTTTCCCCCTGATTATTTTTGCAGAATCAGCATGATGCGGCATCCTGCAGCCTTTTGCAAATCCATTCAAAGCTTAATTTTTGTTTATCTAAAAAATGCACGCGGTGCAACAGACTCCTACGCGGTCGCATACTTATCATTTACAATTGCCAGGCCGATGGAGTGCAACTTACAGGGCGTACCGTCCAACGCTCGCGCCTCAGAAAGGAAAACCGGAGCGTGAAGCTCTGCCATTTGTTCTTGCTGCCGGTTTTCCTGCTGGCTGCAGATTTTCACCCCGTGCGCGCGCAACAAGGAGCGCAGAGCCTGACACTCGCGTCGGCTCTTGCGCTCGCAGAAAAACAGAATCTTGACCTCGCCGCGGCTCGATCGAAGCGCGCGGTCGCGCTGGCGGGAATACGCGTCTCGGGCGAGTACTCTAATCCTACAATGAGCTTCGGAGCTGCGCGGGATACCCCGCACGAGACGGCGCTGATCGATCAGCAGCTGGAGATCGGACCAAAGCGCGGCCGACGGATCGAGGTTGCCCGGCAGGAAAGCGCGCTGACAGAAACGGATATTTCGGCAATGGCGAAGCAAGTGCGCCGCCTGGTTCGCGAAGCGTATTTCGGACTCGCTCAGTCGAGGGGAGTAACCGCGCAGCAGGCGAGTGCTGTGAAACTCGCTGAGCGTCTTCACGAGATCGCCAGCGCCCGTTTTCAAGCCGGTGATATTCCCCAGCTCGAGGTAACACAATCTGAACTCGAAGTGGCGCGCGCACGAGCCGATTTTCAGGTTGCGCAAGCGGAAGAAAAAGTGACACTCAGCAATCTGAACGCGCTTTTGAACGAACCGGCCACGACCCTTTGGGATCTAGGTGACGCCTTTGCCGCACTGCCGCGATCGGCGACGCTTGACGATCTCCTCGCGCGGACCGCAGGCTCCAATGCGGAAATTGTTCGGCTTACCCAGGAAAGGAAAGTCGAGGAAAGCCGCAAAGCGCTGCTCGATGCGGAGCGCATTCCGAATCTGGGCCTACAGTTTGGAACCGACCTCAACGCACCGGGCATGGGTAAAAACTCCGGAGGGTATATCGTGGGACCGCGCGGACAGATTTCCGTCGAGCTGCCGATTTTTTCGCGCAACCAGGGACAAATCGCGGCGTCGATAGCAAATCAGGCCGCGCTCGATGGACAGTTGGCGGCCGCGCGCCGCGCGGCAGAGGCCAAAGTAGAATCCGCCTTTTTCGATCTCGCGGCGCGGCAGACACAGGTGCAACTCTACCGCGACACGATTCTGCCTTCGTCTGAGCACCTCGAGCAGATGGGGGAGGACAGTTACCGCGCCGGGAAAGCAAGCATTCTGACCGTGCTCGGCGCGCAGCACGATGTTCAGCAGGTCGAGCGCGATTATCTGGCCAGCCTGCTTGCGGTGCAATCTTCGTTCGCGCAACTGGAAGAAGCGGTCGGAGCGCCGCTCGATTAGACCAATCCAATGACCTTTCTTGCGAACATGCGATCCCGATACTTGATACTTGCGGCGGCATTCTGTGCGCTCTCTACGGCCGGTTGTTCCAGCAAACTGGCGGACGATGCCGGCAACTCATCAGCGCGGGCGGAAGTCACGCTCACGCGGGTGATTCGCGCCGACATTTCCGAAAAACTCTCGCTGACGGGCACGGCGGCGGCTTTGCCCAATCAGGACGTGCGCGTCAGCGCGCTCGTTTCCGGGAGGAANNCCGTAAGAGCGGGCCAGGTTCTGGCGAAAGTTGATGTGCGTTCTTACAAGGCTCAGCTTCAGCAGGGCGAAGCAGTCATGCAGCAGGCCAGGGCCAATCTCGAGAATGCCCAACTAACGCGCGCGCGAAATGAAGATCTCTTCCAGCGCGGGATCGTTGCGCGCAAGGATGTCGAGGACGCACGCACTCAGGAAAGCGTCGCTGCAGCAGGATTGAAGCAATCGGAGGCCTCCCTGGAACTGGCGCGCTTGCAGGTGGCGCGTTCGGAAGTTGTCTCGCCGATTAACGGATTGGTCGCGAAGCGATTCGTGAGTGTCGGCGAGCAAGTGGATGGCACGGCCGCGCAGCCGATCGTCGAAATTGCGAACCTTCGCGAAGTGGAATTTCTCGGCAATGCGCCGGCAGCGTACCTCGGGAAGTTGCATCCTGGCGAGGCCGTCGAAGTGACGAGCGAAGCGGCGCCGGGTCGGAAATTCGCGGGACATGTAGTGGCAATTTCGCCGGCCGTTGATCCGGCGACGGGCGTGGGCCTTGTCCGCATCCGCGTGCCGAACTCTGATGGAGCGCTTCGCATGGGGATTTTCTTGAACGCCGACGTAGCCATCGACACACACACCCAAGCCCTGACGGTTCCTCCCGAATCCGTCTATCGCGATCAAGCGGGCGAACCGCGAATCTTCGTCGTGAAACAGGATTCCGCGACGGCTGTTCCCGTGAAACTCGGGATCGAAACCAAGAATCGCGTCGAGCTGCTACCGTCTGATTCGGGCGGCGTGAAAGAGGGTGACAGCGTCATCCTGATGGGCGGTTACGGCCTCGGCGACAATGCCCAAATTCAGACCAACGCCCAGACCAAGCCGCAGTCCGCCCAATGAACGTCGTCCGTTTTTGCCGCGAGAATCGCTATGCTGTTTACCTGCTGACGGTGTTCCTCACAGTAGCAGGCGCAGTTTCTGTGTTTCAGCTTCCCAGCAACATCTATCCAGAATTAAATTTTCCGCGCGTCGTGATTCTGGCGCACTCCGGCGACCTCGCGCCGGATACGATGCTATTGACGGTGACGCGGCCGATTGAGGAGTCGGTGAGCACTACGCAAGGCGTGAGGCGCGTCGATTCGAAGACGATTCGGGGCAACACGGAAATCTCGCTTCTCTTCAATGCCGACGCGGACATGCAGAACGCACNNCGTCCAGGCCCGCGTGGGTGAGGCGCGCAGCGGCCTGCCGCAGGAACTCGACATCCAAATCGAGCGTGTGTCCCCGGCCGTATTTCCCGTGCTTAGCCTGATTCTCAACGGCAACGTTCCTGACTCGGACCTCCGTGATGATGCGTTCTACATTCTTCGTCCTCTTCTAAGCCGGGTGCCGGGCGTCGGAAACATCCAAGTGCAGGGGACGGACACCCGCGAGGTTTCCATAATTGTGGACCCGCAGAAGATGCTCGCTCATCGGCTGTCGGTGGTGGATATCGCAAATGAGTTGCGCGCTACGAACCAGGTAGCCTCGGTCGGCCGACTTTCGAAAGACTATTCTCAATATCTAATCCTTGCGACGAGCCAATTTGCGAATCTCGATGACATTCGCAATACGGTCGTGGCTATCGACAGCGGAACTCCGATTCGCGTTCGCGATCTTGCCGATGTCCGCTATGGTGTGGCGGACCACCTGACGGTGATTACGGGCAACGGCCAGCCCGCGGCGCTGATCAATATTTCCCGGCAGATCGGTGGGAACATTCTCCAGCTTGCCCAGCAGGTTAAGGATCAGGTTGCAAATCTTGGTTCGGCCATTCCGAAAACTCTGCATATTTCCGTCGTCTACGATCTCGCGGAATTCGTATCGGAGTCGATTGGAAGCGTGCGTGACGCCATCGTAATCGGCGCGGTGCTGGCCGTACTGATTCTTTTCGTTTTTCTGCGTGATGGGCGAACTACGCTGGTAGCTTCCACGTCCCTCCCTCTTTCCGTGATCGGAACGTTTTTCTTTCTGAAGATATTTGGCGGCACGCTGAACCTGATGTCGCTCGGCGGACTTGCGATTGCCATCGGGCTGATCATCGATGACTCCGTAGTTGTCATCGAGAACATCTATCGCCATCTCGGGCTCGGCGAGTCGCATGAAATTGCGGCCGAGCGCGGCACGCAGGAACTTCTGGGCGCGGTTGTTGGTTCGACGGCGACCACGCTGATTGTCTTCCTGCCGCTGAGTTTGCTGAAGGGAGTTGTCGGGGGATTCTTTTCGGCGCTCTGCCTAACGCTCGGCATTTCGGTGCTGCTCTC
The DNA here is from genome assembly GCA_003131705.1 of Acidobacteriota bacterium. Lineage (GTDB taxonomy): Bacteria > Acidobacteriota > Terriglobia > Acidiferrales > UBA7541 > Palsa-295. The sequence continues at coordinate 15,132 of PKUY01000386.1, read as the reverse complement.
TCTTATATTCGCGGTGGCCCTGATTCCACTGCTCTCACAGCGGTATCTTTCGGGTACCGCGCATCGTGCGGACAAGGCCAGCAGGTTTATCGAGCCGGTTAATCGCGTATACGAAAAGGCTGTGCGCTGGTCGCTCAAACATCGAGCGATCGTTGCCGGCATTGCGCTCGGTTGCGTCGTCGTGGGGTTTCTCCTATTTAGGCAGCTCGAAACAGGCTTCCTTCCTGAAATGGACGAAGGCGGTTACGTGATTGACTGCCTGACGCCCGCCGGCACATCTCTTGATGAAACGAACCAGATCATCCAGCGAATCGAACAACGCGTCGCCAAGATGCCAGAAACCGATTCGTTTTCGCGACGAACCGGTGCGGAATTGGGTCTCTTCGCCACGGAACAGAACAAGAGCGACATCCTGGTCAAGCTGAAGTCCCGCTCGCAACGCAATCGCAGTGCCGATGAAGTGATGAGCGATATGCGCGCGCAGATCGCTCAAAACATTCCCGGAGTCGAAGTCGAGTTTACTCAAATCCTTCAGGACATGATTGGTGATCTCGAAGGTTCGCCGGAGCCCGTCGAAATCAAGCTTTTCGGTAACGACATGAATGTGCTCCAACAGGTGGCGGATGATCTCGGCCCGAAGATCGAGAAAATTCCTGGCCTTGTAGATTTCAAGGGACTACGAAAAGGCAATCCGGAGATCGTTTTTCACGTGGATCCAACCGTCGCTGGACGCGCGGGATTGACGGTGGATCAAGTGACCCAGCAAGTCAGCGCCGGGCTTCTGGGGCTTACAGAAACGCAGCTTCGGGAAGCGGACCGCGCCGTGGATATTCGCGTTCGTTTCCCCGATGCGTTTCGAAATAGCTACTCGGATATCCAGCAGTTCCCAGTCGTGACGCCAACCAAGCAGATCGTGCCGCTGGCCTCGCTCGCCGCGGTGGACCAGGTCCGCGGAGACAATCAACTGCTGCGAGAAAATCAGCGACTGATGGTGACGCTGACGGCCCGGCTGGAAAATCGCGATCTCGGCAGCACCATCGCCGACGTGCAAAAGATGATGAGCGGCATCATCTTGCCGGCCGGAACGACATACGAAATCGGCGGCCAATATGAGAGCCAGCAGAGTTCTTTCCACGATTTGCTCTACGTGCTGGCGTTGGCGCTGGGCGCTGTATTCATTGTCCTCGTGATTCAATTTCGGGCGTTTTCTCCCGCGCTGATTATCCTTTCGGCCGCGCCGCTTTCGCTCGTGGGCGTCTTCGCGATGCTTCTGATCACCGGCACAGCGCTCAACGTGTCGTCCTTCATGGGAATCATTCTGATGGTCGGATTGGTCGTGAAAAACGGTATCATCCTGTTTGAATACGTGCAGAAACTATTGGACGAGGAAAAGATGCCGATCGATGAGGCACTCGTCGCCGCCGGAAAAATTCGCATCCGTCCCATCCTGATGACGACGCTCG
>PKUY01000386.1:0-13653 GCA_003131705.1 Acidobacteriota bacterium | reverse complement strand
ATGAAAACGAAGACGGAATCGTCAGCGCTTTCGAAGGTCTTCGGCAAGGCCGCTCGGGCCGGCTTTCGCCGGGCGTACCAACAGGTTCGCATCGACGAAGGGAAATACCTTCGCCAGTTGCAGCGTGCGCACAAGCTGCCGATCAAATCGTGGTCTGAAATGTTTCTCCTGGGTCCGGAAATCATCGATCCGATTGCCAGGCACACGATCACTTCCGCATCGAAAATGGCCGCTCTCGAAGGAATGGGTCTTGGGCTCGGCGGTTTTTTGACCGTGGTCCCGGACATGGGCATCCTGACGGCGATCACGCTGCGGATGATTCAGAAGCTCAGCCTTTTGCACGGATTTGAGTATGCGACGGAGCAGGAAACTGTCGCGCTATGGATGGCGGCGGCCAGCGCAGCCGGATTGGACTTGGGCCGAGATTTCGCCCAGAAGCAGGCTGTCGAGCGGATCGTTCCGAAAATTATCGACAGTATGGCCCTCAAAGTGGGCGCCGAAGTTGCGGAGAAATGGGCTGCGCGAATTGTTCCCGTGCTGAGCGCGGGAGCCGCGGGCGCAATCAATTACTATTTCGTGCGATCATGGGGACGGCGCGCGCAGACGCATTTTCTGACGCGGCATCGTTTGTATATCGCGCAAACCCAACTTGGAAGAACCCGCGCGTCGTCGACGCCTTCGGTTCTGCCTTCCGCTTCGCGAATCTGAAATCTTAGAGATGTTCCTGCGGCTGCGCTTCCAGCGCTGCTCGATCCCATTTTCCCAGCGTCGCCCCTGCCTCGTAGGTACTCTGAAAAAAATCGAGCAGCGTCGCTCTCGGGTCGCTCGCATTTCGTACGTCATCGTAGGAGAGCAGGAATTCGCCAAGCTGCTTGTGGTAGAACGCTTTTGCCGGAAGCACCGGAGCCTCGCGAAATCCGTCAGGTTCCGGCGCGGCGTAGGCATAAAACATCGGACTGGTAAATTGTCCGCCTCCCGGCCACCAACCTGAACTGGTGAGCTCGTGCGAGTAGGCGACCTTGGTGATGCTGTCGGCTCCAGGACGTTCCGGTGCGCGCCGACCCGAAAACCGAGACGCAGCCAGATCGAAGCTGCCCCAGAAAAAGTGCACGGGGCTGGCTTTCCCGATAAATCGCGCGCGAAATTGTTTTGTGATCGCGCCCACGGTCACGAGAATTCGCCAGAAGTGGTTCGCGTACACAGGATCATACGATGCGTGTGCGGTGTCCTGATCGAATCGCACGGGATTTGGAATTTCCACGGGCATCGGCCAGATCTGAGCCTGGATACCCAGCGATGCGAGCGCCACCATAAATTCCCGATAAAAATTGGCTACGCTTCGCGGCGCGAGCTGAATCGTTTTTGTCTCGTTGCGGCTCGTGACGATCCTCAGCACATGGTCGATGAAATCGAACTCCGCCTCGAAAATTCCGCTGCGGTAGGGAATCGCCGACGTTGTAAGTCCGCGCACACTCACGTAGAGCGGGACCTCCCACCAGTGATTCATTCGCGGGGCCAGGGCGAGACGTAGCTTGCCGACGATCTGCGTCCACATATGAAGCGTGTCGCGCGTGGCGCTCCAATCTGCGAGCGGCAGCGCCGGCCACGCGTCGTTTTTCGCCGATCCTGTCAGGGAACTCTCTTGTGCCATCACGTCTCCGTTTCGGGATATTCAGGTGTCAAAAGAGGGGTGTGGGGCGCTGTTAGGAAAGCCGATAACGCCTCACGGTATTGTCGAGTAGAATTGAGGCGTAGCTGGATGGGACGGAGGGATCTCCCGCGAAACCACCCGGGACACATACAGCGCGCATCGGATCCTGACGGTCGCTCGGGATGACGACCCTCGCCGGCCGGGTCGTCGAATTCTACTCGGCACCCGTTGTGGAGTCGAAAGCACTCTTCAGGGGCTCGCGATCCTTGGACTCCCACAGCGAACGCCCTTCCTCTGACAGGGCAGGCGGGAAACATGGTGTATGGATCGATGGATGAATGACGGAGGGATTCGCCAGGGGCGAAATCGGCCGTTTGGCTCGCTTGTTTCGGCACTGTGCGTCTCCTTCCTTTCGTGTAAAAACTTCGCCATAAAAGCTGACCGAGCCATCTTAACTTGTTCGAAGTTGCGGCTGAGAAATAATCCCTGTGGACTTTTTGAGATCGCGCGGAGAGAGGAAACAAGAAAGGGCAAAAGCCCCACCCTCACACACCGAGGGTTGGGCACCGGAACTAAACGTGAGTAATCCCAGTGCAACCGCGACAATAAAAACGCGAAGGTCCAATTTCCCGGTTCTCATTGCCAGTGCTTTTTCAATTTATCAACGCTGTTCGCTGAAGCCTCTTTGTGGACTATCCTAATAGCGGAATTAGCAGGAAACGATCTTTAATTCTGGTTAGTTCGTTTTCAATGACGTGGGCCGATAATCTCTAGTTCGTCTCGGACTGAAATTCCACGCTCGGTGCGTGGGAATGGCGAAAACTGCGGTTAGCCGATTTCCACTTCGTCGACGTAGCACCATTTCCAATCTTCTCCCGGCTCGAAAGACAGGATGATCGGGTGGTGCGTGCCACGGCAATGTTTGGTGGCATGCTTATTCTTGGAGCTGTCGCAGCAGCCGACGTGCCCGCACGTGAGACACAGCCGGAGATGCGCCCACTCGTCGCCGATTTTCAGGCACTCTTCGCACCCTTTCGAGCTTGGCTTCACTTTTCGGATTTCTTTGACGTGCTGGCAGGTTTCGCTCATCGCAGAGTCTCCGACGACGTATGGTAGAGCACGTGTGATAAAACAATCGAGCGGTCGTTCGCACTCGCCAAAATACTGTAACGCCATGCCCAAGGCTACGCCAAGAAAACTCGCGCTGCGGATCCGGCGGCTGAGCCGCGCCGAGCTGCCGATTGATACGGTGGAACTGGCTCGCTATCTGATCGGCAAGACGGTGGTTCGAGATTCGATGTCTGGCCGCCACGCCGAACGCCCAGCTGAACGAATGGCTGGCCGCATCGTCGAAACGGAAGCCTATCCGGTCGGCGACGCCGCCGGTCACGCTTTCCCCGGATTGCGATCCGCTAATCGATCACTTTTTCTCAGGCGAGGCCACGCGTACGTTCGTTTCACGTACGGTTCGTGCTGGATTTTCAATGTTACCAGCGAAATTGACGGCGTTGGCGCGGGAGTTTTGATTCGCGCCCTCGAACCGCTGCAGGGCATTGCGGAGATGATGCGCCATCGCGGCGTGTTACGTTTGCTCGATGTTGCGCGTGGTCCCGGGCGNNCCTAGGCATAGATAAACGCTTCGACGGCATTGATCTCTGCGCCCGCACCAGCCCCATACGGATCGGCGACGCTGTGCGGCCCCCGGGACGTATCGGCGTCAGCATTCGCATCGGTATATCACGCGCGGCCCACCGCAAGCTGCGTTTCTATGAGCGAGGCAGCGCATTTGTTAGCGGCCCACTGTGGTTGCGGCGGTGATTTGCTCGTTTCAGCCCCCCCCCAATAGCCTCGCCCCGCCCCCAACCGAGCCTCAAAAGCCGCCCTTTGTTGCAGTTGGGACAACTCGCCGGCTGCTTCCGATTGACCCTCCGGCCCTTCGGGAACACATTGGGATGTACCCTCGCGGAGGAATGCGGATGCGCTCCATAGCTCGGTCCTATTTCGCGATAGTGGTCGTCGTCGCCATAGGCGGTTCGCCCGTCGTGGCAGCCCGCAGCAGGCGCCCGCTCGGAGTTGTAGTCCAGGCGGACCGCGGCCATATCGATACCACCAGCGCCGTCACGGGTGCGGACATCTATTCCTGCGACTCACTCGACACCGACGATGGTGGCAAACTCCGCGTCAAAGTAGGCTCGAGCCAGGTATTTCTTTCCGCTTTGAGTACAGCAGCGCTAGAAGACGATGGCAGCGCCATCCAAGTGCTGGCAACCAGCGGAACCGTCGGCTTCGCATTTTCGGCGGCGCCCGATCTCTCGGTTAGGACGCCCGCCGGAATTATCCGCGGCGAGAGCGGCCAGACAGCTTCGGGGCAGGTTGCCTACACGGGATCCAGGGAACTCATCATCTCGGCGATTCATGGCGACCTTGTATTGGACAATGGCGGAGAGCTCCGCACCATATCCGAGGGGAAATCGGCGGACGTGACGTTCGAAGAGAACGTGGATAACACCTGCCACGACGAGTCTGCCGCCAATCACATCACTCAGCGCGGGTACACCCAGCACAAAATCGGCTTCGTTTTGATCGCCAGCGGGACCATGGCGATCCCTGGCTACTTTCTATGGCGATATGCTACAGAGAGCAATTCCCAACCGGTCAAGTAAAGGCTTTCCCACGAGTACCGAGTTCCAAACTCCCACTTCAATGACGAAGGGTTGCTCATGCCTGAAAAGGAAAACATCGAAAGCGTGAACCGAGCTATCGCGCGCTTCAACGCGAAAGACCTCGATGGATACCTCGAAATGTTTGACAAGGCCGTGATGTTTCACGGATTGTCGCGACGCCTCAAGCCGGGAGTTGGAGGGCTGAGGGACTACTACACGCATCTGCGCGAAGGATTCCCGGACATGCGGCTGGCCAGCGAAGATGTTTTTGCCTCCGGTGAGAAAGTGGCGAATCGCTACATGTTTTACGGAACGCACAAAGGCGAGTACATGGGAATTGCACCAACGATGAAGCTGGTGATTTCTCCCGGAATGGTCATCAATCTGTTCAAGAGCGGTAAATGCGTGGAAACGTGGCAGTCAACCGATGCCCTGGGTTTCCTGACTCAACTCGGAGTCGTTAAACCGCTGTCTCAGCGGTGACGGACGGACGGGCGGGGCGCGAAAATGCCTCAGTCCATGCAAAGCTCCGCCACCTTTTTTTCTCGCTTGAGAATACTTGCTCGCTGTAAGGGGGAGACGAGCTCGGGTCAAGGATTCGCGGTCTTCTTTGCATGGATATAGTGCTTCACGGTCGTGGGTTCGAGCGTGTAATTGAGGACATGCTTTTCAACCTCATGGTCTGCAACGGTGAAGCGGTCATGTTGCCTTTGATGTTCGGCCCAGGAATTCACGAGAAACGTCTCTAGGTAGACATTGGGCGCTTCTGTGTCGTAGAAAATCCCCCAGCGTGTGGCGCCGTCGCGACGGCGAATTCGTTGATAACGATAGATCTCATTTAGAAAATCCGGCGCCTTCGTAGGATCGATGACATATTTGACTGTAACCAGAACCGGCCCAAGATTTGCGGCATGTTCTTCAAACATGCTTGGGTTGCCCCAATGATTCCAGGCGCTGAGGTCGACGGGCGCGCTCGGAAGCCGAAATGGTAACTGCAATAGGAGGCACGTCCCGAGTCCAATGCCAGAGATGAGAAGGGCAAGCCGGGCATTCGTGTGTTCTGCGGAGAGGCCCCAAAATGTGCTGCCAATCGCCACGCTGCCCTGAAATACAAAGAGATAAGCCGCCATCACCCGCGCGCGAACCCAGTCTGGCGCCAGATTCTGGACCATGGTATTAAACAGCGACATAAAAACGGTCCAGGAGCCACCGCCAAAGAGCATCAGAAGGCATAGAAGCGGGAGACTATGCAACGTGGCCGTACTCAGGAGAATGGCAGCGAACACGGCCGTTGCCGTCGAAAGCACTGTTTCCGTTGAAATTTTCGATCTGCCGCGCTGCAGGACAACGGCTCCGAGCACCGCACCGAGGCCAAAGAAGCCCAGCAAAAAACCGTATCCGAGTGCGCTCTTGCTCAGTTGCTTTGCGACCGCAGGCAACAAAGCCCAAAAAGAGCTGGCGAAAAAAATGACGCTCCCCGATCGCACCAGCAGCGCGCGGATTCCGGGTGAGTAACGCACATAGCGAATCGCCGCCCAACTCTCTTCAGTGAGCGTCTCGGCCGGCAATCTGCTTTTTCGAGCCGAACGTTTCCACGTAAAGATGACGAAGATCACTCCCAAAAACGAGAGGACGTCCAAAAGGAAGGCAGTCGCAACGCCGGCGGCAGCGATAACCAGACCTGCAAGTCCCGGGCCCACGGCTCGCGCTAAGTTGAACTCGATTCCGTTGAGCGCGAGAGCAGGAGTGAGGTCATCCTTCTTGACCAACTCCGGGAATATCGCCCGCCACGTCGGAGCCTCAATGGCGTCACCGAGCGAGAGGGCTAGAGTGAGAAGGAGCAGCAGCCATGGCGTCATCGTTCCAGTGAACGTCGCAACCGTGAGGACCGTGGCGATGGCGAACATCCATATCTCTGTGCACAGGATAAGCTTGCGTCGGTCGAAAATATCTCCGAGCGAACCGGCCGGCAGCGCTAACAGAAAAAACGGTAAAGCGGAAGCAGTTTGGATCAGAGCCACATAAGCGGGACGATTCGTGAGCGAAGTCATCAGCCATGCCGCACCCACACTCTGCATGAAGGTGCCAATGTCCGATACAAGGTCCGCAATGAGTAAATTACGGAAAATCGGGATGCGGAGAGGATGCCAGGGACTTATCGAGGGCGAGGAGTCGTGTCGGATGGGCTCAGACATCGTCCACTGAATTTACATCAAGGTGGCGATGAATCGATGCATACGAGCAGCAGACAGTGAGTATCCGTCGCTGTAAGGGTGACGTATGGTGCCGAGGGGCAGAGTTGAACTGCCTACGCCGGCCTTTTCAGGGCCGCGCTCTACCGGTGAGCTACCTCGGCACACGTACAACACAAGATTCTACGGAAAAGCCGCCGCACTGGAAAGAAAAAACCGAGCGTTCGAGATTCCCACAGACCGAGAGCCACAGCGGCAAAGATCAAAACCTAAGAGAGATCCTTTGGCGAGCTCAAGGCGCTCGTCTCAGGATGACGATCCTGGTCGGATCGTCAGCTTTTCGAGAAATTCATGGAACGCAGGAAGCTGCCGCGGTCGGCGTCGATCTTCTTCTGGAGTTGGAAAACGGCGTAGAGAAGAGCTTCGGGGCGCGGCGGACAGCCAGGAACGTATACGTCGATTGGTATGACTTGGTTGACGCCCTGCACGATGGCGTAGTTGTTGAATACGCCGCCGGACGTAGCACAGGCACCCATCGAAATGGCCCACTTGGGTTCTGGCATTTGCGCATACAGCTGCTTGATCACGGGCGCCATCTTTTGCGAAACGCGGCCGGCGATGATCATCAGGTCGGACTGGCGCGGCGAACCGCGAAAAACTTCCGCACCGAAGCGCGAGATATCATAACGCGAGGCGGCCATGGACATCATTTCGATAGCGCAACAAGCGAGACCGAACGACATGGGCCAGATCGAACTGCGGCGCGCCCAGTTGACGACTTTGTCGAGCGAGGCGAAAAGGATGCCCTCATCCTTGAGGAAGTTTTCATCCTCGCCCGGCTTTTCGAGCGTAATGCCCTTTGCGAGTTCAACTGCCATCTTGCGCGCAGCTCCTGAACAGCCCTGCTCCCTAATCTCATTTTGCATCTTGAAGCGAACGTTTGCAATGCGAGAGTGGGGGCGGTTCTCTGCTGCGCGGAAAACGGTAGTGCCCTAATTTGAGGGCGCGGGAGAAGGACCATTCCCTCAGCGCCGGAGAGCCCACCTACTTGCTCCGATGCGTTTACCGTTACTTGATTGTCAAAGAGCGATCTGGGCTTTCGTCAAGAAAGCCTCATTTCATTGTCGAGTAGAGTGGTCCGACTTTCTTTGTTTTGTGTGAGTTGCTTCGAATTCTACTCGGCACCATTGTCGAGTAAGAAGGCAGCAGATCGGCCGATTGGCCGGGGGGAACTCTTCCTCGTCAGGGCAAGCAGGGCAAGCGCGGAGGTGGCGTTGCGATTGGCAAGGGACGTTTTCGAAGCCATCGACATCTTCCTTTCTCCTTTGCACCTGTCATTCGCTCGTCTTCAGCTTCACCCAACTAAAATACGCGTAATCTCCTCGTTCTAATCAAGCATCCGACGTGCCGCGCCTACGGCGCTTCGGGTTCTTTTCTAGCTTTCCCAGCCCTTGCGGACTGGGCTAACGTCTGACGCGCTCACGGCGCTTGACATCCGGGCTATTCGCCCGGCCCGGACCCGGTGGCGAGCCACGCCTCCGGTTCGCGGCAAATGCAAAACGCCGCAAACACACGTTCCGACACTAGCATTTCGCGAGGCGGTTTGCAGACTGTAGGAAAGTGCAGATTCGGGCCAGGCACGGTAAACAGAGACTTCAAACTTGAATTTAGGACACAACCCGGAAAACGCGAATGTGGCACAGCGCCGTGGCGCGAGATAAAGTTATGCGGTCCGACGCCCGAATACAGGAGGAGATATGAAGTCCCGCATATGGGTTCCGTGCGTAATGGCATTGAGTTTTGCCTTGGGAATGATCGTAGAGTCGGCGCGCGCGTCCCTTGCCGGCAAAGACGAGCCGCGCGTAACCGGCATCGGCGGAATATTCCAGAGGGCGCAGAATCCCGGAAAACTCGCGGATTGGTATCGCGAGCGCCTGGGAATTTCTTCCGAGAGCGCGGGCTCTGGAGAAAACGCCCCGCGCTACCATTTGTTCAAGTGGAAGGACGAGGACCATACGGATCGCGACGGTGCGACTGTGTGGTCCATATTCCCAGGAACCACAAAGTATTTCGGTCCGGGCCCCGCGCCATTCATGATCGATTATCGGGTCGCAAATCTCGACCGGCTGCTGGCGCAGCTCCGCAAAGAGGGCGTGAACGTGGACGCCAAAATCGAGGACGAAGCCAACGGCCGATTCGGCTGGGCGACAGACCCCGAAGGCAATCGGTTCGAACTGTGGGAGCCGAACTAGATCGAGCGGATAACATGGGGGGAACGCCGATGTGCTAGTGAACTTCGACGATAGCCGTCGCGGATTTCGTGTGGCCGACGGCATCGGTCGCGGTGAGAGTGTAGGTTGTGGTTTTCGTCGGCGACACACTGACGCAGCGTTCGTAGGACGGCCATACGGCGCTCGATTGTGGCTGCAGGGTGACGGATTTGGCGTTCGAAACGCTGTAGCACAGATCCACTGAATCGCCGCGGTTCGTGACGCCGGGATTCGCGTAAAAACCAAGAATATCGAAGCGGTTTCCTCCCATGCCCTCAAATGTCTGCTGAGACTGCGCGCGCTTTTCCTCGGCCGCACGCCTCTCGATAGCGCGATTCCCTTTCCAGCGAGAAAAGAAAGTCCAACCGACGTAGCCGAGGACTAAAACGAACACAACGGACGAACCAATCAGGTACAGACGAGCGCCGATGCGTGGCTTGGAATCATGTTCGGCACTATGTGCCATGAACAGCCCCTCACGGAGATTGTTACTGCGGGCCGGGCCCTGACGGGCTTGGCGGCGGCCCGATGCCGCCGGGATTGTTCGTCGGCGAAGTTGGCGAAGTTGGCGAAGTTGGCGGCGTTGGCCCTGCGTCGGGCGGCCCAGTTGGAGCAATCGGCAGACCGATCTGACCGGGCTGCACCCCTTGAGGACTGAGTCCATTCTGCACCGCGCGGGCCTGGTCCTCGAGGGGATTCCAAATGAATTCCCAGTCGCTATATTTCTTCGCGCCTTTGTAAACCTTCACCGACGGCCGGCTCACGCTCGTTGGAATAGCGACACCGGTAAGAAACGCCCCGAGAACGGGACCATCAACGGGGCCGGTGGGCTTCGGCTGGCCCGCAAGATTGGGCCCACCGAATCCGGCAGACTGACTTGCGCCTGCATTCTGCGTTGCGCCAGTTGAGCTTTGCGTCCCGCCCGCGGAAGTATCGGGCAAAGTGCCCGCGGGTGAAGCAGTTTGTCCAAGTTGGGGTGACACCGACGACGGAAACGAAGACGAAGAGAGGCTAGAAGCAGGCGTGCCGAAGAGGCCCGCCTGTTGCGCGCTGGGAAGCTGGCCACCGTTCATGTCCATCAGGGCCATCTGTTGAAGCGAGCCATACCGGACGCTGCCAATGATTTGACCGGCAGCGTTGACGTAAATGAAGCGCCAACTGCCGTCGCTGGGGTTCATGGGGTCCTTGTAGGCCGCGAAACGCAGGAAATGGAGGTCGGGCAAACCTTTTTCAAGATCGTCGATCGTTTGCGGGTAATGCCCCGTCTTGCGATAGAAGGCACGGATCGCGCGGGTGTATTGCTCGCCGCGCCAGATCGTTTCTTCTTCACGGTGGCGGCGGCCCAGGGTCACAATATTTTGCAAAACCGCCTCGGATCCGGCGATCATAGCCAGCATCAAAAACATCGCCATAATGTAGGCGTATCCCCATTGACCAGAACGGCGTCGCATTTGTCGTGGCGGTCGCGGTGTCGATATCCTGGCAGAGAGCAACGAACGCACGCGAAATCGCACCAACCTGCACACACGGATTCCGTCGCTCGCTGATTCGACAATGAATGGGATCATTGGCTCGCTCCACCAAGGTCCGGCGGCTGAACCATTGGCACGGTAGCGTGGCGGCCCGTCGAAATCTCTTCGACGTCGGCTGAATCATTGTCGATACGATCCAGGCGGAAGCGGCTCAGGAATGTTCCCCCTTCGGGTACGACCAGCACGTCATCCCCGCTAGTGAAAAATGCGACGCGCTTGTTTCCATGCGGTTGCGAGGAATAGCCGAATAGCTCCGCGGGAATTTGAAGGGGCGGAGGAGGCGGAAGTGGCTTGGGCCCAACGAACGGCCGCTGGGCGATCGCAGCCGCGCCCGTCGGCTTCGGGATGGGCGGCGGAGCCGCGGTGAATATATTCCGGTGCGAACCCAAATATTGGAGCTTGCGGATTTTGTCCAGAAGGTCGAGGCGGAGCTGAGGCTCCTGAACGTCGAGTGGCTGGAAGCTTACATCGCCAGGCGCCAAACTCGGCGGACCCGCGGCTTGGTTGCCGCTCTGGAAATAGTAATAGCCGGCAACGGCGAGCAGGACAGCCAGCCCCGCGAGAACGTACATTTCTGTGCGCCGTGACATCCGTTAGGTCCTGAAATACGTGTGCAGCTCGATCTCCAGCCGCAGTCCGCCCGCTGTTGAAGAAGCCAGGTGCAGACGGTCCAAAAGGTAGAAATTCTTCGAGTGCTCCAGGCCATTGATGAACTGAATGACCGCGGGATAATCGGCGTCGAGGCTGGTGCTGATTGAAATTTCGGTGACGCCGCGTTCCTTGATCGGCTTTTGCTTAAAAGAAAATCCCGTTGTCTTAACGCCCGCATGCGAGGCTATTTGTCCGAGATCGGTTTCGATGCGGGAGTAGCCTGTCGCGCCATCAAGAAACGAATCGTTGTAGAAATCGTCGCACTCCGCGCGAGCCTGCGGGAGCGAGGCGCGAATTTTCTGGCCTCGCAGAACATCTGCGCGGAGGAGCTTGGCTTGTATGGNNCAGCGCGCATCGCCTGAGGGTCGTGCCGCCCAGCCTGCCAGAGGTAGACGCCCAGAGCGAGATCGAGCGCCAATGGCACCGCCAACGCGATGCTGATCCACTTCTTCCATGGCTGCCAGCTGCTGCTCGTCGTCATATAGTCGTATACCAAACGGATAGGTTGAGGACGATCTTGTCCGGCGCACCCAGCTGATCCACGCGCCGCTCGTCTTTCACCACCATTCCTGAAAATACTTTGGATTTCTCGATCGCCTCCAGGAATTGGATCTTTCCGTCATCCGTGAGGGCGCCGACTTCCAGCGTGACCTCCGCCCTACCGTTCTCCAGGCGAGGTGAGATGCTGACGATACGAACGCCAGGCGGGAGAGCCTGCTCGAGGTCCATAAAAATCTTGGTCCAAGGAAAGCTGCGCTCATCGATCAGGGAATTCAGAAACGTGGAACGATTGAGAACCTGCGCTGCGGCCTGAGTCTTGAAGTACGCGTCGAGTTCCTGCTGATCCCGACGATCCGTCTGGATCTGCGTTTCCCAGCGGCCAATGTCTTCGCGAAGCTCCCTGCTCGCGTGCCAGGACACGTAAGCCGCGTGCGAGAGCAATGCCAGCGCAAGGAGGCCGAGCGTGCCCGCTAGCGCCGCGCCGGCGAGAAAAGGCCGGTTATTCGCCTGGGGTGCGGTTGCGAGATTGAGCTGAAATTTCATTTTTCGTTAGCTTGGGATACTTGGCCATGCCGAACTCCGTGAAAACGCGTTCCAGGCTCAGGAATTCTGGTTCATCATCCAGCCGGCCAGAGCATCGAGACCTTGAGGAACCAGGTCTTTTGCAGGGCCATCCAGGGCCAACGCTCCTTCGGCGTCAGAAATCGCACCGACAGCGATTCTTAACTCCGCAGCCAGCGCCTGACCGAACAGTGCTTCCTTTCCCCCGAAACCGGCGAGCCGCGCACGATCGATCGGCGTGCCCCACGAATCCTGGTAATACGCGACCGCCGGAAAGATTTCCTCCAGCATCGCTTGAGGATCGAGCAACGCGGCTTCAGCTCGCATCTCCGTGCCGCGATAGACGCACAGATTCGGGCCGTTGACGATCACAGTGGTCATCATTTTCCCGCAGAGGCGAACCAGGAGCGTCGCCCCCCGCTCTTCGAGCAGCGGCAACGCGGCCAGGGTCGAACTCAGTACCACACCTGCGTGCGCGCCTAACGATTCGATGATCTGTTCGTACTCCCGGATAATCACCTGGCGCGCTACCGCAATCACAACCTCCAGGTTTCCGTCTCGCCCGGTCTGGCGCATCCAGGAAACAACCGTCTCATCCACGTCGAACGGCACACTCTTCTTCAGCCGCCAGCGCATGAGCGGCAAGGCTTCGTCGTATCGCCGCGGCAGGTTATCGAACGGCAAAATAAAAACGCGCACGCAAGGGTCCGGGACCAGCAGCGCAACCTGTGCGCCGTTCGCAGGAACGCGGCCGAATACCCGTCGCAGAGCCGAGCGTACGGCGTCGGGTTGGGTGACATTCGTTTCGACCGTCGACGCCATGATCGCGCCCAGAGGCAGCGGTTCCACGGCAAGACCATCCAGATGCCCACGCGTGTTTCCCCACCTCGCCGCAGCGACATGGCGGCCAGCAATCTCCACCACCAACGGCGGATGCGGCATCGCGTTCAGCCAGCGGTCGATGCGCTGGACGATACCCATTTGATAGAAACGTGTGGCCAGACCGAACGAGCTCACGAAGCTACTCAAGGAAAGTCACCTTATTGATTTCGCGCAAGGTCGTGCTGCCGCCGCGAACTTTCCGAAGTCCTGACTCGCGCAGAAACGTCATTCCGCCTTCGCGCGCTGCGCGTTTGATCTCAGACGTCGGGCGGCGATCGATAATCATCTCGCGAATCCGATCGGACAGATCGAGGAGCTCGGTAATTGCGGTTCGGCCGCGGTAGCCGCTGCCCGAACACTCCAGGCAGCCGACACCCTCGTAAAACTCCACTTTGCTCCACTCCGCAACGTCGAGGCCGGATTCTTTCAGAACCTCGGAAGAGTACGTCACGCGTTTCTTGCAATTCTCGCAAATGACCCTGACCAGCCGTTGAGCCATGATGCAATTGAGGGCCGAGACGAAGTTGTATGGCTCGACGCCCATGTTGATGAAACGGCCGATCACGTCGGTTACGTTGTTGGCGTGAACGGTGGTGAAAACAAGGTGGCCCGTAAGCGCTGAATTGATGGCGATCTGCGCGGTTTCCTGATCCCGAATTTCGCCGACCATGATTTTGTCCGGGTCGTGGCGCAGGATCGAGCGAAGCCCACGGGCGAAGGTGAGCCCTTTTTTCTCGTTCACGGGAATCT
>PKUY01000049.1 GCA_003131705.1 Acidobacteriota bacterium | reverse complement strand
CGATGTTCCATCGCGCGCCCGGCGGTATCGGCGCGAGCTCATTCCCTTCGCGTGTTTGGAAGGGGCAGCACTTTCCGGGACACATGGGAAGCGAGCGCAAGACTTCGCAAAATCTGCGCGTGGTGCAAATCGATGCCGATGAGAATTTGATGCTGGTGTGCGGTTCGGTGGCAGGACCGGCCGGCAGCTACATCTTCATACGCAGGGCTGTAAAGGCCCGGTAGGAATCATAGGACAGAGAGACGACGATGCCTGTTGTGGACGTGAAAAATCTCGAGGGCAAGAAAATCGGTACAGTTGAGCTGGCCGATGATGTGTTCTCAGCGAAAGTGAACGCGAACCTGCTGCACGAATCCGTGCGGCATTATCTGGCGGGAGAGCGCGCGGGAACGCACAAGACGAAAGACAAGAGCGAAGTCAGCGGCGCGGGCCGAAAGCTCTGGAAGCAGAAGGGAACCGGCCGCGCGCGCGTAGGTTCGATTCGTTCGCCGCTCTGGCGTCACGGTGGCACCGTACACGGTCCAACGCCGCGCAGCTACGAGTACGCGCTGCCAAAGAAGATGACAGTGGGAGCGCTGCGGTCGGCGCTGTCTTCGAAATTGGCGGAAGAGAAGTTGACTGTTGTCGATGGCTGGGAACTGGAATCGCACAAGACAAAGGCGTTTCGCGAGTCGCTTTCGAAGCTCGATAGCGATACCAAAACGATCCTGCTAGTTTCAACCGGCGAAAACGTAAACCTCGAACGTGCGAGCCGCAACCTGGAAGGTGTGACGTTGATGGCGCCCAACGCAATCGGCGCTTACGACCTGATGCGGCACGACCGACTAATGCTCTCCCGCGAAGCTGCGGTGAGATTGAGCCGAGCACTTTCGGCGGTCAAGTCGGATGAAACGGATGACTCCGCGGCAACCGCTCCGGTAAAAGCGGCAACTGAAAAGAAAACCGCACCGGCAAAGCCTACAGCCAAGAAGGAAGCGGCTCCTAAGGCGGCGAAAAAGCCCGCGGCTGCCAAGAAGGAAAAGCCGAAGGCCAAGGCGAAAAAGGAATAGGTAATGGCGACGAGACTTTATCAAGTGATTCGGCGTCCGATCATCACCGAGAAGGGTCTCGGTGTGAAGGAGACGCAGCACACGGTTGTTTTCGAGGTTATTTTCGACGCCACGAAAACGGAAATCCGGGAGGCGGTTCAGCGAATTTTCAAGGTGAAAGTTGACCACGTGCGCACCGCGCTGTACCACGGGAAGTTTCGCCGCAGGGGACGCGCCGAGGGTTTTCGGAGTGACTGGAAGAAGGCATACGTGAGGCTTGCTCCAGGCGAAAAGATGATTGAGTACGCCGAGAATATTTAGGGTTGGCAATCTGAGCGGGCGGAATCGCCGCTTTGAGGCACGGGACAAAAATGGGAATCAAAACTTTTAAGCCGTACACACCGTCGCGACGCTTTCTGACGATGCTCGACAAGAGCGAAATCACCAAGCAATCCCCGGAAAAATCGCTGACCGAGCCGAAGAAGCGCACCGGCGGTCGCAACTCCCATGGCGAAGTAACCGCATGGCATCGCGGCGGCGGGCACGCGCGGAGATTCCGGGCGATCGATTTTCGCCGGGAAAAAATCGGGATTCCGGCAAAGGTTGCAGCCATCGAATACGATCCTAATCGCTCCGCGCGGATTGCGCTGCTGCACTATGCGGATGGGGAGAAACGCTACATCCTGCAGCCGGTCGGGCTCGAAGTGGGAATGACGGTGCAGAACGGCGAGGGTGCCGACATTCTTCCCGGAAACGCGCTGTCAATCCGGCACATTCCGCCTGGCACGATGTTGCACAATCTCGAACTCTTCCCGGGCAAGGGTGCGCAGGTGGTTCGCGCGGCAGGGGGAGCGGCACAGCTTCTCAGTAAGGAAGGCGAATTTGCATTGCTGAAGCTGCCCTCGGGAGAAGTCAGAAAATTCAGCGTGGATTGCATGGCTACTGTCGGCCAGCTCGGGAATTTGGATCACGAGAATGTGACGTACGGAAAAGCGGGGCGCACGCGGTGGCATGGCAAGCGTCCTACGGTGCGCGGCGTGGCAATGAACCCGGTGGACCACCCGCACGGAGGTGGTGAAGGCCGTGTCAAAGGCAACCACCCGCAAACTCCCTGGGGCTTTCCAACTCTGGGCGCAAAGACGCGCAAAAAGCGTAAGAGCGACCGGATGATTATCGAACGGCGAAAGCCATAAGGCGATTTGGAGAACTTGAAAACAATGAAGTCGGCGCGGCGGAGAATTGGGAGCACTCTTATGTCCTCTACACGAACGTCTCGACGTGCACCACGGCGAGCGGCCCGGANNACCGGAGGTAAAACCTGCGGTGAAACCCGTAGCAAAGGCGAGTTCGAAGCTCGGGCCAGCGCCACAGGTCTTGTTGCGTATTTGCCGGTCCGGATGGGCTGTGATCGTGGAAAAGATACCAAACGCCCAAGGCACGCGGTTTGTGTGCCCGTTCTGCCCGATTTCGCATCGCGTCTCGGGCCCGGTGCGTGGGTTCCGCAAAATGCGCCGTGCGCAGTGGGTGAAACTGCGCCGCGTGGAGGAATAGGAAACCGATGCCGCGTTCGCTGAAGAAAGGCCCGTTCATCGACAGCCACCTGCAGGAAAAGGTGGAAGCCCTGAACGCACGCAACGAAAAGAAGGTTGTGAAGACGTGGTCGCGCCGATCTACGATTCTGCCCGAAATGGTGGGGCACACAATCGCGGTGCACAACGGCAGGAAGTTCATTCCTGTGTACATTACCGAGCAGATGGTGGGGCACAAACTCGGCGAATTTTCAGCCACGCGAACGTTTAAAGGTCACGGCGTCAAAGTGGCGCTCGAGCGGGCAGCAGCAGCGGCGGGCGGTCCAGCGGCGGGCGGCGCGGGTGCGGCTCCTCCGGCCGGAAAGTCGTAAAGGGATAGACGATGGCAACGGCAACAGTAGCGCAGGGCCAAATTGCAGGACTGGCGAAGTCGCGTTTCGTTCGCGTCTCGCCGCAAAAGGCGCGCCTGGTGATCGACTTGATCCGTGGGCGGCGCGCGGAAGATGCTTTGCAAACTTTACGCTTCACCAAGAAGCGTGTGGCAAAGGACATCGAGAAGACGCTGCGCAGCGCTATCGCCAATGCCGAGCGCAAGGCGGATGATGCCGGCGAATCGCTGGACGTGGACGAACTGTACGTAACGAGCTGCTGTGTAAATGAAGGGCCGCGATGGAAGCGTATGCGTCCTGCTCCGATGGGCCGCGGCTTCCGGTATCAGAAGCGGACAAGCCACATTGTCGTGGAAGTGGCAGAGCATCATCGCGCTGCAGCAGGCCGCGCGGCCGAGGCTGCGGCCGATGCCGAAGCGTCAAAGGGCGTGAAGGGAGCCGTGCGGAAGGCTCGCAAGGCGATTCAGAAGCGCGCGAAAGAAGCGCAGAAAAAGAAGTAGGAGGCGAGTTTGGGGCAGAAAACACATCCGTACGGTTTTCGGCTGGGCTACAACAAGGGCTGGAAGTCTCGCTGGTTCGCGAAGAAGGACTATGCCGACCTTCTGCACGAAGACGTAAAGCTGAGAACCCAACTGAAGGACCGGCTGCGCTCGGCCGGAATCAGCGGCATTGACATCGAGCGAGCCGCCAACAAACTCGTGGTCCGAATTTACACGGCGCGCCCCGGCATCATCATCGGCCGGAAGGGTTCGGAAATCGACAAGCTCAAGAGCGAAGTGCAGAAGCGCACGAAGCGCGAAGTGCACATCGATATTCAGGAAGTGCATCGGCCGGAACTCGATGCCCAGCTCGTGGCGGAATCGATTGCGCTGCAACTCGAGAAACGCGTCGCGTTTCGCCGGGCGATGCGCAAGGCGGTCGATTCGGCGCTGCGATTTGGCTGCAAAGGAATCAAGGTGCGTGTTGCCGGGCGCCTGAACGGCGCCGAAATCGCGCGCAAGGAATGGTATCTGCAAGGGCGGCTGCCGTTGCAGACGTTGCGTGCAGACATCGATTTCGGCACGGCTGAGGCGCATACAACGTACGGTCTGATTGGCGTGAAATGCTGGGTCTATCAGGGCGAAAAAATGCCGCAGCGCGCAAAACCCGCGCCGGCCACAGAAGCGTAAGGGAACAGGCAAACCATCATGTTGATGCCGAAGAAGGTGAAGTATAGGAAGCAGCAGCGCGGCCGGCGTACCGGAAAGGCGTGGCGCGGCAGCGCGCTGGCGTTTGGCGATTACGGCCTGAAGGCGATGGAACCGGCATGGATCACTGACCGGCAGATCGAAGCGGCGCGCGTGGCGATCACGCGGTTCATCAAGCGCGGCGGAAAACTCTGGATACGGATTTTCCCGGACAAGCCGTTTACGAAGAAGCCGGCAGAAACCCGCATGGGTAAGGGCAAAGGGCCACCGGAGTACTGGGTTGCGGTGGTGAAGCCGGGGCGCATCATGTTCGAGATGGCGGGAGTCGATTTGGCCAGCGCGACCGAGGCCATGAAGCTCGCGTCCAGCAAGATGCCGATCGCAACGAAGTTTATTTCCCGGGCGGAGGAACTCTAATGGCGCGGCGTGTCGAGAAATACCGCGAGATGAATCCGGGCGAGCTCGAGAATCAGCAACGCGAGCTGGCCGAACAGATTTTCCGACTGCGTTTTCAACTTTCGGCGGGTCAGGCTGAGGGACTGAAGAAAATGCGGGAAGCTCGAAAAGACCTTGCGCGAGTGAATACGCTCCTGCGACAGGCCGAATTGAGGAAGGTGTAATGGCAAACGAAACGATACATTCGAGCACCGCGGAGCGCGGGGCACGACAGGAGTTAGTGGGTGTGGTGACCAGCGCAAAAATGCAGAAGACAATTGTTGTGAAGGTTGTGCGCGCAACCCAGCACCCGCTCTATCACCGCGTTGTGCGAACAGCGAAAAAATATTACGCGCATGACGAAACTGGGGAAGCCCGCATGGGCGATACGGTCCGAATTATTTCCACGCGCCCGCTCTCGAAGTTGAAGCGGTGGCGGCTGAAGGATATCTTGCAGCGCTCGACGCGCGTGGCTTAGGTTCGAAGCCAAGAATCAAGAATAAGGGAGCACTAGAATGGTTCAGATGCGGACATGGCTGACGGTGGCCGATAATTCGGGCGCGCGTCAGATCACCTGCATCCTCCCCATCGGGGGAGACGCAGGACTGACGGCTGGCCTGGGCGACGTGATCACGGCGGCCGTGAAGGAAGCAACGCCCGACGGACAGGTCAAGAAGGGCAAAGTGGTGCGTGCCGTGGTGGTGCGTACCCGAAAAGAGCAACGGCGCAAGGATGGCACCTACATCCGGTTCGACGACAATGCCGCCGTGCTCATCAATGATGCGAACGAGCCAATCGGAACGCGCGTCTTCGGGCCGG
>PKUY01000171.1 GCA_003131705.1 Acidobacteriota bacterium | reverse complement strand
CAGTTTTCGCGTCAACGGCGATGATCCGCCCTCGATATCCAAAATCCGCATTCAGGCCGGCCGATACTAGCCCGTCGGCGTAAACTGGCGCGCCTGAGAAGCCCGCGGACGGTTCGTGCACCGGGTCGCCGAGGTAAGTTTTCCAAACAACTTCGCCAGTTTCCTCGCGGAGGGCGACTAGATTCGCGTCAGACAACCCGACGAACACGAGGCCCGCGCCCACGGCCACGCCTTCCCGCGCCGGCGTGCCGCCGGGCATCGCGTTGTAGCGCCACGCGATCTTTCCCGTGCTAAGGTTCACCGCGTACACATATGGCGGCGCCGTCAGAAACATCAGGTCGTTATCGACCACTGGCATCGCACGCGCGGTCGGTGCCGGTCCAACCTTTTCCGAAACCCACGCGGCGCCTAGCTTCGCAACATTCTGCGCGTTGATCTGCGTCAGCGACGAATAGCGTGTGTTTCCGGAATCGCCTCCGACCGTGGACCACTGGCCCATTCCGAGTTGCGTCGCGAAAGCAATGCCTGCGGCCAACACTACGAAGTACGCGAAGATGCGCGCCGCTGCCCATCTCATTCCGGCTTGATGTCTGAGCCTGTGTTGCATGTCGTTGATCTCCATTTCGAACTACACGACTCGCGCCTTTGCAGATGCCCGTGCGTTTTCCCCAAATCTCAGCCATCATGGCTTTTGGGTCGCCGCCCTTCGCAAGAAAGTGACCATGACCGCGGTGTGTGCTGGTGATCCAATCCGAGTCGCGCAAGTTGGCACAAACGCCGACCGCAACAGCCTCCTGGCCAATNNGAGATGCACGGCACCTGGCAATTTGCCGGCCGCTGCGTCGGCCTTCAGGCGCTCCTCCATGAGCCGTATGAGTGTCATCCTCTCAAAGAGCGAGAGCAGTTGTTCGTTACTCGGATTTTGTTGGTCTGTCATTCCGCCGTCCTGCGATCGATCACATCGGAAGCTTGGGAAATATCGCCATTCTCTGCTCCTCCCTGACATCGCACCTTTCAAATTGCGAACGTCTCTGGAGCCGACCTGCTATATACTCGTGCGACGTGATTGTTGTCAAGACATCATCGTACGAAAGCGCCGAGCGCTTCAACCATGCAAATCTCGCGCGGGGAGTCTGGACTCTCGAATTCCGCTTCAGAAGTTTCCGAGAGATCTCGACACACCTCGATGGCTATGATGCGGGGTGGATCCGAAAGGGGCACGGCGCCGCTCTTCACTTCGGCGCTTGGGCCAGCGAAGGGGCTCCTCTATACTCGCATCGAAGGATTCCGGGAGACATATAATGAGCGTCGCNNCCCCGTCCCATACCCCAAGGCCCTTGAAGCTGGCCGCAGAGTGCGCCGCCGCGGCGAGCACGCTCCCCATATCGACGCGCTTATCCGGCTGGTCTCCGTGCGCATCGTACGTCTTTCTGAACTGATTCTTCGTATCGGCACGTTCACGTTCAAAGATCGATTTGGCGTGAGGCCAACGGATTTGCGGATCCTGGTAATGCTGGGCGCTTATCAGCCGATTTCGGTGAACGAGGTGAGCCGCCGAACGCACATTGACAAGGCGTGGATCAGTCGATCGTTAAGAGGTTTGATGCGCCGCAAGTTGATCACGAGGACGGNNGTGACCAGCAAGGGTGAAGCGCTCTTGCGCGAGATCGCGCCCGTCGCCCAGGAGTATCAGCGTCAATTGTTACAGGGACAGCGAACTCGTGATGTCGAACGAGTGCTCGATTTGCTCTCGGCACGAGCGGAAGAGATGTTTCAGCTCGCCACGCAACGAAAGAATCGTACCGCCCCTCGCCGTTAGAGTTTCTTGGCCGCACGCGGAACCATAGCGCAATCCTGCGCGGCCGTATCACCGTCAGCTCATAAAGGACTCGACAAGGATGCCGCCGTTGACAGGTTAAGTTCCTCTTTGTCGCAGCAACGAAGCAGACCTATCCCTGCCTAACTCGGCCGAGCGCCGAGAGTTCGTGCGCGCCTTCTAGCGTCGGATAGTAGACAGTTGTTTTGACAACAACAAAGAAAGCGATTAAAATCGTCACCGGTCTTGTCTCGGCAGAACTTTGTTCATGCTGACTTGCCTGCACAGGATACGCGGCCAGGTACAGGAGGATTAACATGGAGCAAAACGGCAAACTCACCGTCTTGGATCCCCACGGTCAACCGACCGGCATCTTCGGACGCCGTCTGGAGGCGCATTCGAATCCCCGAGCGATCCTCGATCCTTTTGAGCAGCCGAGCGGCGAGCTTAAGCCCATGTCCATGGCGCCCCGGCTTGCTGCGCTGAATGGCAAGACGGTCTACTTGGTCGAGACGGGATTTGCGGGCAGCTTCGAGTTCATGCAGGAACTTCAGAACTGGTTTTCGCGAAACATGCCGACCGTGAAGACGGTCCTCCGGCACAAGCGCGGCACGATGTTTACCGACGATCCCGAACTCTGGGCCGAAATGAAATCCAGCGGCGCCGACGCGGCGATCCTCGGTGTTGGTGGTTGAGAGGCCTGTTCGGCGAGTCTCGCCGATTACTCCGCAACTGTGGAAGACGAATTCGGAATTCCGACTGCCCCTCTCGTGACCGCGCGATTTGCGGATTTCGTGGAACGCAACGCACGCGCACGCGGAACGCCGCTGCGCTTCGGCTTCCCTCCGTATCCCGTGATGGGCATGTCGCGCGACGTGCTGCGCCGCTACATCGAGGGCGCCGACCCGATCACGTCCAAACCCCTGATGCAGGAAGTCATCGACGCGCTTACGGCGCCGCTGACCGAACGAGAAAAGCACCCCACCATTGTATGCAAGCCGCGGCGGCCTCGATGGCTGGCTCCCGACACCGAAGAAAATCTGTACCGCAAGTTCGTTGAAAGCGGATGGACCGACGGCCTGCCGATCGTGCTCCCTACCGAAAAACGCGTCGCCGAGATGCTCACCGGCACGGATCATGCCCCCAACGAAATCGTTGGCCAAATGATCATCACCACGCATCAGGAGAAGATGGAATACACGGTCGAGAAAGTGGCTGCCATCGCCGTCATGGCCGGAGCGCGGCCGGAGCATTTTCCGGTGATCCTTGCGCTCGCCGCGAGCCAGGAGCCATCGATGCCGAGTTCGACCACCTCTTGGGGCCGCATGATGGTGGTGAACGGGCCGATTCGCAACGAGATCAGCATGAATTGCGGCACGGCTGCGCTCAGNNTTTAATCTCGCGAATTCCGTGATCGGCCGGGCGTGGACGCTGATGAGCATCAATTTCGGCGACGCGCGCGCAGGCGAAAATTTCATGGCTACGTTCGGCCACAATTCGAACTACAACAACATGTGCTTCGGAGAAAACGAGGAGCTGAGCGTCTTCGAACCGTTTCACGTGCAGAAAGGCTTACGTCCCGACGAAAGCGTGGTGAGCCTGTTCCGTGGATGGAACGTGCTCAACTTCGGTCTTGGTCCGGCGAAAGAGATGGCTCACGTAATCGCCACGTTCGGATCGATGGGGACCAGCATTACGTTTGTCGTCGACCCGCTTGTGGCCAAGAACCTGCGAGTCGAAGGTTTCAAAACCAAGCAGGACGCCTGTAAATGGATCGTGGAGAATTCAAAAGTTCCCGCCGGACACTACTGGGAGGGTCAGATGCAGTCGGGCTTTGCGGCAGGTTTGGCCAAGCAGGGGATCGAACCGTTTGCCTCGTGGGCCAAGCTGCCCAAAGACGCGCCGATCGCTCCGCGCCATTCGCCCGAGGACATCAATATTCTCGTTGTCGGCGGCGAGACGAACCCGATGTGGATCACCACGGATTTCACCTACACGAGAAGCGTCTCGATTGATAAGTGGCGGCCGAAATGTGGAATCCGCCGCGACGAGCAGCCGCTTCGGATGCCCGTACCCGTACCGTGCAAGGATGGCACCTGCGGCATTCCCGTGGCCACGCCATGCACCGAACCAGTAACGGCTGCAAACTAAAGATCGCACTGCGGGGACGAGTCAGGCGACCTTGCATTTACCGCCAGGCGTCGATCGATGTGCCTTTTTCTGGCATGAAATCGGTCGCGAACCAAACGCTCGCCGTCTTCCCGCCGACGACAACGGCGCGGATGCTCTTCGGGTTAGTGAAAGGCTTTATCAGCGTTTCGCCCGGGACCTTTTTCCAGCTTGCGTAAGGCTCTAGCCCTTGGGCACCAAGGGGACCCAGCATGCTCGATACGATCGAATTCCCCCAATACGAAGCAGCGGTCTTCTCTACGTTTTGCGAGAGCCACTCTCCGAGCATGTCCTTCGTCTTGAAGCCCTGTACGTCGTTGAGCAGCTCCGCAACCGAGGGATCCATGATGAGCGTGGCGCTCATTCCGGAGAGCGTAGACATATAGTCACGCATTAACATTTGAGGAGCGTAATGCTGCTCAACCCAGCCGGTGCTGTTAATAAAGTTCCAGCCGGTGAAGATCGTCAGAATGCTGTCTGTGGGTTTGTGGCCCATTTGGACGTGAAGCGGCTCCCATCCTTGCGGAAGGGCTTCTTCGTTCTCGGCGAAGCACAGATTGTCGTATCGCAGAGGGTTGCTGAGAGAAGCGAAACCGGTCACGCCCTCGTCGTAACCCTGGATGATTTTGTGAATGAGCGTCATGGATCGCCCGATGACGGAGTTTGCATCGTTGTTGGGACCCAAGGCGCCCAGGCCGGAATTCATGTCGATTTCTTTGCGTATCGGTCCATTCACCACGATCATCTGCGCGATGGAGGTTGTGGAGTCCTGATAGGGCACCATGCTGGCCAGCGCAAGGATCACCGGGAAATACTCAGGCTTGGCGCCGGCCATGACCGCGAGGACGGCGACCTTTTCCACCGTGAATGGGCGACGCGTCCCGAATGTCCCGGCGGCGGATTTTACGATTTCATCCGGCTTACGGCTGGTTCCCTTCAGCATCGCAGCCACTCTTTCCTGTGTCGGAATGATGACCGGGTTGAAGTCGGTCCAGCATCTTTCCTTGAACAGGCGTTGCAGATTATCTTCCGTGTCTGCCGCGAGCAGTCTCGGTTCAGGTTGAGCCTCGGGAGGAATCCCGGACATCCTTTCGTGCTCGGTAAGAGGTTGCGTGAGACCCTCGATGATTGCCTGCATCATCGGCTTGCCGCTCACCGTGTCTTTCCCTTCGATGTACCCCTTGAGCACTGACCGTGGCTGGCCGGAAAAGGGGAACGGGACGCCGACGTAGCGAATGGGCATGCCGGTGTTGTACGTGGCGTTTGCGCCGATGCCAAATGCCACGACATTCGAACCCGCTGCGGCAACAACGGGTATGCGGTACTTCTGCTCGATCTCTCCCGCTTCGAGGCTCACGGCCCCGACGCAGCCATGTCAACCCGCGACGCCGAGGACGACGCCATCTCCTTTGGCGTCGGCGATTTCCTTCCACAGCGCTGGATCATCGGTGACGAAATTTCCTTTCTTGACCTTGATGATCGTCTTCACGGCGGGCATGTGCTCGGCAAACCACGCCTGCATTTCCTGAAGGATGCCGTCGTTCTGCCCCATTCCTCCCCAATCGGTGTCCACTAGGTAGATTGTCTTGCCGTCCAATTTGTCGAGGCGAGGTGCGAGAGGTATCCGTTTCGGCAACTGGGGCGTGACGGCAGGATTCACAGCCGTGATCATCCTGTCCGTCACTACGGACGCTCCCGCACTCGGAGCGCTCGCTGGAGCAGTCCGCGCGTAGGATGGCGCACCTGCAACAAGCGCTGGGCTGACGCCCAGCAACGCCAACATTTTTCGTCGATCCATGACCATGTACCTCCTCAAATTGGTTATGCCGACCGAGTTCATTTCCATGCTTCCACTGCTGACTGCTTCGTGCTTTGCGAATTCACCTTGTCAATCACGGCTCATCCGGGAGTCCGCAGCTTCCGTCGGTGCAGCCGTCGGCGGCAGGCTTTGCGCGCCACTTGTCCACCGAAGCGCTCGCTGCGTAAGCGAAATCCGCGACCTTCCACATGGGGCTCGTTTCGCCACCCACGACGACAATGTTGATGTTCTCGGGCTTGTCGTATGGCGCGATGAGCGCGTCTGGGGGCAGCTTCTTCCAGGACGCGTATGGTTCAACGCCCTGATCCGCGAGCGGAGCCATCATCATGTGGATCAAATCCGTGCCCCAAAACTGCCCTGCAGGCATTTTGAAGTTTTCTGAAAGCCAGCGGCAGAAATCCAGCTTGGTTCGGAAGCCTTCGTTTTCCTTGAGGTGTCGCGCTACGAGCGGATCCAATATTAACGTCGCCGCAGAAAACAGACCTGGCAGTGCACCCAATTGAAGCAACATGTCCTTGCCCACTGATCGGTGGGAGGACCCGACCACGTTATTTACGAAGCTCCACCCACGGAACAGGCTGATAACACTTTCTTCGGGGCGGAAGTTCTTCTGTACGTGAAAGGGTTCCCAGGCGCTTCTTTCCTCGTTCTCCGCGACACACATATTGTTGTAGCCGATGGGATTGCCTTGCGAAGTCCAGAACTGCTTCCTAAGCCGCATGTAGCCCCAGTTGATTGTCAGAAGCGTCCAGGCGCGCCCGATTACAGAGTTCGCCAGATTGCGAGGACTAAAGGCCCCAATCCCCGAATTCATTTCGATCTCATTGCGGATCGGCCCGTTCACGAGCAGCATGCAAGCGAACGGCGTCGTCGAACCTGGAATCGACGGATGTCCGGTGGAAGCGACAGCGAGGAGAACAGGCAGGTGCTCAGGCCTCGCCCCCGCCATCACGCCGATGATGGCCACCATCTCGACCGTAAATGTGAGGTATTCCTGTGTGTCATGCAGGAAGATTTCTGCGACGACTTCATCCGGCGCGCGGTTTGTGCCGGCAAGCATTTCAGCAACGCGTTCTTCCGTGGGAAGGATGATGGGCAGCCCATCGGTCCAGCCCCGCTCATAAAACAGGCGCTGAAGGTTGTCTTCCGTATCCGGTTCAAGTAGCGTCTGCCTGACGCCGGTCCGCGACACTGGCGCTAAGTCCCCGATGAACTCGTCTTCGCTGACGGGCTTTGTGATAGCCTCGATGACTTCTTCGATTACGGTCCGCTGCGTTGCCGGATCTTTCCCTTCGATATAGCCGCGAAGTACAGAAGGAGGCATGCCTACGACCGGATGCGGAGTGTAAATGAAGCGCAGTGGAACGCCGTGAAAGCGGCGATCGTCGGCCACTACGTTGGCAAATTCGAAAGTCGAGACCGGCGCTGTTGGGATTCCGTATTCCTGTTCGAGTGTGCGGGAGCAAGCGGCGACCGCCGCTGCGCAGCCGGGTCAACCCGCAACACCCAGGATCGCGGCCTGGCCGTTTTCCTTGACCTCTGCCCAGAGGTCTTTTGTGTCATCACGGAAGATGTTACCCGTCTTGCGTCGCCGCACAGTCTTGACCGAGGGCATGTGCTCGGCAAACCAGGCCTGCACCTGATCCAAAAATTTGCCGCTTCCCCCGAAGCCGGTATCGACGAGGTAGATAGTCTTGCCATTGAGGCTGTCCAGGCGTGGAGCGAGCGAAGAGAATGACGGGAGCTTACTCGGTGCGTCTCCGCCTGCGGCTCTGACTGTCCGGTATCCTTCCGGATTCAATACCGCCGAACGCAGCAGCGTGGCCATTGCATGACTCCCGTTAGACTCGGCGAACGCGCACTTCAGATCGTTTTCAGC
>PKUY01000229.1 GCA_003131705.1 Acidobacteriota bacterium | reverse complement strand
GCGGCTCTTCCGCGAGTTTGCGGTCACGCTCAGCGTGACGATTCTTGTGTCTCTTGCCGTTTCGCTGACGACGACACCCATGATGTGCGCGCAATTCCTGAAGCCCATCGAGAAAGAAGGCCACAACCGAGTCTACCGCTGGAGCGAGCGCAGCTTTGAGAAGTTGCTCGCAGCTTACGATCGGAGCCTTCGATGGGTACTGAATCATCAGTCGCTTACGCTTGGCGTCACCGTCGCCACCGTGTGCTTGAACATTTTTCTCTTCTACATTATCCCCAAAGGATTTTTCCCGCAGCAGGACACCGGCCTCTTGAGCGGATCGATCCAAGCTTCCCAGGATATTTCGTTCGATGCGATGCGCGTGAAGCAAAAGCAGTTTAGCGATATCGTCACCGCCGATCCCGCCGTGCAGAGCAACATCGCGTTTGTCGGCGGTGGCAACGCGATGAATACGGGGCGCATGTACATCATGCTGAAGCCGCTTTCCGAGCGCAAAGTTCGCGCCGATCAGATCATCGCGCGTTTGCGAAAACAACTTTCTGTCGTCGCTGGAGCCACGCTATATCTGCAGGCCAATCAGGACATTCGAGTGGGTGGACGTCAGAGCAATTCTCAATATCAGTACACGCTGCAGAGCGAGAGTCTTCCTGATTTGGAGGCATGGTCACCGCGCGTGCTCGCCGCGCTGAAGACATCGCCTGAATTGCGCGACGCCTCAACCGACCAGCAGAGCAAGGGTCTGCAGGAGGTGCTGGTAATCGATCGAGATACGGCCTCGCGCCTTGGACTCGACGCGCAGACCATCGACAACACGCTCTACGANNTGCGTTCGGCCAGCGGCAAGTCTCGACCGTTTTCACGCAGTTGAACGAATATCACCTGGTGATGGAGGTCAGCTCGGAGTACCAGCGAAATCCAGACGCGCTGAAGGGCATTTATGCGCGGTCGTCAAATGGCACACAGGTGCCGTTCAGCGCCTTTGTTCATTTTCAATCCAGGACCGCGCCTCTGACTGTGAACCACCAGGCGCAGTATCCGGCGGTCACGCTCTCGTTCAATCTTGCGCCGAACGTCGCGCTGGGCGACGCTGTCGCTGCCATCAATGCTGCCGAAGATAGAATGGCCGTGCCGGCGTCGATACAAGCGACTTTTCAGGGCACGGCGCAGGCGTTCCAGGCATCGCTCTCGAGCGAGCCCATGCTGATCGTGGCGGCATTGTTCGCCGTATATATCGTGCTGGGGATGTTGTATGAGAGTTTCATTCATCCGATCACGATTCTCTCCACGCTTCCGTCCGCCGGAGTAGGCGCGCTTCTCGCGCTTCTCATCTGCGGCACCGATCTGAACGTGATGGCGATCATCGGAATTATCCTGTTGATCGGCATCGTAAAAAAGAATGCGATCATGATGATCGACTTTGCGCTGGACGCGGAGCGCAAGGAAGGGAAGTCGCCACGCGACGCAATCTACCAAGCGTGCTTGTTGCGCTTTCGTCCCATTATGATGACGACAATGGCGGCGATTCTCGGCGGCTTGCCGCTCGCGCTGGGATCGGGAACCGGTTCCGAATTGCGCCAGCCGCTCGGTATTAGCATCGTCGGCGGATTGATCGTGAGCCAGATGCTCACGCTGTTTACGACTCCGGTCGTATACCTTTACATGGACCGGCTGCGCGATTGGGCGTCGCGGCGAAAAGAACGGCGGAGGGCTCGTAAACACGCCGGGTTTGAGCCCTCGTCAGCGTGACATTCTACGCTGGGATAACCTCGCGGTGTTCGTTCGGGATTTCTTGAAGCTTGCGCTCAGCCGCTATGCTATAAACTTTGACGTCATCCCCGACTGCTCGGGGCCGTGAATTATGGACGTACTCAAGGAGATTGAATGAATTTCTATACTGGCAAGGACTTGGCCGATAGCTTCCGGACGGTCCGCAAGAACACCATCGTAATCGCGAATGATATTCCGGAGGATAAATACGATTTCAGGCCGAGCGTGGGCACCCGCACCGTGGGCGAACTACTGTCTCACATCGCGCTAGCCTATTCATTTCAGTACCAGCTTCAGGCCGTCGAGCGCAGATCCACGCTGGAGGGATTCGATTTCCCGTCGCTGATGCAGCGTCTCGCTGCGGAGGAGAAGCAGCCCCGCACCAAGGCTCAAGTGATTAATCTGCTCAATACATCTGGTGAAAAATGGGCTGGGTGGCTTCAAGGACTTACGGACGAGTTCCTAGGGGAGCGCGTGCAGATGCCCAAAGGTGCCACGCCGCCATCAAGGACCCGCTTCGAAATGGTGATGTCCGTCAAGGAACATGAAATGCATCACCGGGGTCAGCTGATGTTGATCGAGAGACTCGTTGGCATCGTGCCTCATTTGACGCGCGAAATGCAGGCGCGTATGGCTGTGGCGGTGGCTCCCATAAAAAGTTAACTCCGCATCGCGGTCGATCCTGCCATGTTCGAAGCACCGAAGATCAGTGCGGCGGTTTTCCTNNAGAGTTTTCTCCCGGCGAAGCGTCAGAAATAGCTCTATGTCTTCGCCACCCTCGCTGCAATCTACATCTGCTGCTTACGGTTTTTCTTCCGGCTTGCCCGCCGCGGTCGCGGACTTCTGGTGAGCTTCCTGCGAAGCGCGAAAAGCCTGAGCAGCGTGCTCCATGGCTTGCCGCGAATGTTCGTGTCCGGTCAGATGGTCTTCCTTTCCGTGGTGCGTTGCGGCAACAAGGTGGGCGTGCGCGGCTTGTTGGTGAAGCTCTGCGGCTCTTTGATGAAAACCTTGCGGCATGTACATTCCTCCTTGGAGTGCTCATTTGATTCTAGCTCCGTGGGCGCACTTTTGCTAAAGCGGGGTCTCGATGGGATGGGGAATCCTAAACCCCGCTCGCTTGGGCCTGCGGAGCTTCTTCGGTTATCACGGTGAACTGCGTCAGGTTCGCCATTCCGAAGGACGTCGTGATGGCGACATCCGAGGCGTCGCGACCCGTCGCCATCAGCACACGTCCGATGCGGGGATGGTTATGCCGGGCGTCGAAAGTCCACCAACGGCCTTCGAGATAGACCTCGAGCCACGCGCTGAAATCCATGGGGGAAGGGGAAATTGGCACTCCGATATCGCCCAAATACCCCGTCGCATAACGCGCCGGAATGTTAAGAGCGCGACATAGAGTGATCGCAAGATGTTGAAAATCCCGGCAGACTCCGAAGCGTTCGGTGTATACGTCCAAAGCTGACTTTGTGGAGCGCGCATACTCATATCCGAAGGTAACCCTGCTGTGTACCCAGTCGCAAACGGCCTGCACCCGCGACCATCCTCTCGGCAGTGCGCCAAAAAGCTCCAGTGCAATGGTCGAAAATCTGTCGACCTCGCAATAACGGC
>PKUY01000339.1 GCA_003131705.1 Acidobacteriota bacterium | reverse complement strand
TCGAATGCGTCAGCCGAGCCGATCGTGGCTGCCGGTTGGCCGCCGCCGATGCCGACCCGCTTTTGGATGTCGATAGGCGACTGACCGTGCTTCGCGGCGACGATGCTGAGAGTTGAGTCGTACAGGTGCTGCTTCTGTAGCTCGCTGACGAATTTCCCGAGCGACTGATCGATGAAATCGAGTTCGCCTGCGAGGCCCGCCGATGGAGTCCCCAGAACATCCGTGTATCCGGCCACCTTCAGCTTCTCGCCGACACTGACGGTCTGGAAGTTCGTGCCGAAAACAGCCGGGACGGGCGCCTTGTGCGAACGATCATGCGTAAAGCCATCGATCTGGTTCAGCACTGCCTGGACGTGCAGCGAATCGTAGCACTGGATATTCTGGAGATTAGTGGTCCAGCCATCATCGGGAGCGGGAGCCGGAAAGGGCACCGGACTGCATCCGGGAAACTGGGGCAGCGCGACTGGAATCGAGTTGATCTCGGGGCCGTAGAAGTCATCAACGCCCTGGCCGCTCGGTCCATTCGTCCACTCATACGACGGATGCTTATCGGTCCACGCGGTGTAGCCGCCGTTTGCCTTCACAACTTCGAAGATGGTGTTCACGCGCAGGTACTGGTGCGGCAGAATCGTGGCGCAATGGTTGCTGGGATCGCGGACCAGAAAATTGGGATTGAGACCGCCGCCACCGTTGAGCTTGGTCAGATCGATGTCAACGGCTTCGTCCCAAGCCACATTTGTGCCGATTGTGCCGGGGCAGCTTCCGCCGGGATTGCCGAGACCGTCGGTTTGCTTTGGAGGCGAGAGCTTGCGATTGTAGGTGTCGTCGTACCACAGTCCGGTCGTGATCGGGGATCCGCCGGTTACCAGAGACGCGAGACCCGGAAAGGAATCGGATGGCTGCGAAGTGGAGTTATTCGTGTATGTGATTCCATGCAGGCTGAGAGAGGCCAGTGTCGAACCGGGATGAGAAGCGACGTAGTTCGTGAGGTCGAGCGCGTGGAAACCGTCCACGCTGATCAGGAGGACATGTTGAATGCCTCCATCGTGCTTATCGCCTTCGCGATGTTGGGCGCGAGCCGGGAGCGCCAGAAGCGAAGCCAAGAGAAACGATGTAGCAAGCGTGCGAAACAAATGCATAGCTTTCCCCTCCAAGGAATTAGGTTGTTGCAGGAAAACGTTAGCGGAGGAGAACCGTCGCTTGGTGAATGCTGGATGAACCTAAGGCAAAAAACGGCGAACAAACCTTAACGGGCGTTAATGTTCATTCGCACAGTCGGGGCCAGTGGGACCGTTCGTGCAATGAGGGTGCCAACAATTGCGGAAATTATCGACTACGTCTTTGGTCTTTCGAAGAGTTCGACAAACGCGCCGGTGTCCGGATCGCGGAACAGAGCAACACGATAGCCGCCCTTCATCTCGACGATTCCGTCCGAAACAATAGTGATCCCCGCGCCCTTCAGTCGAGCAACGAGGGAGTCGAGATTCTTGGCCTCGAAACCGACGTAGTTCACGCCAATATCGGTGATGCTGTAGGGCTCGACCGGCTTCTTGCGGTTTTCATATTCGACGAGCTCAAAACGCATTCGCGAGTTCACGTCGGCGGCCTCCGGAAACGTTCCGTTGACCATGCGCAATACGTTGCCGTGACCTCCCACCGCGGAGTCCATGAAATCGCCACTGGCCCACTGAGAAATTGTGGCGGGCATCTGCTCCCCAAGCAAGCCTCCGTAGAAAGACTTCGCCTTATCCGCATCCAGGATCACCAGGCCGATGTGATTGAATCCCGGGGGATCAGCCGGCCGAGCCGGGCGCCCGTTCATCGCAGGAGTCGCAGGACGCTGCTCCACGATCTCGACGTCCATGCCGTCAGGATCGGTGACGTAGGCGATGGTGCCCTTCGTCGCGCCAGGAGCTGCGATCAGTTTGTTATCCCAGGTCCGCGACCAGAGCAGGTTGGCGGCTTTGAGCTGTGACCACATCAAGTCGGCATCGGGAATCGTCAGATCGATATGCGTCGCGCCCGGTTCCCAGGCAGTTTTGCCGGCCATCACATTCTTGCGCTTGATTCCCTTGAATTCGCGAAGGTACAGAGTGAACGGCTTGCCGGAGATGTTGCTATTGATTGTGAGTTTGGCCATGCGCGACTGCACGCCGGGCTTCACGCCGTGGATGTGGTTCATCGCCTCTTCGGCGCGCCAGGATTTGTCGACCCCAGGAACTTCAGTGAAGCCGATGAGCTTGTAGAAGGCTACGGATTTGTCGAGGTCCGAGACCATGCGGCCCTCGAAGGCGACGCCGATGACCTGGCCTTCGTTGGCAGTGAGGAACTGCGGCGCGGCGTGCGACGATGGTGAGACAGCTACGCTTGCAAGCCCGAGCGCCAATGCGCACGCTGCTGTCACGATGCTGAACGAAGAGAACTTCGAAGACCTGAGTGTGCTCACGATTCCCCCTTGGAATGAGCCCAGCTTTCGACCGCGTATAATAGCGTTTTTGTCGCGCTGCGATTTTGCGCCGTATGTCTAACACGCTTTGGACTGCGTGTCCATTCGTTTGGTTTCACCACCTGCCCCGGACGCAGTAAGGGCGAATTTCCGGCCATAGGAGCGCACATGCACGTGGACAGCGTCACCATCGATCCACAGCCCTTCGAGATCTCCATCATGAAATTCACCGTAGTCCTTCATCGATCACGCCTCTCACGTCACATTTGCGTATGGTACCGGGACGGGAACTGACGACCAATCCACCGACAGGCAGCGGCCGAAGCAGGATGAAGAGCACCGCTGTGCCTTCCACCGATTACACGCGCGCATGATACCATCGCGACAGATCACTGAAGGACCGTTGGTTNNCGGAGGATTGATGCGGAGTCGAATGCTGCCGAGGTATTCGATGCGGAGTTTGTGTGCGGTGGGACTGGCGTTCACGTTTCTCGGTGTGGCGGCGGGCTTCTGCGGGGCGCAAAGCGGTGGGAGTACGGCAGGGGCAGCGCCAACGCGAGCGTCTGGTTCGAGCAAAAAATCCAAGGCGGCCACGTGGAAGTTTGCTGTGTCGGGAGACTCGCGAAATTGCGGAGACGTGGTGATGCCGGCGATTGCGGCGGGCGTTGCGCAGAGCGGCGCGGTTTTCTACTGGCACCTGGGCGATTTCCGGAAAATTTCCGGGATCGATGAGGACATCGAGCATCCATCCGAGCATTTCGCGAAACTCATGACGCTTTCGGAATACTACGATTTGGCCTGGAAGGATTTCATTACGAGTCAGATCGCGCCCTTCGGAAAGTTCCCCGTCTATCTGGGAATCGGCAATCATGAGACGGTCGCTCCGAAGACGCACGACGAATATATCGTTCAGTTTGCCGACTGGCTCGATGCGCCAAATCTGCGCGCACAGCGGCTGCACGACGATCCTAGCGATCTGAAGCCGAAGACGTATTACCACTGGACGATTTCCCACGCGACGAGGGGTGGNNGAACGCTTCGAACGATCAGTTCGACGCAGAGCAGATCGCGTGGTTCGAGAAGACGCTCCGCGCTGATTCGGCAAGCTCGCGGATACGAACGATCGTGGTGGGCATGCACGAAGCGCTCCCGGAAAGCATTTCGAAAAGTCACAGCATGAATCAGTCCGAGAGGGGGATCGAAGGCGGCCGACGCGTCTATCTGGATCTCCTCAAAGCGCAGGATGAGTCGCACAAGCGCGTGTACGTGCTCGCCAGTCACTCGCACTATTTCATGGACGGCATTTTCAACACGGATTACTGGCGCGTGCACGGCGGCGTGTTGCCCGGATGGATTATTGGAACGGCGGGAGCCGTGAGGTATGCTTTGCCCCCGGACGCGAAGTCGGCGCGCGCGGCCGAAACGGACGTTTACGGATTTCTCACCGGCACGGTGCACGCCGACGGGCGCATCAACTTCGTGTTTCAGCGCCTCAAGGAGACGGACATTCCGTCGGCCGTCGTGGGGCGATACACGCCGGAATTCGTGCACTGGTGCTTCGTCGAAAATTCAGAAGCCCACGAACGGGAAACCGTTTCGCCCTGAAAGGACTAGCATGGCTACCCAAACTGGCGCTGCGCAGCCAAACCCGAGCTTGATATTTGAAACGCTGAACGCGTATCAGAGCACGGCTGCTCTGAAGGCCGCGATCGAGCTGGATGTATTCACGGCGATCGGCGAAAGGATCGATACAGTTGAGGGTCTCGCTAAGCGGTGCAAGGGAACTGAACGAGGCGTGCGGATCCTTTGCGACTACCTGACGATTATCGGATTCCTCACCAAGAAAGATCAGCGATACGCGATGGCTCCGGACACCGCCGTATTTCTCGACCGGCGCTCGCCGATGTACCAGGGTTCGGCTGCGGGATTTCTCACATTGCCGGGAACTGTGACCGCATTCATGAGTTTGGCTGAAGCCATTCGCACGGGGCGACCGACGCTGCCGGGGGAAGGCTCGATTTCGGCGGAAAATCCGATCTGGGTGGACTTCGCGCGCTCGATGGCGCCTGCCGTTGTGCCTGCCGCAGAAGAAATAGCCCGGGTCCTCGATGCAGCCGCCGGGGAAAAATGGAAAGTTCTCGACATCGCCGCGGGGCACGGCACGTTTGGGATTGTGCTGGCGAAGCGCAATGCGAATGCCGAGATTTTCGCGCAGGATTGGGCGCCGGTGCTGGAGGTCGCTGCGGAGAACGCGCGCGCCATGGGAGTGGAGGCGCGGGTCCATCGTATCCCTGGCAGCGCCTTCGATGTGGAATTTGGAACAGGCTACGACGTCGTGCTGATCACCAATTTCCTGCACCACTACGACCCGTCCACGAATGAAACGCTGTTGCGGAAGGTGCGTGCGTCACTTGCGCCGAATGGCGTCGTCGTGACTCTTGATTTTGTTCCCAACGAAGATCGCATCTCGCCGCCGCGCGCTGCGAGTTTCAGCATGATGATGCTCGGCATGACGCCCGCGGGGGACGCCTACACGTTCGCCGAATATCAGCGGATGTTCCGCAACGCTGGGTTCTCTTCCAATGAACTGCGCCCGTTGGCCAGCGGTCATAGCCTGATTCTTTCGCGGCCATAAAAAAAGGACCGGACCTTTTCGGTCCGGCCCTCGCTGTCTCGAACAGCCTGCGGTCTATTCCCATCCGGTTTTTGCGTTGTAGGGAAGCAGATAACCGAGCGCTTCGATTTCGTGAATCTTGCCATTTCTTATCGCGAAGATCTCGGCTGCCTGCAAATCGATCGGACCGAAATTCATCGGGATCGTGTCCACGCCTTCGACGCCCACGATCTTGATCTGCCTCACATTGCCGCGGTGGACGAACATGGGAAAGCCGAACACGAGCCCCTTTTCTTCGTCGATCACAATCAGGCGTCGCGGCTGAATTTTCGTGATGTAACTCAGAATGTGCGTATTGATCGCGTCGCGGCAGCCCATCGCTCGCAGCTTGAGCCGGCCAGGTGTCATGGGCGTGCCGTTTGAATCCGGCTGCACGGGGGATGTATTGCTCGTGGTCTGCATGCCGTTTTCGTGGCGCACGCAATCGTCGGCGAACGGCGCGAGATTGCCGTTGCTCTGCTCGATGGCGTCGAAGTAAGAATCGGCGGCCTTGAACATTTGATCGCGCGGAACGCGTTCAGATTGCGGAATCGTTTCCAGGAGGCCGGGTCTGGGCGTGACCAGGTTCGCCATGCCGCCCTCCCGGAGCGACCGCACCACCACGTGCTCGACCTCGGTGATCTTCCTGTCTTCCACTTTCAAGCGAAGCGCGAGGATGATGGGCTTGTCGAATTCTTTCATCACACCGTAGAAGGCGACCTGCTTGGAGGTGGGATCAGCGGCGTAAATCTTAAACGTGGTCGGCCCCTCGGACGCGCCAACCCAGAGACCGTCGCCGATATGGATGTCGTTAGCAAGTTAAAA
>PKUY01000348.1:5255-10374 GCA_003131705.1 Acidobacteriota bacterium | reverse complement strand
CCGGAAATGTTGCGATTAGAACGAGTCTCGATCGAAAAGCGAGGAGGAATTGCGATCCTGCGGCCGGGGATACTGGCCGGCCGCAGG
Organism: Acidobacteriota bacterium; assembly: GCA_003131705.1. Lineage (GTDB taxonomy): Bacteria > Acidobacteriota > Terriglobia > Acidiferrales > UBA7541 > Palsa-295. The sequence continues at coordinate 10,287 of PKUY01000348.1, read as the reverse complement.
ATTTTCTTGCGCTGCTAGACCCACTTATCGATCGAGACGCTCATGCGATAGCTGAGGTTCCCGATCTGGTGATAGGGGTTGGTTTGGCCGCCGACTACGATGAAGTTGAAAGCGTCCGCCTTCTGCCACTTCGGCACCATCGAATCGTCGGTGAGGTTTGCAGCCTCGGGCCCTCTCGGCAGGCCGCTGAAGAGCATCGACTTCACGTCCTTCACGCTCACCAGCGTATTTTTCTGCAGCCAGTCGGCGAGTTGTTCTTTCGTCTTGAAACCGAGATCGCCCAAACCGTTGGCGACCAGCGGATCGACAACGATGAGCGCGCCGAAGAGCGAAGCAAACGGCGAGACGTTGTGCGCCATCGCTTCATGGAAGTGCGGAACCGGCTTAATACCGAGCCCCCTGCCTCCCTGCCCTTGCTGGATTCCAAATCCGAAGAAGAAGCTGATGATGTTCTCGTCCGGTTTGAAACCTTTCTGCACGTGAAACGGAGTCCACGGGCTGTCCTTCTCATTCTCGGGAATGATCAGGTTGCTGTAGTTGACGACGTTTCCTTGCGTGCCCATGTAGGTTTCGCCCGGGATGCCGCCGCCATCGAGGTTTCTCGACATCAGCGTCCATGCGCGCCCGATCGTGGCGTTCACTTGATTGAACGGGCCCATGGCGCCGATTCCGTAATTCATGTTGAGTTTGTCGCGGATCGGTCCGTTGATCACGGCTGCGGAAACCAGCGAGTTCGTCGAGCTGAACAGCGCCGAAATTCCGGTGGACGCGATTGCCAGGATAGTCGGGAAATATTCCGGCCGCGCTCCCGCCATCACGGCATTGACCGCGCACTGCCGCACGTTGTACGACCACGGCGGAAACGCGCCCTGCGCCGGCGTCATTTTGCCGATTACTTCGTCCGGCTTGTGGCTCGTGCCCGCCAGCATTTCCTCGACGAGATCATCGGTCGGAATGATGATCGGCAGAGTGTCGGTCATTCCGTTGTCGAGGTAATACTGTTGCAGGTTCCGCGAGGATTCGGGGCCGAAGGTTGGCGCTCCCACGGGCGGAGTGATCGTGCCCGACTTCTGTTCGTCGGCGTTCAGCGGAGTAGTCAGCGCGGAAATCACTTCCTTCATGAACGGCTTGCCGGTGACGGGATCGTTTCCTTCGAGGTAGCCGTACATTTCCGCGTCGTTCTTGCCCCACACCGGATGCGGAGTGAAACAGATGCGCTCGTCGGGCATGCCGCGTTTTGCGGCATTCGTTTTTGCCAGGTCCTTAAACGCGATAGTCACGATGGGAGCCGAAGGCAGCCCCATTTTTTCGAACGTGATGCAGTGGCCGACCGTCGCGGGAGTGTACGTGCTGCAATGCCCGATGGCCATGATCACGCCGTTGGCCTTCTGCTTCATTTCCGCGAACAGCTTTGGATCCTCGTCCGCGAATCCGCCGGACTTCAGCCGGAATTCCGTGGTGACGGCGGGCATGTTTTTGCTGAACCAAACCTTGATCTGGTTCAGGAACGCATCCGCGCCAGGAAATCCGTCGGACACGAGGTAAATCGTTTTGCCGTCCAGCGCGTTCAGTCGCGTCGCCATCGGGACCAATTGGATGGCGGGCGGCATCCCGCGCGGGTTCAGCGCCGTGATCTTTCCGGTTTCGGTTTTCACCACTGCGGCGGCTTTGGACGACGCCTTCGCAAAAGCCGGAGTCGCGGCCAGCGCCACCGGTGTCATTCCCATCAACGATAATAATTTTCTTCTCTTGAGTGTCATGACGATCTGTCTCCTATGTAGCTTGCATCCCCGGAAGTGCAGCCGAGATGCATGCAGCTGATGCGCGCGGAGCCGTGCACGGCTCGATGCGCGCAAAGACAAATATTTGTTTGTTGGTTACTGCGCGAAAGACAACCGACGGTTGCTTAGGAGTGGGATTCTCAAGTGAAGCCGAGCAGCCAGCTCAGGCGGGCGTATTGGGAAAGGTAAAGTCCGCAACAGGCGCACGTACCCAAGCTGACGCTTTGAAGTGGCCACTCGGTGCCGATGCTCATCGCCTCTGCCCTGTGGCTGTGGAAGATACCACCACGCTGTCGTATAGACGACGCAGGCGCTCGGCAGGTTTCGTCCGGGCCGGCCGCGACCGTCCCCGGTTCGGGCGGCAGCAACTTCAACTAGGCGGATTCGAGCGCTTGCTCGAAGTCGGCGAGCAGGTCGCGCCAATGCTCGATGCCGACGGAGATGCGGACCAGGCCGTCAGTGACGCCGGCGTCGGCGAATTCCTTGTCGGTGAAGCCGGAATGCGTGGTGGTCTTCGGATGACACGCGAGGGTTTCCACGCCGCCGAGCGAGACGGCGTTTCGTCCGATCTGCAGGTTGCGCAGGAAATTGAACGCAGCCACTTTCCCGCCTTTCAGTTCCAGCGAGAACATACCGCCTGGGTAGTCGCACTGCGCCGCGTAAATCCGCTTCTGCTCCGGATCGGTGAAAAGCGTCGGATAGTGCACTCGTTTGATTTTCGGATGGCCCGCAAGACGCTCGGCAATCTGCTGCGCGTTGATGCTGGCCTTGTCCATGCGCAGACGAACCGTGGACAATCGCCCCCCCAGCATCCAACACTCGTCGGGCTGCAGAATCGTGCCGAACAGGCCGCGCGTGGGACGAATCCTGCGAATCAGGTCCGGATCCTTCGCGAGCACGATGCCCGCGAGCATGTCGCTGAACCCGGAAAGGTATTTTGTCCCCGAATAGACGACCAGATCGGCGCCGAGCGTCAGTGGATGTTGAAATGACGGCCCGAGCATCGTGTTGTCGACCATCACCAAAGGGCGCGTTCCACCCTTCGGAATCTTCAGCGCGGCGACGGCGTCGCAGATCTGCTGAATGTCCGTCATGATCAGCGTGGGATTCGCGGGAGTTTCCAGCATCACCGCGCCGAGTTTTTTAGCCGAGCGAATCGCGCGCCCCAGCAAATCGACGCGGCCCGACAGCACTGGAATTCCCGATACGCCCCACTTCGACAAACAATCCTGAATGAAATGCTGCGTGCCGCCGTAAATCGGAATCGTGTACACCACGGATTGGCCCGGGTGCAGAAAAGTGAAAAACGAGGTCACGATCGCGGCCATGCCGGAATTGAATGCGAGCGCGGATGCCGATCCCTTTTCGAGATACACGATCTGGTCTTCGAGCATCTCCGCATTGGGATGGTTGAAGCGCGAGTAGATGAGGTCTGGGCTTTCTCCCTTGGCAACTTTCGCGCGGCCGGACGCGACGTCAAACGCGCGCTCGGCTGCCTCCGGACTCGAAAACACGTACGTCGAGCTGCGAAAAACGGCGGGGCGCGCGGAGCCGACCGAAAGCGTGGGATCGTAGCCCTCTGTCAAAACTTTTGTGGATGGTCTCAACGGCTGGGTATCGCGGCGGTCGCTAGGAGCCATGGCGGGGCCCTCCCCTTGCCTATCAGCTAACCATACCAGTTTGCGGCGCGCCGGGATTCCGCTATTCTTGTGCGCATGATGAAGGTTTACGAATTCAAGACTGGGATTACGGATCTTGACGGCCTGCGCCGCAGCGAGCGGCCTGAGCCGAAGCCTGGACCGAGCGATGTGCTGGTCCGCATTCGCGCGACGTCGCTCAATTATCGCGATCACGCGATCGTCGTGGGGACGTATCGCACGAAGATCGAGCGGGACACGATTCCGCTGTCCGACGGCGCGGGCGAAGTGTTGGCCGTCGGCGCAAGCGTGACTCGCTTCAAGCCGGGAGACCGCGTGGCAGCGAGCTTCTTTCAGGTGTGGATTGACGGCTCGCCTCCGAAGCAGCGCGGCGCGCTCGGCGCTCCGCTCGACGGCATGCTTGCGGAATATGTAGCGCTGCACGAAGAAGGGTGGGTCGCCATACCGAAAAGTCTGTCGTTCGAGGATGCGGCGACGCTTCCGTGCGCCGGAGCCACAGCGTGGAACGGTTTGATGCGTTCGGGCACGCCGATCAAGCCGGGCGACACGGTCCTTTGCCTCGGTACGGGCGGCGTCGCGATGCTCGCGCTGCAATTCGCGCGGGCAGCTGGCGCGCGCGTGATCGTCACTTCATCAAGCGACGCGAAAATCGAGCGCGTGCGCGGATTGGGCGCGTCCGACGGCGTAAATTACAGAACGCATCCCGATTGGGAAAAAGAAGTCCTCAAGCTAACGGGCGGGCGCGGCGTCGATTGCGTAATCGAGAACGGCGGGATTGGCACGCTGGCGCGATCGTTTCAGTGCATCGGCTACAGTGGAAAGATTGCGCTGATTGGCGTCCTCGCGGGGCCGCAGGGAAACGCGAATCCGCACGACCTGATGTTCAAGAATGCCAGCTTGCACGGAATCGGCGTGGGACCGCGCTCGAGCCTCGAGCAATTGATTCAGGCGGTCGATGTGAACCAGATCAAGCCCGTCATCGATAAAGTTTTTTCATTCGACCAAGCGGCGGATGCGTTCCGGCACCAGTCGTCCGGAAACTTCATCGGCAAAATCGTTATCACGATTTGAAATTCGTGTAGGATTCGCGCCGAAATGCTGCATTGCGATGTTGCCCCACCGACGTGACAGAGAAGACAAAGCCGGCGGCGACTTCAGATTCGGAATCTTTAGAGGTGCGTCGGGTGCAGGTCAGAATGAAGGACTTCGGCGCCGCGCACTCCCGCTTCGTGCGAACTCGCACCTGACTCAACGGCTTTTTCGAGTTGATCCAGAGAATTCATCACAGTGAAGAAAACTGTTTCGCGAGCGTGATCGTTCAGATGTTTCGCGATGCGAAGCATCCAGCGCACGGCTTCCACTTTTATCCGCAGGTCGAGCACCGGATCGAAGCGGTGAACTCCGCTCTTCAGCCGGACGAGATATGAAGCGGCGTTCACATTGTCGAGCCGCTCATTGAGATTTTGGAGACGGTCGTCAGCTTCAGCCGCGCGAAGGCGTTCATTTCTCTGTACCGCTTCGAAGCGCGCGTCCGATTGTTGTTCACTTTGATTTTCGATTAGAATTTTTGCAGTCATCCTGGGCTCCTGCTTT
>PKUY01000348.1:0-5238 GCA_003131705.1 Acidobacteriota bacterium | reverse complement strand
CGAAAAACACTGTAGGCAGAAGATCGAAGTTCACAAACTGCGGAGCGCCTGCCGACTCGCTTTTAGAGGTGAATTTGGCACCCGAAAGAGCTGTGCTAACATCCCATAATTCTTGCCAAACACTGTCTATATCGTAAGTGCCGTGCGGACGCCAATCGGGAAATTCGGCGGGATGCTCGCGGATTTTACACAACTAGTGGCCACTAGATTTGGGAACGATTGCGGTGCGCGCGGCGCTTGAGCGCGCGTTCGGATTGTCGCTGCCGCCGGAACGCACTCCGGGAGAATTTGATTACGCACCACTGGGCGGCACCGCGAGCAGCGTCATTGTTGCGAATGGCAACGGACGCTTCATGAGCTCCGGAGGCCATTGAGTACCGCTGGCCAAGAGGCCAGCCCGCGAACTGGCCGACGGGGTCGTGCCACATTGTGTGTGTCCGGCGGATTGGGCGTGGCGGTCGAAATCGAAACGGTCTAACCTTTTAGGCGGCCCATTCAGGGGCCGGCAAGATCCGGAGCGATTTCGATGCCCCAACAGGCGCGTGGTGCGGGAGTAGAAGTTCTTGGAACGCTGACGCTGGCGACGCCCAAGCTCGAAGATTTTCAGTTCATCAAGGTGCGCGTGGAGGGGGAAGTTGGGCACCTCACGCTCGATCGCCCCGATCACAATCTGCTGAACGAGCGCATGCTCTGCGAGCTGGCGGCCGGGATCAATATTCTCGGTGAACAGAGCAACATCAAGCTCGTGATTCTGGATTCGGCCGCGAAAGCGTTTTGCGGCGGCATCGAACTCGGCGAATACACGCAGCGCCGCGTGTTCCAGCTCCTCGATGCGTTTCATCTTGCCTTTTCCGCGATGCTCGACACGGCGAAGCCGCTGCTCGTNNAGGCGCTGAGCTGGCGGCGCTGGGCGACCTGGTGATCGCGACGCCGAAAGCAAAATTCGCGCAACCGGAAATCAAGCTGGGAGTTTTCCCGCCGCTGGCCGCAGCCGTCCTTCCCTATATTCTCGGACCCAAACAGGCGCTGGAACTTGTGCTGACGGGCGAAACAATGTCCGCCGAACGAGCGCGAGAATTGGGACTTGTGAACTGGCTCGTGCCGGAAACAGAGTTGCAGCAAAAAATAAGCGAAGTGAGCGCGAAGGTGACGGCGCAATCCGCACCCGTGCTGACGATGGCGAAGAAGGCAATCATGGGCAGCCTCGGATTGCCGCTGCGCGATGGTGTCCGCAATTCGATGAAGGTTTTCTTGAACGAACTCGCCGAGCTGGAAGATTCGCAAGAAGGTTTACGCGCTCTGGTCGAGAAACGCGCCCCGAAGTGGAAGAACCGCTAGACGAATCGCGGCCATCTCTTACCTGGATTGACACGGACCGAAGCACGGCTTAGACTCGCTTTCGACAATTGAACTGGCACGGGTGAAGTTGGAAGGCCGTGAAAATCGGCCACGGTCCCGCCACTGTGATCGGCACGCCGGTAAATCGGCAGCCGAAAGTCAGGAACGTACCCAAGCCGGTTATCAGCTGACACTCTTCGCGAGAAAGGGTGTAGCGATGAGCCTCGCTGTTTCTCGCGAGGCTTTTTTGTTGCACGGAATAAATACTGGAGAAGCATTGATTCGAGCTTGGCAACGGTGGATTTCGATCGCGGCGATGGCAGGCTTGCTGGTGTGGGCGCCTGCGTTGCCGGCATCTGGGAGATATGCGCCCCAGGCCACCGCACCGGCGGGGGCATCTCGCGTCATTACCGATGAAGTTGGACGCGAGGTGAAAATGCCCGCAGAAGTGAAACGGATCGTGACGCTCGCACCGAACTTAACGGAAACGGTGTACGCGCTGGGCCTCGGGGACCGGCTCGCGGGCGATACGGATTATTGCGATACGCCGGCGGCGGCAAAGACGAAGCCACACGTGGGCAATCCGCAGAATCCTAGCCTCGAAGCGATTGTTGCCTTGCATCCGGATGTCGTGCTCGCCACGACCTCGATCAACCGTCTCGAAACCGCAGATGCGCTCAAGCGTCTGGGCATCGCGGTTTACACGAGCGATGCGCGCACCGTTCGTGGAATGCTTGAATCGACCGCACGCATGGCAGAGGTGATAGGCGCGGGGCAGCAGGGAACGGAGCTTGTCGGAAAGATGCGGGAGAGGCTCGACGCGCTGCACACGAAGCTTGGCGACCGGCCGATGGTTCACGTGCTGTTTGTTGTGTGGGAGGATCCACTGATCACGATCGGGCAGAACACGTTCATTGCGGATGCGCTACGGTGGGCCGGAGCGGAGTCCGTGGTGCTGTCGAAGCAAAACTGGCCGACGCTGAGCCTGGAAGAAGTGGTTCGGCTGCAGCCCGATTACATTGTTTTCACGAGCGATCATGGCGAAGGCGCCACGACACAGCTTGCGGACTTGCGCTCGCGCCCGGCGTGGAAGGATCTCGAAGCCGTTGAGATGGGACATGTGGTTGACGTGAGCGAGGAAGCGGTGCGGCCGTCTCCCGGACTTGTGGATGCGATCGAGCAGCTCGCGCGCCAATTGCATCCCGAAGTATTTGGCGCGGAGAATCGAATTCAACATTTGAATTATGAAGTGCACGTGATCGCGGCGCAGAATACGATTCCACGGGAGTGCGAACTGTGCGCCCGCTGACGCCGCGACGAGTGTTTTTGATTTGCGCCGGGCTCTGCGGCGTGCTGTTTGTGGCCGTGGTGATTTCGCTGCGCATGGGCGCGTATCCGATTTCCGCGCTAGAAATTGTGCAGACACTTTTCAACCGCGCAATCGGCCACCGGAGCGAAATTTCCCCGGACTTTTGGAATGTGGTGTACGAGATTCGATTGCCGCGCATCGTGCTTGGAATTTTGGTGGGCGCGTCGCTGTCCACCGCGGGCGCGAGTTTCCAGGCGCTGTTGCGGAATCCTCTGGCTGATCCCTATGTGCTCGGAGTTTCCAGCGGCGCGGCGGTGGGCGCAATCATCAGCATGATCGCGGCTCCGCATATAGCGGGCGCGATTCAACTTTTTGCTTTCGCAGGAGCCGCGGCGACAATCGCGGGGGTTTATTTTCTCGGGCGCCGCGGCGGGCAGCTCGACAGCGGAACTCTTTTGCTCGCGGGGATCGTGACTGCATCGTTTCTATCCGCGGTGATCATGTTTTTGCTGACCTTGAGCGGGCGCGATCTGCGGGGAATGGCGTTTTGGCTGATGGGTGACCTCGCGTCGCAGCCCACGATCGATTCGGGGTGGCTCTATCTGGTGCTGGTCCTCGGATTGGGCTCGATTTACACCACTTCCTCGGATTTGAATTTAATTCTCACCGGCGAGCAGGAGGCGCGGCATCTGGGCGTGAACGTGAATCGCGTGAAGCTGGTGGTGTATGTGGCGGCGTCCGTGCTGACCGGCCTCGCCGTGTCGGTGAGCGGTGCAATCGGGTACGTGGGCTTGCTGGTGCCGCACGTGATGCGGATGATTTTCGGCACGGATTACCGGCTATTGATTCCGGCGTCAGCGATCGGCGGCGCGATTTTGGTGGTGCTGGCGGATACGCTGGCACGAACGATTGCGTCTCCTACAGAATTGCCAGTGGGCGCGATGACGGCGCTTGCGGGCGCGCCTGTGTTCATCTATCTGATGCGGCGGAGAGTGCGATGAACACCGTTGCGCCCAACGCGCCACAGGCCATTCCTATTTCTGGAGGCTCGGGCACGCGTTTGAAAGTGGAGCAGGCGAGCTACGCCTATGCGGCGACGGACCGTTTGGCGCCAAAGTTCACGCTGGGTCCGGCCAGCTTCGAAGCGAAGCAGCGCGAGCTTGTGGCGATTCTTGGGCCCAATGCGAGCGGAAAATCGACGCTGCTGACTTTACTGGCGGGATTGAACAAGCCTCTTTCGGGGCGCATCGAAGTGGACGGGGTGGAAGTCAGCCAACTGGATTCGCGCACGCGTGCGCAGCGGATTGCATTGGTGCAGCAGGAGAGCGAGCTGCTTTTTCCCCTGCGCGTGTGGGAATACGTTTTGCAGGGGCGCTATCCCTACGGCAGGCGTCTGCGGTTTGAATCCGAGGAAGATTGCCTGTTCGCGGGCAATGCGCTCGCGCAAGTGGGCGCGCATGCGTTGCGCGACCGCTGGATGGATCAACTTTCGGGAGGCGAAAAGCAGCGCGTGATTCTTGCGCGCGCGCTTTCGCAGCGGCCGTCATTGCTGCTGCTCGACGAGCCGACGCAACATCTCGATATCGGCGGCAAGGTGGAATTGCTGCGGCGTCTGCGGCGACTGGCGGATGAAAACCGATACACGGTCTTGGTTGTGACGCACGAGCTGAACCTCGCTGCGGAATTTGCCGATCGCATCGTGCTGCTGCACAAGGGCAAATGCCTTCGCGTGGGAACGCCTGCCGAAGTGTATGACCCCGAGTTGTTGGAGGAAGTGTTTAAGGCGCCGCTGGAAGTCGAAATGGGCCGAGGCGGGCGCCCGCGCGTGATCCTGGGAGGGAATCACTAAACGGAAAGTTGCGATGTAGAGTTCGCGGAAGTTAGTGTTTCGCTTTCGCAAACGGCTTCGCTGCAATCAGCGGAAGCTGTCCACAATCACAAGAGACTCCGCGCACGGGAAGACGGTGAAAATCCGTCGCCGCCGCGCGACTGTTAGGCTGAAATGTTCGGGGCGCGCCACTGGCCCGGTCACCGAAGCGCTGGCAATTCGATGCCGGGATGGGAAGGCCGCTCTGCAGACCCAAGATTTTTGGGGACATTGGCCAAGCCAGGAGACCGGCGGAGTCTCAATCCGGATGCGCATGCCAGTGGCATGAGTGCCGGACAACCTTCAACTCCCGCGCGAGAGGGAGAGGAGGAAGAATGAGACTGCGATTTTCCGCTGCTGTGTTTTCTATCCTGCTGTTTTCCACGGTTGTGCTGTTTTTCCCCCTGTCAGCGTGTGCGCAGTCATCCGCCGCGTCGCACGGAGCGGCGATCAGGGGAACAGTTTACGATCCTGACGGCCGCGCCGGNNGACGGAAACAGATTCGGCGGGCGAGTACCGATTTGCGGGACTCCGCAGCAGCACATTCGAGGTGCTGGCAAATTCGCCTGGATTTGCAACGAGCTCCGCAGAAATCAAGCTGCAGGACGATGAGACTTTGACGACGGACTTGCGCATGAAACTGAGTGCCGTGCAGGAGCAGGTTGTAGTTTCGGCTTCGCTCGGTGGCGCGCTTGCACCGCAGATCGGCTCCTCCGTTACAGTC
>PKUY01000056.1 GCA_003131705.1 Acidobacteriota bacterium | reverse complement strand
TTTTCTGTTTTCTTCTTCTCGCCCTTAGGAGGCGAAAGCACAGCGGACGCAACGTAGTTCCCCACGTGAAGTTCACAATTCGCCACTGATGCTTTCTGGCGCGATGATGTGAAGCGAAAGCCCTCTGGCTTCCGTTTTTTCCGATAGGGTGATCACCTAGACATATACACATCTGAAGAGTCGCCACTTTTACTCCCTATACAGTACGCTTGGGGTAATCGTCATGGCGCTTATTAAGAACCAAAGNNCCCTCTTTCGCGACGAAATCGTGCGGGGCGCGGGCTCCTCCTGTTCGCGATGCTGTGTACCGGTTCAGTCGAGGCGCAGCAGTCAGGCCAAGCCGACTTGGGCGGACAGAGCATGGAAGATCTTGCGAAAATGAAAGTGGAGTCGGTTTACGGTGCCTCCAAGTTTCTGCAGAAGGCTGCGGATACACTAGCCTCGGTAACCGTGGTCACGGCCGAGGAGATCCAGAAACACGAGTATCGGACCCTGGCGGACGTACTGCTGAACGTCCGCGGCTTCTACGTGATCTACGACCGCAATTACAGCTATGTGGGGGTACGCGGATTCTCAAGACCAGGGGATTACAACGCGCGCATTCTCTTCCTACTGGATGGCCATCGAGTAAACGACAACATTTTCGACGGAGCTTATGTAGGGACGGAATTCCCGGTCGATGTCGATCTGATTGACCGCATTGAGATCATTCGGGGGCCTAATTCCTCGATCTACGGCACGGGAGCATTTGTCGCGGTCATCAACGTAATCACAAAGCGGGGCCGCGATTTGAACGCCGTCGAACTTTCCACCGAAGCGGGAAGCTGGAATTCATACAAAGGCCGAATTAGCTACGGTGCCCGTTTCGACAACGGGCTTGAAACACTCCTCTCCGGCTCTTTCTACAGCAGCCAAGGGCATAAGAATCTCTTCTTTCCGGAGTTTGACAGCCCTGCCACCAACAACGGGATCGCTCGAAACGCCGACGGCGACCAGTCCTACAACATATTTGCTGACATCATCTACCGAGATTTCGACATCCACGTAGTCGACGCCTCTCGCACCAAACACATTCCGACCGCTTCATTCGGTACCGTTTTCAACGATTCACGGACCCAAACTACAGATGCTCGCAGTTACATCGACATCCAGTACCACCACACGTTTGGATTATGGGAGACGCTTGGACGACTTTCCTACGATTGGTACGACTATCACGGAATTTACATTTATGACTATGCGGGCAAGGGTATCCCGCCGTACACCGAAAACTACGACGCAGCCAACGGTGCCTGGTGGGACTTCCAAGGCGATGCTTCCAGAATCTTTTTCAAACGACATCAGGTCACGCTCGGCACCGAATTCCGTCAGGATGTTGGGCAGCAGCAGACGAACTACGATATCCAGCCTTATCACCTCTACTTTGACGATCATCGTTCCTCGTGGGTCTGGGCATTGCATGTTCAGGACGAGTACTCCATTCGCAAAAACCTGGCCGTCGTGGTAGGCCTTCGGAGCGATTGGTATAAACAATTTGGAAACACACTGAGTCCACGGGTCGGCTTGCGCTTTACCCCATTGCCTAACACGGACGTCAAGGTGACCTACAGCTGGGCGTTCCGCGCGCCCAACAGCTATGAAAACTTCTATACTGGCAATCTGAGCAATACTGCAAACCCTTCCTTGAAGCCGGAGAAGATTCGCAGCTGGGAACTGGACCTCGAGCACCGTTTCGGTAGGACGTATTTCGTGTCCGGGGCGGCCTTTTTGAATCGAATGGACGATCTGATCGAGCAGAGCATTGATCCCCTCACGCATCTTCCGTCCTATACAAATTCCGACTCCGTGCGAACAAAGGGAATTGAATTCGAGCTGGGAGCAAAATGGCCAGGCGGCCTGGAAGGTGCGCTGTCGTATTCCCTACAAGACTCCCGGAACGTAGTGACCGGAGACGTCTTGACCAATTCCCCGAAACATTTGCCCAAGGTGAATCTCAGTATTCCTCTGGTGCAGAACAAGCTCTTTGCCAGCGTCGACGCCCAATACGTGAGCAAAGTAAGAACTATTGCGCAAACAGAATTGGGCGGTTTCCTCGTCACGAACCTGACCTTTTCCACCCGCAAAATAGCGGACAAGTTCGATTTGTCCGGCGGTTTCTACAATCTTTTTGATAAGCGGTATGCCGACTCGGGCGGCCTCGAACATGTGCAAGCCTCGATTCGTCAAGACGGGCGAAGTTTTCAGATAAAACTGACCTATCGGCCTCATGAAGGTTCGAAATAGGTACGGAACAGGTTCAGTCACTTGGTCAAAATGCATCTACAAAGCCGTCTTGCCCGCCCGAGACGTGGACTGATCCTCGTGCCCCTAGTTTTCTGCCTGGTAAACGTCGTGGTTCCCAGGACCGCCACCGGGCAGAGGGACTCCGTGGATGAATACAAATTGAAAACAGCTATGCTCTATAGCCTAATAAATTTCGTCGAATGGCCAGACTCAGCTTACTCCGACCGCCAAGCACCAATCCAGCTGTGCATCCTTGGGAGAGATCCATTCGAGAGCTCGTTGACATCCACCGCTCTTCAAGAAACTGCTAACGGCAGATCCGTGTTCGTTCGTCACCTCCAGAATGACAAGGAAGTCCGGGGTTGCCAGGTCCTCTACATCAGCTCTTCTGAGAGGAAAATCGCCGAACGCATCTTATCAACTCTGACCGGGTCCAGTGTGCTTACGGTCGGAGAAACGACACAGTTTGCAGAGCATGGCGGCATGATTCAGTTCTCACTGGAAGATCAAAGAGTGCACTTCGAAATCAACCTCGATGCAGCTTCCAGGGCAGGCCTTAAGATCAGCTCCAAGCTGCTGGCGCTTGCCCAAATCGTGAAGAGCTAATGCGGCGAATCGGACAAATAGGCAGAACGGATCGTCATTGAGGTCGGAATATAGCTCGACCAGTCTTCGAATTCAGGAGACGTCTTGCACTCACAAGTCGCACGCAAGGGAAAAGGACTATAACCTTGTGCGACTTACGATGAATCCCGACGCTGCGGATCGATCCGGCCTGAGGTTCAGTTGGAAATTGCTCACACTAGCCAAGATCGTGCCTGACGAAGGGGACTGAGATGCGTTCGTACTTGGATTTATCGATCCGGCAGAAGCTTCAAACGATTGTCATGGTCAGCTCTGCTGCAGCCCTGCTCGTAGCGTCTGTCGGATTCAGCGTATACGACCGGTCTACATTCCTACGTGCGAAAACAGAGGACCTCAGCGCCGCGGCAACAATGATTGGATCGAACAGCACAGCAGCTTTGAGCTTTGGTGATGCGAAATCGGCGAGGGAAATTCTATCCGCTCTGCAGGCCAAACAGAATGTGATCAACGCCTGCATCTATAACAAGGATGGCCGAGTCTTCGCCAGCTATAGCCGCGACGCGGCGCACAGTGATTTCTTCCCTCCTCCGGCGCAAGCCCAGACAACTGCGATCGTCAAGCATAATATGGTCTTATTTCAACCCATCACCCTGAATGGCAAATCCATCGGGACCATTTTCATCGAGGCAGATCTAACAGACCTCAGTGCGCGCCTTACGAGGTTCCTAGAGATTGATTTTCTTGTCTTGGTGGCTTCCCTGGCAGTCGCTTTCTTGTTGGCCACTCGGCTTCAGCGCGTAATCTCAGGCCCAATCCGGGAACTGACAGATACGGCATTGTCGGTCTCCACCCGAGAAAACTATTCCGTCCGTGCAACGAAGCGAGGCGAGGACGAGATAGGGCTCCTCTTTGACCAATTCAACAGCATGCTCGATCGCATCCGGCAGGGAGATATCGCGTTGCAGGAGGCCCAAAGTGGGTTAGAAAACAGGGTCGCCGAGCGGACTTCGTATCTCAACGCGCTGATTGAGAACAGTCCGCTTGCCATCCTGGTTTTGGACTCCGGGCAGAAAGTCCAGTTGTGTAATCCCGCCTTCGAAAAACTGTTTCAATCTGTGCCGCAGGAGGACATCGGGAAGCCTGTCGTCGCGCTGTTCCCGAACGAGAAAACATTGCCAGAAGCGAGCGGTACTTCCGGAGCGACATCCAACGGGACGCCGGTCAGCCTGACCACTCGTCGAGCGCGAAAAGACGGCA
>PKUY01000341.1 GCA_003131705.1 Acidobacteriota bacterium | reverse complement strand
AAAAGGATTCCGACTGTACTGGCGATGGAAGAGCCGTGATCCAGTGGGCCGACCTTCTGTATCGCGCGAGGTCATTGATCTCATCCGCAAAATGAGCTTGGCCAATCCCCGGTGGGGCGCACCGCGAATCCACGGGGAACTGTTGAAGCTCGGATTCGAGCTATCGCAAGCCACGGTTGCAAAGTATATAGTGCATCACCGGAAGCCGCCGCCTCAGACGTGGCGCACGTTCTTGAGAAACCACACAAAGGATATTGTCGCTGCCGACTTTTTTGTGGTTCCAACGGTCTTCTTCGACCTGTTGTTTGTCTTCGTGATTGTGTCGCACGACCGCCGTCGGCCCGTCCACTTTGCGGTTACCGAACATCCGACGGCTGAGTGGACGGCACGCCAACTTCTGCAAGCCTTCCCATGGGACAGTGGACCACGCTATCTGTTGCGCGATCGGGACGCGATCTACGGAGAGAAGTTTCGCGAAGCGGCAAATTGGTTGGGCATTCGGGAAGTCCTTACGGCAGCGCAATCACCCTGGCAGAATGCCTATGTCGAGCGCCTGATCGGATCGATTCGCCGCGAGTGTTTGGATCATGTGATCGTCCTCAATGAAACCAGTTTGTGGCGTATCTTGAAGTCCTACTTCGATTACTACGAATGGTCCCGGACTCACTTGTCACTGGGCAAGGACTCGCCAATCAGCCGACCGATTCAACCTAAGGCGATGGGTCGAGTCGTGGAGATCCCACAAGTTGGCGGACTCCATCATCGCTACGAACGCATCGCCGCTTGAACAGACGCCGCTCTTCGCATTTTTCTCCTCTGGGGTCTTTTGTCCGCGGAGTCAGTTTGTGTTGTTGAACACAGTCACCGAACAGTTTCGCACCGAATCCAACCAAATCGCCCGATCGGAGAAACTTCGAGGTCGCCAAGCGAGCACGAATGAGGTTCTTGGTTGGCTGTCAAGTGTAGCACCGTCAATATCCTAGGTAGAACACCCGGATCAATCGGCGCACTGGCGCGGCCACTGTCTAAGTTCCCCTCTGGCGTGCTCAGAGCCCCCTTGACACGATATGCCTTCTATGGCATATTCCTTCCATGGCATGGACCGTTGAGTTCACCGATCAGTTCGAGGGTTGGTGGAACGGTCTTTCCGAGGATGAGCAGATCGACATCGATGCCAAGGTGCGGTTGCTGGAGGAACTGGGGCCGGCGTTGGGCAGGCCTCATGCCGATACTGTGCAGGGATCGCGCCACGCCAACATGAAGGAGCTTCGGATTCAGCACGCGGGTCGTCCCTATAGGGTGTTATTTGCCTTCGATCCGCGCCGCTGCGCCATTCTTCTCTTGGGTGGCGACAAGACAGGCAACGCACGCTGGTATGACGAAAACATTCCCGTTGCTGACAAACTGTTCGAGGGTCACCTCCGAACTCTAGAACGGGAAAGAACACACGGACGCGAAGGAGCGAAACATGACAAGGAATTTCAATGAACTGCGCAACAAAATGTCCCCGCAGGCACGGGCTCGTTCCGAGGCGGCCGCCAGGGAGACGATTCAGGCGCTGCCTCTGGCCGAGCTAAGGGACGCACAGAACATTACTCAAGTCGAACTCGCAAAGCGGTTGAATATCGACCAGAGCGCCGTGTCAAAGATCGAGCATCGGACCGACATGTACCTGAGCACTTTGAGTGATGTGATTCGAGCCATGGGAGGCCAGCTAGAATTGACAGCGAGATTCCCAGGCGGAGACGTTCACATTCTCGCGCTAACTGGAATCGACGCCAGGAACGAACCGGCAATGACGAACGCCAAACGATAACCGGCGGATCGCCGCACTTTCAGTCGGAGAGTCGGGGACGGCAGGCGGCGAGTGAACTTCAAAGCGGCGATGGTGGTATTTCGTCGCTCGCCACTGCGCACAAATCACTGCATCTTAGAAGTGAGTGACTGAACCTCGTCGGGTCGTTAAATCCACAGTGCGGTCGTCAGTGTCACATGTCAGTGGCGATTGCCCGATGCCTTCACTAGACCCTATAGGCCGCCCCTTTCCCTATATTCCCTCGCAATCCTGGTTGAATTGTTACGATCTCGGGTCGAAGGAGGGCTTCGCCCCACAATTGAGCACAAGGCTTTCGGTACGGACCCGATCTGGGATACTCTTCATGCGTTCTGGCGGCTCCTTATTCTCTTGTGGCTCGATCTTTTTATCCTTGACAAAGGGAACATAAGTGTGTACTTCTAAAAATGAGCTTCTACTCGATCACCGCAGCTGCGCGTGAGCTGAACGTTCAGCGAAAGACACTGTATAAATGGATTCGGAGGGCATATGTTCCGGCTCCGAAAGCAGGAGCCGCGGCAGGGTCCGGCCGAGAATTTTGGACTGAAGCGGAGATGAACAGAGTCCGCGAGTACAAGAAGAAGCACTACTGGAATCGAGGCAAGAAAAGAAGCATCGCCAGGAACGCGCAGAAAAGGAAGTAAGCGAGCGGGACGCGCCCGTGCTACTAACACGAACACGCCCCTGACCAAGTCGCACGGTTGAGGTGCAACGATGGCTGCAACAGAAGTTATCCGGTTCCGTTTCCGCGCGCAAGCAGCGCACCGCGTGCATTCGTCTGCCCTAAAACCATCCTTCCTGTTCGAGCACTCTCCTCCATCGTTGTAGCTCTTCCAATCCCTTTCTCCGTTTGATCCGTCCTCTTATTTCACCCGGATACGTGTGTCCAGGCTCCTCACTAACCGTTCTATCGCCCCCGCTCCGATCGCGGGAGGAAAGGAAGACCGCAATGCAAAAGGCCCATCTGTACGAAGCAATTCTGCTGGTGAATCGCGGGATTGACGAGGCGGTTCAGGGACTGGAGCGGCTGAAGCGTGCCAAGGACTCCGTTTTGGACCCCGCCTGCTTCGACGAAAAACTGACGCTCTTTGAGATTTATCGCGCGTCACTCAACGGCTATTTCTGCAACAACGTCGGAAGGAATGAGGATCTGGACGTCGGCCGATTCGAGCGGAAGCACCGCCAGTACGAGAACAACACCCTGGACGAGATTCAGGTCTATCAAGACCTGCGGGCCGTTGAGGAACTCCGGCGGATCGAAGGCAAGCCACCCAAGGTGAGGTACTTCACCGAAGAGGAGCAGCGCGAATGGGAGCGGCAGTACCCGACATCTCCCGAAGACGTTGGGGGTGACGCGCCCCATGGCACAGGGGGACAGCCGTGAAAATTCACCTTTTGCAAGAACTCATGGATCTGAATCAGGCATTCGAGAACGTAATCTTTGGACTCGAACGCATGGAAAAGGTAGGGCTATTCGATAAAGAGCAGGTCCGCTA
The DNA here is from genome assembly GCA_003131705.1 of Acidobacteriota bacterium. Classification (GTDB taxonomy): domain Bacteria; phylum Acidobacteriota; class Terriglobia; order Acidiferrales; family UBA7541; genus Palsa-295. The sequence continues at coordinate 1,263 of PKUY01000341.1, read as the reverse complement.
CACGCGAGCCGAGGTTGAAAGCGCTCGCGTGGACGCCAACCGCGAGTTCTTCGACAAATTCGAGGAGATCGTCAAGAAAGATGCTGAGTGGGCCTATGAATTCCGCCGAGCCTACGATCAAAAGACCAAAGACCCCTTTGACTTCTACCTTGAAATTAAGGGACGCGAGGAAGTCCGCAGGAAGAAGGGACTCCCTCCGCGCGTCGTTCTTCTTCCCGATTGGGATAAGGACGATGAGCAACGCTACGACGAGAAGCAGGCCAAGAAGCGCGCTGCAAACAAACGGAGGAAGGTCTCCAAGAAGTCCAAACCACGGTCTGCGAAACCGGAAGCCATGCCCAAACCAGCGTCTCTCGGGTGCCAGAGAGGAAATCCGACCGATGACGAAGCGTAAATCAGATGTGAAGCCGGACGTTCCGCGACCCGCGCCAGGCAAACAATACCCCGGCGTGAGAGGCAAGATCGTGGACTGGGCCGAACACGTCTTTGAGGAAGGAATGCTCTATGTTCGCGTTCGTTTTACGGACAAGACCGAGCTGTGTTGGGTACTCCAGACTGCCCACGTGATCGTCGAAGCCGACCTGGGCGAATCCCGCTCAATGCCTCTGGGTTTAACGCGCTATTCAGGTGGGCTAGCCGCTTCCCGAGCACCCAACCTGACCACTACATTTTCCCGAGGTGCGAGAACCGGCAAGTTGACCCCACAAGGCCAACCCAGGGATGGCGCACTGCCTGGCGCCACGCTCTCAAGCGGGCCGGGATCCATTGCCGGTTCCACGATCTGCGCGTTACTTGCATTACCAAGCTGGCTGAGTCTCAGGCGAGCGATATGACGATCATGGCGATTGCCGGACACGTCAGTCACCGCATGCTGGAGCACTACAGCCGGATTCGCATAGAAGCAAAGCGCACTGCACTAGACGCTATCTCTGGGGCGGTTTTTGAGGCAGGTGTGCACCAAAACGTGCACCAAGTCGCAGATAGCAATTCGGGTGAGGCCGCTAAGTTACTGAATTAAATGGCGCGCCCGGAGGGATTCGAACCCCCGACCCTCTGCTCCCAAANNTCCAACTGAGCTACGGGCGCCCTCTCCCTAATTTCTCACATTACAAACAGTTACGCTACAACCTGCGCTGTTTGTTCAACTGTCATTTTCGGTCCACCCGGTACAACTGAACCTGGAATCGAGTCCTGTCCCTGCCAATAATTCCCTCTGAGTTGTGGAGAGCCATCGCCACGGTCGGCTGATTGGTGCGTCCTTGC
>PKUY01000389.1 GCA_003131705.1 Acidobacteriota bacterium | reverse complement strand
GCCATCGCCTGGATGTACCGCGAGGACTACGCCCGCGCGGGAATTCGCATGCTGCCGACCGTTGATCCGAAAGGCGATGCGACCTTTCGCCAGATCGTTTGCAGCTCGGCAATTCTGGTGTGGGTGAGCGCGCTGCCGTCGGTGATCGGCATGGCCGGCATCGGATACTTCTTCGGGGCGCTTCTTTTGGGAATGCTTCTGCTTCAAGTCGGACTGTGGGCGAACCGCTCCCGCACGAACCTTCGCGCCAAGTGGCTGATGCACGCGACCGTCGCGCACATCCCGCTGCTGCTGATCTGGCTCATCGTGGACAAATTGGTAAGGCGATGACGCCCGTCATCGTGCTCCGCTGTCCTCAGGGGCTGAAGCCCGATTTATGTTCGAGCGTAATGTCGGAGCTGAAGCTCCGACCCCCTAAGAATCGCGGCGAGCGAGAACTCAGCTCAAATCAGGACGGTACGAAGCGCTTCGAAAGGATGTCTTGTTGGACATGATGCTTTCGCTTGCATCGCTGCCGGCCGTCAACGCGTCGCTCAATTCCGCGTGCACGGTTTTTCTGTTCGTCGGCTACGTGTGCATCCGCACTGGAAGAATTCGGCTTCACCGCGCGTTCATGCTCGCGGCGTTCTGCTGCTCCACGATTTTTCTGATTCTCTATCTCTATTTTCACTTCCATGCGGGGATCATTCGCTTCGGAGGACAGGGCTGGATTCGTCCCGTGTACTTCACGATTCTGGTGACGCACACGATTTTGGCAATCGTGATCGTTCCGCTCGTTCTGATCACGCTCACGCGCGCCCTGCGCGAACGATTTGACCGCCACCGCGCCATCGCGCGCTGGACGTTTCCGCTCTGGCTCTACGTTTCCGTCACCGGCGTGATCGTTTATTGGCTCCTCTACGTCGCCTACACTCCAATCGGCGCTCCGACCGCCTCCGCGGCGCATTCCGTGGCCGCATATCTCCGCTTAGCCTGAGTTAAGGCGCAAAAAAAGCCAAGCGCGCGTCCAAACCCTCTGATTCGAACGATTATTTGCAAACAGTCGGAAGGATTATTTGTAGGAAACCACGGCCTGCCCGTTCACGATTTGAATGTCGCTGACGTCCGCCGGGAGCTTCAGTTTTTCGCGGTTTTCCGGCGACGCCGTCATCTTTTCCACCGCCGAATCGAGCACCGCTTGCGGCAGCGGCAGCGATCCAAGTTTCCCCGCCACCGGATTAAACTTCACATACCCATCTTGCGTGCCCAAGTGCCCATCTAATTCCAACGAAAGATCTTTGCCGTGAAAATCGAAGGTGACGTAAGCCTTCACGAGATCGCCGTCCATGTCCACTTTCACGTCCTTCACGGACGACTGCACCTGTTCGAGCGTCGCGCCATCGGCGGAAAGTCCGGAGGCGGGATCGCCCTGCGCGCCATTTGATGCGACCGCTGTGCCCGGGGGTGTCGCGCCGGCGCCAGGCGGAGGCGCGCCGCTTGTCGATCCTTGTAGTTGTAGGCCCTGCGTCAGATACGAATTCAGCTCGGTCGGATTCAGTTGGACCTGGGCTGCCTGTCCCGCCGCTTTGGCCTGATCCGCGGCGGCGAATTTCTGGTCCACACGCGCGACGGTGGTGGGGTCGTAGGGAATTTGCGGGGACGGAGATTTGTGCAGAATCAGAGCGAGCATCAGCGCGAGTCCCGCAAAACTTGTCCAGGTCAAAATTCGATAAATTATTTTTGGCAGCGATGGGTTGGGCACGGAAACTCTCCTGATGTTTTCAGTCTAGCAAGGTAGATGGGGACAATCGCGCGCGGGGCCCAGTTCGTCGCTGATGCTCCACCTGTACGAAAGGACAGGTAGCTCTTGTGATTTAGGAGGTAATAGCAGCCACGATCAGCAGCAGCACGGAGAGAGCCAGCGACACAGGCTTAACAGCAAATATGAATCAGTTTGAATTCGGCTTGAACTATTACTTTCGAGACGATTTTGGATTTGTGAGCAGCTACGGCAGGCAATTTTCTTCCGATGGCAACGCGAATATTTGGACCGTCGGCCTGACGTATCGCGTGGCGCTTCCGCTTTGGCCCGAAGGAGGAAAATGATCGCACGACGGCTGATTTTTCCTGCGGCGTTGTTCGTTGCGACCGCGATGTGTGTGCTGGCGGGCCCGGCGACAGGCCAGGAGCGAAACAAACAGATCGCCGATTCGGCGTCCGCGGCTGCTGTTCCCGCGAGTTCGCCGAGCGACGAANNGTCCTTGACGGTGAGAAAAGGTTCAGCGCGAATTGCGGGCGTTGCCATCAATCGCCGCATAAATTTCCGCCGCGGATGATGGCGACGATCGTACGGCACATGCGTGTGCGGGCCACGATTACCGACGAGGACATGCGCCTTATTCTGCGCTACATGACGCAATAGGAGTGCCCGGATGGGTGATGGGATTGCGAATTCGGGGACCCGTGTATTGCGCCTGTTGCGCATGTTTGCCGCGGCGGTGTTACTGACCCTCGTTCCGGGGTTCGCTTTATCACAATCACCGCGAGTGATCGAAGTTTTGGCCGACCACGACAGCCGTTGGCGGATGGCGGGTCAAAAAGATCCGGTGATTACAGTGAGGGCGGGGGAAGCTGTTACGCTGCGCATTACGGCGGTCAAGGCCAAGGAATACAACCGAAACGGGGCGATCCACGGCTTCACACTGCTTCGCGCGAAAGACCGGTCGAGGGTTCCGGGCTGGGATTTGGATCTGAAGCCGGGAGTTAGCGAATTTCAGATGACGGCTCCGGCGGAACCTGGCGAATATACCGTGGTTTGCACGGTAATTTGTAGCGGAGACCACGAGGGAATGCACATGAGATTTGTGGTTTTGTCGTGATCGGATTTTTTAAATACTTCACAGCATTCATGGGTCGAGGAGAACAGAAGATGGCGATCAAGCGATCAGGCTGGGCAACGATTGCGATCGTAATAGCTGCGGGCCTCGGTTGCGTCGCCGGCGGAAGACGCGAAGAAGTTTTCAAGGGAGAAATTGCGGACTCGCAATGCGCGCTGAATGTGCATTCGCTCAGCCGTTCTCACGCGGAAATGCTGGCGAAAGGAAAAATGGGAACGACGGCAGGGGACTGTGCGCGTTACTGCGTGAAGAATCTCGGGGGCGTTTTCGTGCTTGAGATGAAAGAGAAAGTGTACAAGCTCGATAACCAGGTGCTTGCGGAGAAAAATGCAGGCGAGCAGGTGAAGGTAATAGGGATTCTGGACTCTCAGTCGAATACCATCGCAGTTCACTCCATGGAGAAACTCAATTAGCAGCAGGCGCGCGGAAGAGGAAGTTGGGCGGATCTACTTCTCGAATGCGCGCACGACCGCCTCGGTGAATTGCGCGGTAGTCGCGCTGCCTCCCACGTCCCGCGTGAGCGATTTTCCTTCCCGATAGACTTTGTACAGAGCGCCTTCGATATTGAGCGCGGCCGCATTCTCGCCGATGTGGCGCAGCATCATGAGCGCACTCATCAGCAGGGCTGTGGGGTTCGCAATTCCTTTTCCGGCGATGTCGGGCGCCGTTCCGTGAACGGCCTCAAAGATGGCATCCGTTTCGCCGATGTTTCCGCTGGGCACGACGCCGAGTCCTCCGACAAGCCCCGCCGCGAGGTCACTCATGATGTCTCCGTAGAGATTGGTGAGCAGGAGCATGTCGAACTGAGTGGGGTTGAGCACCATCTGCATGCAGGCGTTGTCGATGATGAGTTCTTTGTACTCGATGTCAGAAAATTGGGACGCGACTTTTCGGGTGGATGTCAGGAATAGGCCGTCCGACATCTTCATGATGTTCGCTTTGTGGATGGCGTGGATCTTTTTCCGGCCCCACTTTCTGGCGTACTCGAAACCAAAGCGCGCGATGCGCGTGGAAGCTTTCTCCGTGATGATTTTCAGGCTCTCGACCACGCCCGGAACGACCTCGTGCTCAAGCCCGGCGTAAAGGTCCTCGGTGTTTTCGCGTATCAGGACTAAATCGACGTTTTGGAATCGCGTCTGCACGCCCGCGAGATTCTTTACCGGACGCACGTTCGCGTAGAGATCGAGAGCTTTGCGTAAGCCAACGTTGATGCTTGGCGGTCCGAAGGCCACTGCCGTTGCGAGCGGCCCTTTCAATGCGACGTGGTTCTTGCGGATCGACTCGAGCACGCCGGATTCGATGAGGTACGAGCTTCGGTCGTCGATATCACCGATGGTTTTGACTTCTTCCCACTCGATGGATACTCCAGCAGCGGCAAGAATTACCTGGACGGCTTTGGAAACTTCGGGTCCGATCCCGTCACCGGGAATCAGTGTAATGGTATGTTTCATGTGAGTTTAACAGTGTACTGGGAAACGTCTCAGGTTGTACGGCTTTTGGACGGCCACTCGTTTCACTTTTGTTGGTACGGAAACGATAGAGGCTAATGTCTGCACACTTTGCTCGAATCTGGTATAATACCTTTGGGTTTATAGCGCGCAACCGGGCTTGCAGCGCACAACTCTGGAGGGTCAAAATGGTTGAATTGACGCCGGTAGCCATCATCAAAGTGAAAGAGATTTTGTCGCAGCAGACGCCGATGCCGACGGGCCTGCGCGTGGCCGTGGTAGGCGGAGGCTGTTCAGGCTTCAGCTATCGCATGGCGTTTGAGAATCAGGTGAACGAGACCGCCGACAACGTGTACGAATTCGACGGTTTGAAGGTTCTGGTTGACCAGATGAGCGAGATGTATCTCGACGGTATTTCGATCGATTATATCGAAACGCTCGAAGGCGCCGGCTTCAAGTTCAATAACCCGAACGTGAAGAGCACGTGCGGCTGCGGCAGCTCCTTCACCGTATAGTTTCGACGCGATTTCAGCACGCGCTGTTGGATTTGGTTTAAGGGCTCCCGGGGCAACCGCTCCGGGAGCTTTTCGTTTTTTGACGACCGCAAATTGCCGAGATATCAGATATGGGGTTGGTTTCCGATAGTCCGACGCGCTTAGCACAAGCTACAATCTGTTGCTATCATGGCGCGCTCGGGGGGCAAGACGATATGACGAATTGTGACGAACGCCGTGATAATGCGGCTTCTCTACAGCCGACTTCGCAAGTCAAAGATGCCAGCCGAATGCTCATCTGGCTCTTGTTTGCAGCGGCGCTCGTGTTCCCGGCAGCCACGCCCCTGTGTGCGCAGCTGGCGGGGCAGCCGCCGCTAATCGGCCCCCAGGCCAGAATGGCGGCACAGGCGGTTTTCAATAAGAACTGCGCAAGCTGCCACCAGAACGTGAAAGCGAGCGCCGACGAAAGCGCTGCCACAGCGAAGAGCGCCCCCAACACCGAGACGCTCGGCCAGATGACACCTGAAGCGATCTATGCGGCTCTCACTACTGGGCCCATGGTCCAGCAGGCGCAGGGCCTGACGAACGACGAAAAGCGAATTGTCGCGGAGTTCTTCGGCGGCCGCCCGTTGGGCAGTGCGGAGGCTGGCGATGCGAAGCACATGACGAATCGCTGCTCTGCGAATCCCCCAATGGGCAATCCGTCCGCCAGCTCCTCCTGGAACGGCTGGGGCAACGACTTCGGCAACACTCGCTTTCAACCGGCACGGGACGCGGGGATGTCCTCCGATCAGGTGCCGCGTTTGAAATTGAAATGGGCGTTCGGATNNTGGACGCGGATACGGGGTGTGTGCACTGGTCTTTCCATGCGGACGCGCAAGTCCGAACCGCAATCGTCGTCGGTCCGGTGAGGGGCAAGGGTCACGCAAAATATGCCGCTTACTTCGGTGACAAGAAGGCAAACATCTATGCTGTGGACGCACGTACCGGCGATTTGCTCTGGAAGGTGAACGTCGAACCCCGACTACTGGCGCACATAACCGGCGCGACAGTGCTCTATCGCGGGCTTCTGTATGTCGGAGTCGCCGGCTCGGAAGANNCACTACCCCTGCTGCACGTACCGTGGAAGTCTCTCCGCTCTCGACGCTCAAACCGGAAGAATAATCTGGAAGACGTACACGATTCCGGAGGAGCCCAAGCCCACGAAGAAGAATTCTTTAGGCACGCAACTCTGGGCTCCGGCCGGTGCCTCCATTTGGACTGCGCCGACAATCGATACGAAGCTTCACGCTATTTACGTCGGCACCGGCAACGCCTTCACGGAACCCGCGGCCAAAAACTCAGACGCGATTGTGGCCTATGACCTCAAGACGGGCAAAATGCTGTGGTCCTACCAGGCTCTCGAGAACGATGCTTCTCCCGCGGGTTGTGGAGGGAATGGTCCCAAAGGCGAGCAGTGCCCGGAGAATGTGGGGCCGGACTGGGACTTCGCGAACTCTCCCATCTTGCAGACGCTGCCCAACGGGAAGCGGATCTTGGTCGCCGCGCACAAAGGGGGCGGAGTCGTCGCCGTGGATCCCGATCGCAAGGGCGCACTCGTGTGGACGGCGGACCTTTCGGAAGGCAAAGGCGGCAATGCGATCCAGATCATGTGGGGCGGGGCCGCCGACGGCGAAAACGTTTACTACCCTCTAAAGTCTGGTGGCGTAGCTGCGGTTCGCCTGACGGACGGAACACGCGTGTGGCTAACGCCGCTAGAGCCATCGGCCGTGCCCTCCTCGTTCGGGGGGCGCCCGCGACGCGGGCAAGACGCCGCCGCGACCGAAATACCAGGTGTCGTCTTCTCCGGCGGCTGGGATGGAGTGCTTCACGCGCTTTCCGCCGGCGATGGCCACTCTCTGTGGGAGTACAACACCGCCCACGAGTACGTGACCGTCAACGGCGTCTCGGGAAAGGGCGGGTCGTTCGGCGCGCCCGGGCCGGTCGTCGTGGGCGGCATGCTCTACGTGGGCTCCGGATATGTAGGCACTGGCAATGGCATGCCCGGGAACGTCTTACTCGCATTTTCGGCAGAATAGGGCTCCGTTGCCTGTTTCACATCTCTATGTTTGTCGGACTACTCGTGATTGAAAACCGTCGGCTCGCCCCGTATGCTATTCCCCTCGCATGAAGATCGCATTATGCCAGTTCAATCCGACGGTAGGTGATTTCGAGGGCAATCGAGCCCGGATCCTCGAGATGGCGCGCGAAGCGCACTCCGGGAAGGCCGATCTGGCTGTGTTTTCCGAACTGTGTGTTTGCGGCTATCCGCCGCAGGATCTGATCGAGCGGCCGTCATTTGCCGAGCGCAACCAGAAAGAGCTGGCACAACTCGCTCAGGATATTCCGCTGCCCGCGCTGGTGGGCTTCGTCGGCAAAGCGCAGGACGACACGGGAAAGCCTGTCGCGAATTCGGCGGCACTGATCGCGCGCGGGAAAATACTTTTCGAACAGCGTAAAATGCTGCTCCCCACATATGACGTGTTCGACGAAACGCGCTACTTTCAGCCCGCGCACACGCAGTACGTCTTTCCGATGAACTCCGAAACACTGGGCATCACAATTTGCGAGGATAGCTGGAACAACAAGAGTTTCTGGCCCGAGCGTCTATACGATCGCGACCCGGTGGCCGAGCTTGCCGGGAAGGGAAGCACGCTGATGCTGAACCTCTCGTCGTCGCCGTACACACTGGGGAAGCGCGGGCTGCGCCACGACATGCTGCGCGCCGTGGCAGAAGAGCGACACGTGCCGGTTGTTTACGTTAACCAGGTCGGCGGGAATGACAGCCTAATCTTCGACGGGTCGAGCGTGGCGTTCATGCCGGACGGGCGCATGGCGGCGCTGGCGAAATCCTTCGACGAGGACCTAGTATTTTTTGACAGCACTACGGGCATTGGCGATATGCACGCGCCGATGAACGATGAGTTCGAGGCGGCGTACCGCGCACTCGTGATTGGGACGCGCGATTACGTCCGAAAGTGCGGCTTTCAGAAAATTGTAATCGGAGTCAGCGGCGGAATTGATTCGGCGCTGGTGGCCGCGATTTCCGCGGATGCTTTGGGCGCCGGCAACGTGACCGGCGTAGCGGTGCCGGGGCCGTATTCGTCAGAAGCGAGCTTGCGCGACGCTCAACAATTGGGAAAAAGCCTGGGAATCGAGATGCTTGTGCTGCCCATTACGGACACATTCGCAAGCTATGGCAAGATGCTCGAAAAGACGTTTGCCGGATCGCCGATGGACGTGACCGAGGAGAATATCCAGGCTCGCATTCGCGGGAATATTTTGATGGCGCTCTCGAACAAATTCGGGGGGCTCGTTCTGAGCACGGGAAATAAGTCCGAGCTTGCGGTCGGGTACTGTACGCTCTATGGCGATATGGCTGGTGGCCTGGCGGTAATTTCCGACGTTCCCAAGACGATGGTTTACGAGCTGGCTAATTTTCTGAATCGCGAAAAGATGCGGATCCCACAGGCGATTATTGACAAGGCGCCCTCGGCCGAGCTGCGGCCGAACCAGAAGGATCAGGACACGCTGATTCCGTACGAAGACCTCGATCGAATCTTAAAGGCGTACGTCGAGGATTTGCAGAGCCCGGAACAGATTTCAGACGAATGCCTGTTACCGCTGGAGTTGGTGCGTTCCGTGGCGCTGCAGGTTGACCGGAACGAGTACAAGCGGAAGCAGGCGGCGCCGGGGCTGAAGGTTACTTCGAAGGCGTTCAGCGTGGGGCGGCGATTCCCGCTGGCGCAGAAATTTTCGGTTTAAGACTGAAGTTCGATAGCATGTGGTCACTTGCACGAACAACGCGCGGTAGGGGTGAAAATCGACCGCTCAGGCTTTCCGCGATAGGGAAGGTCGCCCTTTCGATTGAGTTGATATCTTCCACGGCTGTCGCTGTTTGCGTCGACGGTCGTCCTTCTGTTGCCTCGGAGTATCGAACCTCCAGGAGCGTGGTGATTGGAACTGTTATTGGTGAGCAGTCTTTGCCCAAAACGGAGGACGACTATTTTCGTGATGGGACCTTGTATCGCGTGAAAACCACGAAGATTCTACGGGGCGCGATTGCTCCAACGATGGGAATATTCAGCGAGAATTCATCAGGAAGATTTCCAATGGACCTCGGTCACGAATACCTGTCATTTGTCTATGCGGAAGACGGGCGTTTGCGCGCAGACAACTGCGGCAACTCCGGTTTGCTTTCGAGAAGCTCACGCATCCTTCAGCAGGTCCAGAAACTAATCAAAGAGCAGCGAGACTGACACATACGTCTGAGCTGGAGCTCTAGACAATGAACCCCAGCTCGTCGATGAGCCTACAATCCCAGCACGGTCACCAGTTCGCGCACGGACGCGGACGATTTATCGAGCGCGGCTTTTTCGCCGGGCGTGAGTTTGATCTCGATGATCTGCTCCACCCCACCTGCACCCAGTTTCACCGGCACACCAACGAACAGCCCGTTGATTCCATACTCGCCTTCGAGATACACGGCGCAGGGCAAAATCTTCTTTTTGTCTTTCAGGATCGCCTCGACCATCTCGACCGCTGCGGCCGACGGCGCGTAGTATGCGGAGCCGGTCTTCAGTAGGTTGACGATCTCGGCGCCGCCCTTACGCGTACGCGTGATGATCGCGTCGAGCTTTTCCTTGGGAATCAGCTCGGTGATGGGAATTCCCGCGACGGTCGAATAGCGTGCGAGCGGGACCATGTCGTCCCCATGACCACCGAGCACGAAGGAGTGGACGTTTTCGACCGATACGTTCAGCTCCGCCGCCACGAAGGTACTCATGCGAGCGGAGTCGAGCACGCCGGCCATGCCGAGAACGCGATTTTTGGGGAAGCCGCTGACTTTGAATGCGGCTTGGGCCATGGCGTCGAGCGGATTCGTGACCACGATCAAAATTGCTTTGGGCGAGAGCTTGACGACGGCTTCGACCACGGCTTTGATGACGTCGTAATTTGCTTTGAGTAGATCGTCGCGGCTCATCCCGGGCTTGCGTGGGAAACCAGCGGTGATGACGATGATGTCGCTGTTCGCCGTCTCCGAATAGTCGCCGGCCGCCGTGGAAATGCCTGCGGCGTGCGAATCGGTTCCGAGGATCGGAGCCGATTCCGCCATGTCGAGTGCTTTGCCCGCGGGCACTCCTTCGAGAATATCGGTCAGAACTACGTCGGCGAGGCCTGCGTCGTGAATCCGCTGCGCCGTTGTCGAGCCAACAAACCCGCCTCCTACTACCGTTACTTTCTTACGCATTCGTACGTCTCCTTACAGGGAATTAGTTCATCCTAGATGAAAGCTTTCTGCTATTTGCGGCAGAAACAGGCGCGGCTAGCGTCCGACCGTCGCCGGTGCCTGCATGTTCTGGATAATCGAATCGGCGAATTCGGCGGTGCCGACTTTTGTGGCACCGTCCATGAGGCGCTCGAGATCATAGGTCACGCGCTTTTGTTGGATGGTCTGCGCGATGCCCTGGTCGATGAGTCTCGCGACTTCCTTCCAGCCGATGAAATCAAACATCATCACGCCCGAAAACATCACGGAGCTGGGATTGATCACGTCCTTGTCCGCATATTTGGGGGCGGTGCCGTGGGTGGCNNCCGTCGCCGATGTTCGCGCCGGGAGCCATGCCGAGGCCGCCGATCTGGGCGGCGCATGCATCCGAGATGTAATCGCCATTTAGATTTGGCGTGGCGAACACTTGATATTCATTCGCACGCGTGAGCACTTGCTGAAACACGGAGTCTGCAATGCGGTCGTTGACCAGGACTTTCTTTTTCCACTGGCCGCGGCCGTGCGTGGC
>PKUY01000342.1 GCA_003131705.1 Acidobacteriota bacterium | reverse complement strand
TAAACACAGCGTCATAAGTAATTGCGCATTAGATCGATGTATGTTCTTCTAGTGGAATGAAACCACTTACGATTGCGGACTCCGCAACCATCATTCTGGGATTACAAGATGAGATTCGACGAACCGAGGAATCACGCTATGACCACCGGCTTCACGGCGTGCTGCTGGTGGCTCATGGTATGACGTGTCCGGAAGTGGCGGCGTTGTTGGGAGACGCACCGAGAACCGTCGAGTATTGGATTCGCGGGTTCGAGGAGAAAGGCCTAGCCGCACTGCGCGAGGGGGAACGGTCGGGGCGGCCGAGACGCCTGAGCGAGAATCACCTTCGGGGAATCAACACCTCTCTTCGGCGGATGCCGCGAGAGCTAGGCTTGAGCGGAAATCTGTGGGACGGCAAGACGCTGGCGGCCTGGATCGAGCGGGAGTACGGGATCGACTTGGGCGTACGGCAATGCCAGCGTCTGTTTCGGCAGTTGGGTTTTCGGCTACGCAAGCCTCGTCCCGCGATTGCGCAAGCCGATCCTGAACGGCAGAAGGCGCATAAAAAAAACTCCAAAGGTTGATGGAAGATGCTGCGGTCGACCTCTGGGCTACTGACGAAGTACACTTCCAGCAGCACGGCTCCCGTTGCCGCATGTGGGTGCCACCGGAAACCAAGGACCCCGTGCTGCTGCATCATCCGACGCGGCGCAGTGTGGGATACTTCGGTGCCGTACGGTTGCGGGATGGAAAGTTTCAGTTTTCTCGGGAAACGGGTAAATTTAACGCGGTGACCTTCTTTGCCTTCCTGAAAAGGTTGCGGCGCGCCAGTGTTAGAACAGGTCGCCGCGTGGTGGTCATCACGGACAATGCCAGATACCATCACGCGCGGCTTCACAAAGAATGGAGAGCGACACACGTCGAGGACTTTGTGCTGGATTACTTGCCGCCCTACAGCCCTGAACTGAATCCGATTGAGCGGGTTTGGAAGCTGACGCGTCGTCAGTGCTTGCACAACCGATACTTTCCTGTACTGGAGGAGGTCGTCGCTGTCGTCGAGACGCAGTTTGAAAACTGGCATAACGGAAACGAAACCCTACGCCGTCTATGCGCAATAACTTAAGACGCTGTGTTTAGTTGTGGGACGCGAGCTCCGGCTGAACGAGCACGGATTGCGCAACGGCAACCGGCAGGTCGATCGTCACGCGCGCGCCGAATGGATCTTTGTTGACGACGGTAAGTTGACCGCCGCATTCCTGCACGATCCCGTAGCAGATGCTGAGACCGAGTCCAGTCCCCTTCCCGACGGCCTTCGTCGTATAGAACGGATCGAACGCGCGGCTCGGGTCCGAGAACCCCGGACCTGAATCCTCGAACTCGATCACGATGCGTCCGAAGCGGTGCGACGCGCGAATCTGGATGTCTCGCTTTACGCTCTCGTCAACCGCATCGATGGCGTTGTTCAGAATATTCAGCAGCACCTGTTTCAGCTCATCCTCGTTGATTCCAACCGGGGGCAGAAGCGGCTCGATCTGCACGTCGAGGTGAATGCCGCGCGCACGAATATGGTAGTCGCGCAGCTGTATCACGTCCGGCAACACAGCTGCAAAAGACGTGGACCGTGTTGCCGAATTCGTCTGGCGCCCGAAACGCAGCAGCCCATCGACGATTCGCTTCATGCGCCGCGCTTCGTTCCCCAACTTCTCGATGCGTTTCTTGGGACCTTCCTCGCGAATCTCTTCGCTGAGCAAGTCCGTGTAGCCGATGACGCCGGTGAGCGGATTGTTGAGCTCGTGCGCGACGCCCGCGACAAGCTGTCCGAGCCCGGCAAGCTTTTCCGAGCGGATAAGTTCCTGGTGCAGCTTCACGTTCTCGAACGTCACAGCCAGGTCCGACGCGAAGACTTCGAGCCTGACCATCTCCGACGGGTCCGGAGCTGCGGATTCCCTGAGGTCCGAAACGTAAAGGCATCCCACATGCGAGCCGCGCCAGGATACCAGCGGAATCAACATCAGGTCGGTCTCTTCGGACATGCGGAAGGATCTCTTGGTCGATTGCGGACCTTGCGCGCGGCGCTGTTTCAGTGACTCGATGGCGTAACTGCTCGAGTGCATCTGCAGCGTCTCCGCCTCCGGCTTCGTGAATCCGCTCGAGCCGGCCAGATAAAACCGGCGGTCGTCACCCAACCGGAATAGCGCCGCACGGCGGAAGCTGCTTGCCTCGGTGATCGCGGCGGCCGCTTCGCCGCACAGAGCGACGGGGTCATTCCCAGCCAACAGACGAGAGGTAATCTGCGAGAGGCGCTGGAGGAACAGACTTTCGGCCTGCGCACGCTCGCGAGCTTGGTCGATGGCTTGCGACTTGTCTTCCAGAAGCGTGAGAACCATTCCGAGCGCCACAAGGAATCTGGGGACGTTCCAGAAGTCCAGGTGAACCGGCACGTTCGGCGCGAAGGAGTACAGCAGAAACCCTAACGGGTAAACCGCCCCCCAGGCGACGAAGCCGGCCGTCACGGCGATCACGCCCAAGGAACTGCGGCGATAGAGCCTCCAGAAAAACGCGGCGCACAGGCCGTACAACACCCCGAGAATTGCGGTCAAAGCCAGGTACGAGTTTCCGACCAGTTGCTCATGAATCGCCCACGCCCCGCCACCTGCAAACGCCAAAAAGGCGAAGAGACGAAAGTAGGCCCGATGCGGAAGCAGGAGGACCGAAAGCACAGCAGATCCCAGGAACAACATCGCGAGCATGCCGACCGCGGTTCGTGGCATGTCCCAGTTAAAGTGAATAACGAATGAATGGAAAACCAGTGGCGCCCCAAGCAGCATCACCAGCGCGATTCGTTTCTTTTGCTCATTCGCGGCGAACACCATCGAAGACAGGAACACAACGCCCGAAAGTTCGAGTGCACCGAAATCAACGGCTTGCAGGAATTCTTGAAGCGCGCCGGTGTGAGTTTCGAGAGCCCGCGCAAAGAAGTGCAGAAAAGCCAATGCCCACGCATACGTCCAGAAGAGCACGCGTCCCGACGGCGTATGCCTCTGAAGAGACACAAAGACGCCGACGAGTACCGCTAGGACAAGTGTGATAGGAAGTGCGTCCGGCAGCGTGATCAAAGGAGCCCTCTACAACCGTAAGACTACGGTCCCATACACCCGCCAGGAATAGAGCCTTAGTACTAATCCGAAGGTTGGTACCCAAAGTGTCCGGAAAGTAACCTAAGACCTACTTTTGCTGTGGGTTACGGAGGTCGATCATGACTTCAGTGCCTTCGGGAAGATCGACTTGCCCCACAGGCACGAAGACACCCTTTTCAAATCGGGCACGCAACTGGCGGGAGCGGGCAGGCAAACTCTCTGCGCTTTTTGTTCGGCCTTCGTCCCTGGATATGGATGGAGTCGCCGATAACACTGCTCCCGAATCCAGAGCCATGTTGGCGAGAGCGTCGGCGTCGCGATTCTCTTCGCGCCGTACGTGCTCGATCGCGAAGTAAGTCAGTTGCCTGGAAAGTCTGGAGGCGCGCTCGTGGAGCGGTTTCAAATCGGCGCTCTTCACTTTGTAACGCTCCTGCATTTGGCGAACGAGAAGCTCGGAATCGCTGCGAATGCGCAGCGCCGTGATTGCGTGACTGGTCGCGTAATCGAGGGCTGCGAGCAACGCGTAATATTCGGCGACGTTATTTGTGTCGCGGCCGAATTTCTTAGCGAGTTCGAGGACGATTTTGCCGGCCGGATCCCGAATCACGACTGCATATGATGCGGGGCCTGGGTTTCCGCGCGACGCCCCATCAATATTTGCGATGTGAACTCCGGCGGGCGGCGCGGAAGGAAGGGAATCTGAAAACAGGCGGGCGCTCGTTGGCGGCGCACTTTTGGAAATTCGAGTCATGCATTTTCCCCGGGAATTAAAAAGTCTCGCTCCATGGAAAAAACGGCTCTAGCTTTCACTGTGAGAAGAGGCCGAAGCGGACGTGGCGGCCGGCGCCGCGGATACGGAAGGTTCGATGTAGTAAAGGATTCGCGTGCAGGTTTCGCAGTGGAACATTTCCTCGCTCCCCAAACGCCGCATTTCCTGAAATACGTGGGGCCGGACGCGCATGCCGCATGCGCCGCATTTTTCGTCGCGGACTTCGGCGAGCGCAATCCCGTTGTGCTTCTTCACGATGCGATCGTAGTGGTCGAGCAGCTTCTCTGAAATATCCGCCGCGGCACGTTTGCGTCTTTCATTCAATTCCGCTAATTCTTTTTCGGCAGCGGCGGCGTCGGCCTCGATTTTCATTCGCTCTACGCGCGTGATTTCTTCTACTTCTTTCAGCGCTATCTGCGATGCTTTGATTCGACGGTCGTATTCCTCGCTTGCAACCATCTGCTCGAGGAGGCGGTCCTCGGCCTTCGCGATTTCTTCTTCGGCCATCTGCACTTCGTGCTGGAGCGCGCGAAATGCCTCGTTGGTTTTTATCTGAGACGTCTGATCCTTGTACTTGCGGACCTTTTCGTTCCAGCCTTCGACGTCGAGTTCGTATTTCTTGCGGTCTTTGATCGTGGCGAGTTGCGCGGCCTTGCTCGCTTCGAGTTCCGCTTTGGCGGCTGCCACGCGCGCGTCAACTTCGGCGATTTTCTTGGGGAATTTAGCCAGTCGCGCGCGAACGTCGATGAGGCGCACGTCAACGCTCTGCAGATCAAGAAGGGCCTGGAGGACCTTTTGCACGATTGGCTCATTCTAGCATAACGCCAGACACTGCTTCTCCCGCGCGTCCCAGCGCCCGGGTCGCGGCACAAAGAGACGGCAAAAACACAATTACGGGCGCTGATACCGCGAAATCAAAGCTCGTTCGCTACAGATGACGCCGCAAAAACGCGATAGCGCAGCTTCAGGAGTTGGACTGCGCTTCGGCGTCAGCAGCGGCGTTGCGGTCGCGTATTTGGGTGCCCGGAGCCAGAAATCGCCGCTCAAGCTGTGCATGCGCGATGATGTACCCGTCGACTTCCGCTTTAAATCTCATGGAATTCGGCAAAGCACCCGTTTTGGAAAATACTGAATGGCCGCCCAACCGGTCCTTAGCAAGTTGCATCGACCAGAACAATCCCATCTGCGATAGTCAAGTATAGCTGCCGCCGATTGAATCCTTGCGAGCGAGATCCATCGTGCCGGAAATATCGGCGTGCAATTTCGCATGCGAACGCCACACACGACTCTCGTCGTCGCGCGTCTCCAAACCTTTCGATCCGATGGGGGTACCTCCGAGATTGCAGCGAAGCTTGTACTACACTCCTTGGTGAGCGCGGTTGCAATCCGGAACTGCTTTTCTTTCCGAGCGGACTGCCGATAAAATGCAGGCGTCTTTTGGGGAGCCCTCATGCCATTCGTGCAGATCACATGGGTTGCCGGCCGGTCGCCGAAGCAAAAGCCGAAGCTCGCGGAACGAATCACGCAAGCGCTTATCGAAGATGGCCGCGCCAAGCGCGAAAACATTCAGGTGACGTTTGTGGACCTGCCTCCGACGGATTATGCGGAAGCCGGCGTGACCGTCGCGGATCAGAATCGCACAACTTGACGGTNNCTTGACGGTCGTTACGGCGCGGAATGCACTTCCATACTTTGATCTATGGTGTAATTCGTGCAGCCTGGGTTCGTGGCGGCGGGGCAAGTTGCTGTGACGCGAAAATTGTTAGTGGATGCCGAGGCATCATAGGTATAACCATCACGCCCCGACTTCCTCATGGTCATCGCGCCGCTGGACAAGAGATCAGCGAGCGAACCGTACGAGTTGTGTTCCGTCTGGTAGGCGCGTTCGGCCTGTGCGATGGCAATCAAGTCATTCTGCACGCCGACAGCGTTGATTGTTTGGGCGGGCGTTCCCGCACCCATGGATTTCGCTTGCGAGAAGTAGAATTTGTAAACCAGCCCTGCAATCAGAGCCACGACCAGAATTGAAACCAGACTCGCTATGCTTCGCATAAGCACCTCGGGCGGCCGCAAGGGTTGCGCGACCACCGCTTTCCCATAACACCATACAGATTGTTACGGTCGCAACCCTGGTTTGCGGGTCTGTGCCATATAGAAAACAAGCTTCCGCCCGGGCGAGGTTTCCCGGGATGTGGCCGGCGGAAGCTATCCTTTTACCGCTAGGGTGCGTCCAAATGTAGTGCCCAGTGGACAGCGTCCTTCACCTCGCGCTTCTCGGAAGCCGGTTTGACAGGTAACCGCACTGTCGCGATACTAGAAGACACAATCCCAGAATTCAGCACCTACTCAGGACATATCGCAGCCGATTGGAGCCGTGATACATGAAGAGGATCGATAGAAGTAGCGCGCACGCGAAGCAATGGGTCCGAATCGGCCTGGCCATTCTATTCTCTACCGTTTTCACGGCAGGAGTGTCCGCGAGTCTCGCGACGCTGTTCGCCAAGCCCCTCGCTGCCCAGGAACAGCAGACGCAAGTTCTCCCGCCGAAGATGGAGTTCACGACGCATACGCTTGCGAATGGCTTGCAAGTGATTCTTCTCGAAAACCACGAAGTGCCGGTTATCAACTTGCAAGTCTGGTATCACGTCGGTGGAAAAAACGAGCTGCCCGGCCACACGGGATTCGCTCACCTTTTTGAGCACCTGATGTTTAAAGGCTCGGCGCACGTCGGTCCCGACGAACATTCGCGCCTCATCGAAGCCGTGGGCGGTTTCGACAATGCGGAAACGGGCGACGATACAACGAATTTCTTCCAGACTTTTCCCAGCAATTATCTAGAGCGCGTCCTATGGCTCGAAGCCGACCGGATGGGCAGCCTGAATGTGAACGACGCAAATTTCAAGTCCGAGCGACAGGTGGTTGAGGAAGAACGGCGACTCCGCGTTGACAATCGGCCATACGGCTCGATCGAAGAGGATCTCCGCGCCTCCGCGTTCACCGTGCACGGCTACCACCACACTCCCATCGGCAGCATCGCGGACCTGGACAAGGCAACGCTCGAGGATGTGCGCAACTTCTTCAACACCTATTACAAGCCGAACAACGCCACGCTGGTAATCGCCGGTGACTTTAACTCCGACCAAGCGCTGGCCTGGACCACGAAATATTTCCGGGGCATTCCTGCATCGGCAGCACCTATTCCACGACCTGATAAATCTGAGCCACAGCAGACCGAAGAGCGCAGAGTCGACAAGTCCTACTCGAACACGCCGTTGCCAGCGGTAGTCATCGGATACAAGATTCCGGCTAAGTACGCGCCCGACTCTTACCCGCTCGACCTTGCTTCAAACATTCTTGCGGGAGGGGAAAGCAGCCGCCTGTATCAATCGCTCGTGTACAAGGACCAGATCGCCGTGCAATCGGCCGGTTTCGGCAATTTTACCGAAGATCCGAATCTGTTCTGGGCGTACGCAATCATGAATCCGGGGCACACACCAGCGGACGGCGAAAAGGCGGTCATCGCGGTGCTTGACGGCCTAAAGGACCAGCCAGTGGATGCCACGGAGCTCCAGAAATCAAAGAACCAAGAAATCGCCGGTTTCATTCTTGGCCGGGATACGGACGAAGAAAAGGCAGTCGCGCTCGCATCCGCGGCGGTGATTGGGAAAAATCCAGACCTGGTCAACACAGAGTTGGAGCGGTATCTGAAAGTGAACCCGGCCGACATCGAGCGCGCCGCCAAGGATTACTTCGTGCCGCAACGCGCCACCGTTTTGATTATTAAGCCCGCAGCGCCGGCGAATAAGCCGGGCGAATAGCAGAGAGCAATTTTAGGAGCATCGATGAAGCGGTCAACCAGATGGATTTACGTTTTGGCAGCACTGGTCCTCGCAGGAACTGCGACGCCAGCGCAGAAGACCCAGCAGGCGGCTACGCCCGCGCTGGCTTCCGCCTCGGCAGCGGATCAGAAGAACGGGACAGGAATCGTGCCGTCCGGCATACAGCTCGCACCCCAGATGCCCGCTGCGGGCGCGCCGCGGCCATTTCACTTTCCACAGGCGGCTACGAACACGCTGCCGAACGGACTCCGGGTATTCGTCATCACCGATCATAGCCAGCCGGCGGTCGCCGCGCGGCTTGTGATCCTGTCTGCGGGAACCATTAAAGATCCGAAGAGCCTGCCGGGCGTGGCGGAGATGACGGCGAATCTGCTCACACAGGGCACGCAGAAGCGGTCGGCGCAAGAAATTGCCGAAGCCATCGACTTCATCGGCGGTTCCCTCGAGGCATCTGCAGGCAAGGATTCGAGCGCGGTCACTCTCAACGTGGTGAAGAAGGATTTACAGACGGGGCTCGACCTGATGTCCGACGTAGTGCTGCATCCGGCGTTTCGCGGCGAGGAACTCGACCGGCAGCGCCAGCAGCTTCTTTCCAACTTGACCGTACAGTATTCCGATCCCGACTATCTCGCGTCAGTTGTTTTCAACCGCGCTTTGTACGGCAGCTCACCTTACGGCTGGCCTCAAGAGGGCACACCGGAAACGATCAAGAAACTTGATTCCGCGCAGCTGGCGAAGTTCCGCGATTCCAATTACGCGCCAAATCAATCGCTGCTCGCGCTGGCAGGCGACATTTCGCCCGAGGAAGCCTTCGCCGTCGCAGAAAAATATTTTGGCTCGTGGCCCAAACTCGACGTCGCAGCCAGCGTTCCGCTAGCTCCCGAGGCCTCCGCCGGAATGCACATCTGGTTGATCGATAAACCAGACGCCGTGCAGACCCAAATTCGCGTTGGGAAACTGGGGATTCGGCGCGGCGATCCGAATTACATTCCGGTCGTGGTGATGAACCGCATCTTTGGCGGCGGTTACAACAGCCGGCTCAATACGGAGGTTCGGGTGAAGAAGGGCCTCACCTACAGCGCGTATTCCTCATTTAATCCGCATCGCTACACGGGTTCGTTCGCTGCAGGTACGTATACGCGCACCGAAGCCACCGTGGAAGCGACGAAGCTGGTGTTGGATCTGATCGGCAAAATGTCCACGGGCGATGTGACCCCTTTGGAGATGAATTTCTCACGGGATTACCTTGCCGGCGTCTATCCGATTCAATCGGAAACAGCCGAGCAGGTAGCGGAGCGCGTCCTCACCGCGGCTGCCTTCGATCTGCCTGCCGACTACAACAGCACGTATCCGGAAAGAATTCGGAGCGTCACGTCCGCGCAAGTGCAGGAGATGGCCAAGCGCTATCTCACGACGAAAGACATCGATCTGGTTCTCGCCGGGAACGTTAGTGCGTTTGGAGATGCATTGAAGAAGGACTTTCCGAACGCGAAATACGAAGAGATTCCATTTGACCAAGTCGATGTGCTTGCAGGCGATCTCCGAAAACCAAAAGAATCCGCAGGCACGGGGAAATAGTTTCGGGGTAGCCGGCTGACTGCGACGGCAAAATCAAGTCGCTCGCAGCTATTTCACCGATAAAATTACTTTGCCGATATTTTTCCGGTCGTGCATGTACTGATGAGCCACCGCGCCCTGATCCAGCGGAAAAGTCTTGCTGATCACGGGCTTGATCTTCCCTGTGCTGTACATCTGAAATATTTCATCGAGCTCGCTCCGCATCAGCGCTGTCCGCGATTGCATGCGCCCCAGATTTACGCCGATTACGGAAATGCTCTCACCCATCAGTTTGAGCGGACTGAACCGCGGCGTCTGCAATAGCGCCGTAAGCCCGCGCAGCACGCTGCGCTTTCCGCCCGGACCCGCCGCGGCGGAAAAACCGTAGACCACGAGGCGGCCGCCCGGGCCGAGGCACTTGTAGCTGCGCGAGAAAGATTTCCCGCCGATCGGATCCATCACCATTTCGATCCCATCCGGCGCGAATTTCCGCACGACATCGACGAAATCGCTTTTCTCGTAATCGATCGCGTGATCCACACCCATTTTGCGCAAATACTCCTGCTTCGCGGGGCCGGCCGTGCCAAAAGTTACCAAACCCCTGGCGCGCGCAAGCTGCACCGCGGCGATTCCAACGCCTCCCGCGGCGCCGTGGATGAGGATGCGGTCACCAGGCTGCAGATTGCTCATGGTAAACATGGAATGATATGCGGTGAGATAGTTCACCGGGATCGCGGCACCGTCGTCAAACTTCATACCGGCGGGCAAGCGATGCACTTGCCGGGCGGGAGCCACCACCCATTCCGCGTAGGCATTGAAGTTCGTCAGCGCCGTGACGGCATCACCCGGTTTGAACTGCTCGCCTTCGGGTGGCCTTGAGCCTTCCACAACCTTCTCCACGACTCCCGCGATTTCGAGACCCGGGATGAAAGGCGGTTTGGGAGTGCCGGGATAGATTCCCATTCGCTGCAGAAGGTCCGCGAAATTGATGCCGATCGCCTTCACGCGGATTAGCAGTTCTCCAGCTTTTGGCTGGGGATCGGGCACCTGCTGCGACTCAAAAACTTCGGGTGAGCCGTACCTCCGAACTACAAGAGCGCGCATCTAATTCTCCTTCTAACCGGACTGACGCGGGTTTGGCCGCTCCCACAGTCGGCCGGGACGGGAAACACCCTCCCGGCTTTTAATTTGGGAATCGACTGCATCCTATCTTAAACTGTTAGACTTTGCGCCACCATGAAACGTGAACTTACATATCGAAGCCTTTTGACCTGCGCGGCCCTGCTCGCCGCTGCGTGGGCTTGTCTGGCAGCTGGTTCTCCGCAAGCGGGAGCGCCGGCGGTGCTAACGGCTATGCAAGATGAGCTGGATCGCTCGCAGGCGACGCTGTCGAAGGCTGATCCCGGAACATATTTCCTCAGCTACACCGTGTCGGACCGTCAATACACGCAGGTCTCGGGTTCGAACGGGGCGCTGCTTTCCAGCACGGCGGACCGCGCGCGTTGGCTCGAAGTGCAGTCGCGCGTCGGAACCTATCAACTCGACAACACGCACAAAGTCGGCGACCGGCCACCGAGCTGGAGCAGCCCCGGCGCTTCCGCAGTGATCGATGATGATATTCCCGTTCTCCGCCGCGAAATCTGGCGAGAGACGGACCGCCAGTACCGCGCGGCGTCCGAGGCGCTGATCAAGGTCAAGACGAGCCAGCAAGTCCAGGTGCAGACCGCGGAAGGCGCGGCGCCGGATTTTTCGCGCGAGGAACCACACACGTCCGTCGGCCCGCGCGTCGAAATTCATGTCGACCGAAAGCCTTGGGAAGAGCGCGTGCGCAGATATACGGCGGCGTTCAGCAAGTCGCCCGCGGTGCTGAATTCGATCGCAACGTTCACCGCGCAGGGAACCAATCAGTATCAGGTGAACACCGAAGGCACGAAGCTGGCGTTCGGACAGGTGCATTATCGCCTCGAGCTTTTCGTGCAAAGCAAGGCTCCCGACGGAATGGATATCCAGCGCTATGCGAATTTCGACTGGCTCGATCCGAAGGACGCACCTGACGAAAAGACGGTGTCAACGTCAATTCAAAAGCTGATTCAGGAGACGGAGGCATTGGATAAAGCTCCGCTGGCGGATCCCTTCGCCGGACCCACGCTCTTGACCGGGCGCGCCGCTGCCGTTTTCTTCCACGAAGTCTTCGGGCATCGGGCGGAGGGCTTCCGGCAGAAAGATATCGCGGAGGGACAGACGTTCACGAGCAAGGTCGGCGAAAAAATCCTGCCGGATTTCATCTCCATCAAAGACGATCCTACGGAAGCAAGTTTGGGCGGCCAAATGCTTCTGGGCTACTACCCCTTCGACGATGAGGGAGTTTCGGCGACAAACGTCCCGCTCGTGGATCACGGCGTCCTGAAGACTTTCCTGATGTCGCGCTCACCGCTGATGACGATTCCCCATTCGAACGGGCACGGACGACGGCAGCTCGGGTATGTGCCGGTCGCGCGCCAGGGAAATTTGATCGTCTCGAGCACAAAGACCGCAACCGATGCCGAGCTTCGGCAGAAATTGATCGCGCTCGTGAAAGAACAGGGAACTCCCTACGGACTCATGATCGACGACATAGAAGGCGGGTTCACTTTCACGGGCCNNGCCAGCCACAGGCGTTTCAAGTGACTCCCCTGGTCGTTTATCGAGTGTTCCCCGACGGGCGCCCGGACGAACTCGTGCGAGGCGTCGACATTGTGGGAACTCCGCTTGTATCGCTGACGAAGATCGTTGCGACAGGCGACAAACCGGATATTTTCAATGGATATTGCGGCGCGGAATCGGGTTCCGTACCGGTCTCCGCCGTAGCGCCGGCAATTTTGATTTCGGAGATGGAATTCGCAAAGAAAGAAACCTCCACCGACCGGCCGCCCATCCTGCTGCCGCCCGCGCACGATCCGGACGTAAAGGGGCAACAGCCTTGAAGAAACTCGTCACGCTCGCTCTCCTTAGTGCGTTCGCCATACCTTTGGCCGCCACAGCGGCAAGGGCCAAGGGCTCCTCCGCTCCCGGGGCTTTTCCCGCACAGGCACCTGTGCCGGCGGGAGACAACGATCAGACCCTACGCGCGATGCACGATGAAATGGAACGAGCCCGCACACGGCTGGCGCTGCCCGGCGTTCAAAAACCTTTCTATCTCGAATACCGGCTGCTCGACCTCGACGTTCGGACTGTGACAGCCACGTTCGGCGCTATTGTGTCGAGCACCACTACGCGCAGCCGCTTCATGAGCGTGGATGTTCGCGTCGGCGACTATCACCTCGACAGCTCGAATTTCATTAGCGAAGACGGTTTTCAGGGATTCCTCGGATCGACCGGCCAGGTCGGCATCGACCGCGATTACAGTTCGCTGCGCCAGGACCTTTGGCTCGCTACCGACCAGGCATACAAAGCTGCCGTCACGCAGATGTCGCTCAAGCAGGCTTTCCTCCGCAGTTTGACGAAACCTCCCGAGATCGACGATTTTTCGCACGCGGAAACTCTGGTGAAGGTGGATCTCCGGATCGAGCCCGATTGGACTTCTCGCAACTGGGAAGATGAAGCGCGCGCCGATTCCGCGGTGCTGAAGGATTCGCCGCAGCTCTACGGGACGCGCGTGACGTACTCGATGATCTACGCTACGTCCTACCTCATGACCAGCGAAGGCACGATCATCCGCTCCACGCGCCACATGGCAGGCATCGAAGCTGCGCTGGATACGGAAGCCGACGACGGCATGGGGCTCAACACTTTCTATGCGGTGTATGGGTCACAGCCCTCGGAGCTGCCTGACGCGGGAACGGTGTCGAAGTCGCTCGCGCAAGCCGGCAACGAGTTGGTGATGTTGCACACGAGCCCTCTTGTGTCCGATTACACGGGCCCGGTCCTTTTCGATCCGACTGCCGCGGCGTCCGTGCTCGCGCAAGTCCTTGCGCCGTCTCTTTCCGGCGCANNCGCCTCTTTCCATGACGCAGGATTTGAACGCGTTCCTCGAGCGCTTTGGGGGACGAAGCGAGTGGACTGGCCGCGTTGGCACGCGCGTGCTTCCCGCCACCGTCAGCCTGGTGGACGATCCCACGATCCGCGATTTTCAAGGCCATCCACTGCTCGGAAGCTATGACGTGGACGATGAGGGTGTGAAGGCACAGCGTGTTCCGCTGGTGGAAAATGGGATTCTCAGGAACCTGCTGATGTCGCGCCGCCCCGGTCCGGACTCTGCGGTCTCCAACGGCCACGCGCGCTCGGCTTTGCTCTCCGACCCAAGCCCGCTCAGCAGCAATCTCTTGTTTCAATCGTCGGATGCGAGTAACCCCGCCGATCTCCGCAAGAAGTTCCTCGACGCTTGCCGAGCTGACGGCCATGAATGGTGCTTAGAAGTAAAGCGCATGGCCAACCCGGGAATTTCCGCGCTTCGCCAGGAAGATTTCTCAGAGTTTATCGCCGAGATGGCCGGAGGAATCGCGAGCGGCGAACGCATGCCGCTGCTCGTCTACCGTGTGTACGTGGCTGACGGCCGCCAGGAACCTGTCCGTGGCGGGATCATAGAAGGCCTAACGTTGCGATCCCTTCGAAATATTCTTGCGGTCGGCGATGATCCCGCGGTTTACATCTATATGCAAAATCCTGCCGAGGGTCTCTCACTAACGGCTCTTGGATCATTCGGTGCCGTCGAGGGCGGCATTCCGAGCACGGTTATTGCCCCTTCTTTGTTGCTCGAGGAAATCGAGGTTCGCGGCTTTCACGGTGAGCCACGGCGCCTTCCGCTTGTAACTCCCCCGTCTTTGAAATGAGCGCGGCCGCGGCTGCTTTGCCCCCTGCGCCGCCAGCGTATAATCCCCCGAATGGCCCCGGAAACGATCGAACAGGCAAGTCGCGAAAAACGGCTGGCAGCGCTCGGCTCGATCGGTTCGGCCGTGGTTCTGGTTTCCCTGAAGGTTTTTCTCGTAGCGCTCACGGGCAGCCTCGGAATCTTGTCGGAGGCTCTGCATTCGATCCTCGACCTCATAGCTGCCGTGATTACGTATCTCTCCGTGCGGGTCGCAGACAAGCCCGCGGACGCGCAGCACCTGTACGGTCACGGAAAGGTCGAAAGCTTTTCCGCGTTTGTTGAGACAGGGCTGCTTCTGCTCACGGCGCTGTACATCATTTGGGAAGCCTTCGAACGGCTGCTCCTCAAAACGCCGCACCTTCGCCCAAGTGTTACGGCCATCGTCATCCTCACGCTGGGTATGGGAATCGATTTCGTCCGCTCACGCGCGCTCAAACGCGTTGCTAAAAAATATCCGAGCGAAGCACTCGAGGCCGACGCGCTCCATTTCTCCACAGATGTGTGGAGCACCTTCGTAGTCATCCTGGGAATCACAGGTGCGTGGCTCGGAGTGAGATTCGGCATCGCCTGGCTCGGGATGCTGGACCCCGTAGCCGCGCTCGCCGTTGCGGGCATCATCATTTGGATTGGCTCACGCCTCGGACGCCGAACGATAGACGCGTTGCTCGACGTGGCGCCGCAGGGTCTTCGCGAACGCATCTCACGCACGGTGAATGAAACCGACGGAGTGCTGCAATCGGAGCGCGTGCGCGTGCGACGGGCGGGCCAGCGCTATTTCATGGACGTAACCATCAGCGTGCCACGTACGGCAAGTCTGGAACAGGCACACGCCGCGAGCGACGCAGTCGAGCGGCGCATCGGCGAGATTGTCCCTGCGGACGTGGTCGTCCACGTGGAGCCGCGCGCCCGAACCAACGATAACCTGTTCGAGACGATTCGCGCGATTGCGCAGCGGCGCGGGCTTGCCGTTCACGAGCTTTCAGCCCACCAATATGATGGTGGCCTGTTCGTTGAGCTGCATCTCGAAGTGGACGAGGGTTCGAGCCTTCGTGAAGCTCACCG
>PKUY01000394.1 GCA_003131705.1 Acidobacteriota bacterium | reverse complement strand
CTGGGAATCAATTGGGTCGATTGGAATCCCGCGCCGCCCGATAAGGATATGGGGCTTTGGCGTGACGTCTACCTACGCGCCACGGGACCGGTTGAGATTCGCTACCCGCAGGTCGTCACGCATTTCGATCGTTTCACGGCTCAATGGAATCTCGATCAAGCAGACCTCACCGTCGAGGCCGAGCTGCGCAATGCCAGCGAAACGAGAGTGTCCGGCACACTCGAGGCGCAGATCGAAGGGAGCACTCTTCGCCAGAGCGTAACACTCGCGCCCGGAGAAATTCGCAACATACAGTTTGCGCCTGATGAGTTTTTGGCGCTGTGCATCAGCCATCCACAATTGTGGTGGCCCCGGCAAATGGGCACGCCGGCGCTGCGCCCGCTAGTGCTGCGTTTTTCGATCGGCGATCATTTTTCCGATTCGGCCACGATTCAATTCGGTATTCGCGAAATCACCTCCGAGCTGGACGCTCAAGACCATCGGCTGTTTCGCGTGAACGGCAAAAGGATTTTGATCCGCGGCGGCGGATGGGTGCCCGATATGCTTCTCCGCGAGTCTCCTGAACGGTTGAAAACGGAATTTCAGTATATCCGCGACCTGAATTTTAACGCGGTCCGTCTCGAAGGAAAAATGGAGACGGACGAATTCTACGATCTCGCGGATGAGCAGGGGATTCTTGTTATCGCGGGCTGGTGTTGCTGCAACTATTGGGAGCAATGGGCAAAATGGAAGCCCGCCGATATCGAGATTGCGACGGCGTCGCTGCGTTCGCAGATTTTGAGAATGCGCAAACATCCGAGCATGCTCGCCTGGCTGAATGCCAGCGATAATCCACCGCCCGCAAATGTCGAGCGCGCTTACATCCAGATCCTCGAACAAACGGACTGGCCGAATCCCTATGTTTCGTCCGCGTCTGAAACGTCCACAACCGTTACCGGCTTGACGGGAATGAAAATGACAGGGCCCTACGACTACGTTCCACCGGACTACTGGCTGGCAGACACGAGCAAATATGGCGGAGCGTTCGGCTTCATTACGGAGACATCGCCCGGCGCGGCAATTCCGCCCTTGGGCTGCTTGCGAAAGATGCTGCCTGCAGAAGATCTAATGCCGGGAAATCCCACCTGGAATTATCACGGGGGCTCCGCGAGATTCCAGGATTCGCGCCACTTTGAAGACGCAATGGACGCCATTTATGGCGCTCCTTCTGGAATCGACGACTACGAAATGAAGGCGCAAGCAATGGCCTACGATGGAGAGCGCGCCATGTTCGAAGCATTCTCCCGCAATAAGTATAGATCGACCGGCATCATTCAATGGACGCTGAACAATGCGTGGCCCTCGCTCATCTGGCACCTGTACGACTATTTTTTGCAGCCCGCCGGCGGATACTTTGGTGCGAAGAAAGCTTGCGAGCCCATTCACGTGCAATATTCCTACGACAATCGCAGCGTGGCCGTTGTGAACAGCACGTATGCCGAGGCCAACGGGCTGGTGGTCACGGCGAATGTCTACGATTCCGCCGGGAAAGAAAGATTTTCTGGCCGCGCGAAGGCGGACGTCGAAGCCGATGGCACGGCGAAAGTTCTGGCGATCCCCGATGATGCCTTCCTCCCGACATCTCCTGTGTACTTCGTGAGGCTCACGCTCGCGAACTCCGAATCGCGCATCATCAGTACTAATTTCTATTGGCTCTCCGCAAAGAAGAGTGTGTATGACTGGACGAAGAGCAGCGATCCTTATATGCCGGTGTCATCGTACGAAGATCTGACCGCACTTCGCGCACTGCCGAGCGCCGGCAAGCTGAATATCTCGACCAATATGGAAGACCGGGCGGAAGGACCGCTGGTTCGAGTCAAACTGCAGAACCCCAGCGATCGGCTCGCCTTTCAGATTCATTTTGGAATCCACCGCCAGAACGAGGACATGGAGATTTTGCCGGTGCTGTGGGAAGACAATTACATTGAGTTAATGCCGGGCGAATCGCGGGAAATCACGGCCCAATTTCCAGCATCCGGTACGTTGGGTGGCGACGCTGAGCTGAGCGTCACCGGTTGGAATATTACATCAATGACGCTGGCGCTGGGCCGATGAAACGTAGTGCGCATCTCAAGCAGTGCGCGATCAATGTCAGTCAGGTTCTTGTGTAACGATGTGGACATCCACGGCGGGCGCCTCACGCAGGAAACGGTTGATCGCATTCATGTAGAGAAGCTTTCGCCACCCTTCAACGGCCGTCCTCCCGAAGATCATTTGCGTCACATGCTTCTCGCGAACGAATTTCGCTGCGGCGTCCGGGACGCTCTTTCCCTTCAAACGTATAGCCGTCGCGCCCAGGCTTTCCGCAAACTGCAGGTTCGCCGCAAGAGCCTTCTCGTCTCGCGCATTCGGGCTATCTCGTGTGTCTACATGCACGGCGTATAATTCTGCATCCATTCTGCGCGCCATCCGCGCCGCGCGTGCCAGCAGGTATTGCGCGCGTGGATTCGCGCTGATGCACACAGCGATCCGTTCGCGGACAGCCCAGTTTTCCTGAATGTCCTTTTCATCCAAATAGGACGAGAGGCTCCGGTCGACCTGCTCGGCTACCTGTCGCAGCGCGAGCTCGCGCAGAGCGATCAGATTCCCGCGCCGGAAAAAATTCTTCAGAGACTGCTCGATTTTTTCCGTGCGGTAAATGTCGCCGCGCCTCATTCGATTGTGGAGTGCTTCCGGCGTCAAATCGACCATCACGGTTTCTTCCGCAAGTTGCAGCACCCAGTCGGGAACGGTCTCGCGCACCACTACCCCCGTGATGGAATTCACGGTGGGTGCAATGCTCTCGATGTGCTGGATATTTACAGTGGTGAGGACGTCAATCTTCGCATCGAGGATTTGGAGTACATCTTCATAACGCTTGCGGTGCTTGCTGCCCGGGATGTTTGTGTGGGCGAGTTCGTCCACCAGAGCAACCTGCGGACGCCGAGCCACAACCGCGTCGACATCCATTTCCTCAAACACCGTGCCCTTGTATTCGATCTTGCGGCGGGGTACAGCCTCAAGCTGCGGGACCAGCTCGGCGATCCCCTTGCGCCCGTGAGTTTCCACAACTCCAACGACGATATCTTCGCCTCGACTATGCCGGCGGATCGCCTCACTCAACATGCTGAAGGTTTTCCCAACGCCAGGGGCATAACCGAGAAAAAGCTTCAGCGAACCTTTGGTCTTTTCCGGCGGCGCGGATAGAGCCAGCCACTCTTCAGGCGTCTTCGGCACTGGATTATTCCCTTTTAGCGGCGCTCGGAAAGCTACGATAGAATGAGGTGTGCGCCCGACGCTCCTGTATCGCATTCTTCAATTTGTCGCTGCCTTTGGCATTGTAGCTGGGATCACTTTCCTGGACCGCAAGGTGCTTCCCGTAAATGCCACCACAGTCGCGCTCACGTTTATACTCGCTATTTTAGCCGTTTCCACCGTGTGGGGCATGGTGGTTTCGGTGGCAATGTCTGTCGCCGCCATGCTGGCGTTCAATTACAATTTTCTTCCGCCGGCCGGCACCCTTTCCGTCGCCGATCCGCAGAATTGGGTGGCGCTGATTACCTTTCTCATCGTCGCCGTAATCTCGAGCCATCTCTCAACTCGAGCACGCCAGCAAGCTGCGGACGCCTCCGCACGCCAGCGCGACGTTGAAAAATTGTACAGTTTCAGCCAGGGATTGCTCGAGTCCCGCAACGTGATGGAATTGGTAAACCGCGTCCCCGTGCAGATCGTGGACGCGTTCGAAGTCGGAGCCGCTGCCCTCTTCCTCGCGGATAAACAGAAGGTCTATCGCTCGGGCCCCGTGATTCCGTACCTTGATACGGACAGCCTGAAGGCCGTTTTGGCGCGCGACGAACCGGTGATTGACGCTCCTAACAGCGTCTACTTTGTGCCCGTGCGCCTGGGAGTGCATCCAATCGGCAGTCTGGGCATCTCAGGCACGATCCTTTCGAGGCAGACGCTGGAGGCCATTTCGACCCTCGTAGCCATCGCCATGGAGCATGCCCGCGCGATGGAGCAGCTTGGGCAAACGGAGGCTGCCCGCCAAGCGGAGCAACTCCGGACGGCGCTGCTCGATGCCGTCACGCATGCGCTGCGGACGCCGCTGACTTCCATCAAGGCATCCGTCACGAATTTGCTTTCGAACCCTAACCTAGCAGGCGGACAGAAACAGGAACTTTTGACTATCATCAATGAAGAAAGCGATCGCTTGAACCGGCTGGTCGGCGAAGCCGCGGAAATGGCGCGCCTGGACGCTGGCGAAGTCGAATTGAAAATTGAACCTCAGCCCATCGACCGTCTGGTGAACGCGGCTCTGGAGCATTGCAGAAACTCTCTCGGAAACCGCGAGATTCGCGTACAGATTGCCCCTGGACTGCCGCGCGCGCGAGTGGACGTAGCGCGCGCGCGCGAAGTTCTCGTCCATCTGATCGAGAATGCCAACCAGTATTCGCCGGCCGATCAACCCATCACCATCACAGCGGAGGCGAACGGCGATTTTGTGGTCACCAGTGTGGCCGATCGGGGCAACGGAATTGACGATGCCGAGCAGGCGCTCATCTTTGAGAAATTCTATCGGGGCAAGGATCAGCGCTACAGTGTCGAGGGAACCGGGATGGGCTTGCCCATCGCCAAGGCCATTGTGGTAGCGCACGGCGGTTCCATCAGCCTAACGAGCCAGCGTGGACACGGTTCCGTCTTTTCTTTTACGCTGCCTGCGGAGCGCGTTCGTCCCGTGCAAGCCCCGCCGCTCGCAACTGCGAATTCATGACTTCTGCGAAGATACTGATCGTTGACGATGAGCCGCAGATCCGCCGAGTCCTGCTCACCACTTTGACTTCACAGGGATATTCCGTTGCTGAAGCGCGCACCGGCGATGAAGCGCTCGAGCAAGTCCGCGTCGACCGCCCCGATCTGATTCTGCTCGACGTCAACATGCCGGGGCGATCGGGCCTGGAAACCTGCCGCGAAATCCGCAGCACCAGCGACATCCCTATCATCATGTTGACCGTGCGCAACACAGAGCGGGACAAAGTGCAGGCGCTCGACGCTGGCGCCGATGACTACGTCGTTAAACCGTTCGGCGCTGAAGAATTGATGGCGCGCATCCGCGCCGCGCTCCGGCGCTCGGCACCCTCGGAATCTTTGCCGCCGTTTGTTTCCGCCGATTTGAAAATCGACTTCGAAAAACGCGTTGTTTCGGTAAAAGGCCAGCCCGTCAGGCTCACGCCAAAGGAATTTGAATTGTTGCATCACCTGGTGGCCAATCAGGGCAAGGCCCAAGCCCACCGGCGGCTTCTCCAAGCGGTTTGGGGGCCGGATTACGGAGAAGAAACCGAATACTTGCGCGTCTTCATCAACCAATTGCGAAAGAAAATCGAGCCCGATCCGCGGCATCCGCGCTACATCCACACGGAACCGTGGGTCGGATATCGTTTCGAGCCTCCAACGGAAAAGTCCCGCGCCGGCCGAGCAGAAAAATGATTTTAGGGATCGATCGATGCTGGGCCTGAACAGCCGTCAGGGAGATTCAGGCGCGCCCGTCTCCGTAACTGAAAAAGCGATATTGCCTTGGACGAGTATTCTTTACACCGACAATGAGTTGCGCGCCCGTCGGCCTTGCGGTACAACAAGTTTCATATTCTCGGAAGTGTGGGCGCAACACCTGTTGAGTACGCAGTCTAGAAGGAACAAATTCATGAGCGCACCGATTATCAAACCTCCGTTTACCTTTGAAACGGCAAGAGCGAAAGTTCAAGCAGCACAGGACGCGTGGAATTCTCGTGATCCCGAGCGCGTCGCGCTTGCTTACACCGAAGACTCCGATTGGCGGAACCGCGATGAGTTCTTGCGGGGCCGCGAAGCGCTCAAGGCATTCCTGCGTCGCAAGTGGGCCAAGGAATTGGACTATCGGCTACGCAAGGAGCTCTGGTGCTGGACAGAAAACCGCATCGCAGTCACGTTTCAATACGAATCGCACGACCAAACTGGCCAGTGGTTTCGGTCGTACGGAAACGAACTGTGGGAATTCGACGAGGCTGGATTGATGCGTCGCCGAATCGCGAGCATCAACGACACACCCATCGCCGAGCAGGACCGCCAAATTCTCTAACTGGGCAGAGTCCGCCCTAGTGCGTCGGATGCATGGCGTCGAGGTCGAGGTTGAGATCGAGGACGTTAACGCGGGGCTCGCCCAGCAAACCGAACTGGCGCGTTTTCTTATGCTTCGCAATGAACGCGCGCACCTCCTCCTCGCTCATCCTGCGTTCGTGGGCCACGCGAGGCACCTGAAAGTCGGCCGACGCGGGAGAAATATCCGGATCGAGGCCCGACCCAGAGGTGGTAACCAAGTCAGCCGGGATCGGCGTGTTCGGATTTGTCGGCTGAAACTGTTGGACGCTCACATTAACGCGGTCGATCAACGCCTTGTTCGTCGGGCCGAGATTCGATCCGCTCGATGCCGTAGGATCGTAGCCCGCCGAGCCTGCTGCGGACGGCCGAGAGTAGAAATATCCGGGTGCGGTGAAGGGCTGGCCGATCAAATGCGAGCCGACAAGTTTCTCTCCGGCTGTGATCAATTCTCCGTTCGCCTGTCGAGGAAAGAAAACTTGCGCTAGCCCGGTGATAGCGAGCGGGTAGAGGATTCCGAGCAGCAGCGTTGTCGCTAGTGTGTACAAGATCGAGATCAGAAAATTCTTTTTCATGTCCGCCTCACGCCCATCCGATATGCGTAATAATCAAATCGATCGCTTTAATTCCGATAAACGGCGCGATGATGCCGCCCAAACCGTAGACCAGCAGGTTCCAACGCAACAGAGCTTCCGCTCCCAAGGGGCGGTAGCGCACGCCGCGCANNGCGATGATGATCAGGGCGTTGAAAATCACAGCGGACAAAATCGCCGACTGCGGCGTCTTCAACCCCATGACGTTCAGAAGGTTGAGCTGCGGGAACGCGCCGGCGAACATCGCTGGAATAATGGCGAAATACTTCGCCACGTCGTTCGCCACCG
The DNA here is from genome assembly GCA_003131705.1 of Acidobacteriota bacterium. Lineage (GTDB taxonomy): Bacteria > Acidobacteriota > Terriglobia > Acidiferrales > UBA7541 > Palsa-295. The sequence goes on along the minus strand of PKUY01000394.1, from coordinate 2,226 downwards.
AAAATGTGGTGAGGGCGCCGCGGGTGATCAGCAATTGCTTGCCGATTTCCACAACTTCAATCAACTTGGTCGGATTCGAATCCAGGTCCACCATTTTGCCGGCTTCCTTGGCTGCCTGTGTGCCCGCGTTCATCGCGAGACCGACGTCGGCTTGCGCGAGGGCGGGAGCGTCGTTGGTTCCGTCGCCGGTCATGGCGACGAGTTTCCCCTTCGCTTGTTCCGCGCGGATCAGCGCAAGTTTGTCTTCCGGCTTCGCCTGTGCCAGGAAATCATCCAGGCCGGCCTCGCGCGCAATCGCTGCGGCCGTTAGCGCGTTGTCACCTGTGATCATGACGGTGCGGATACCCATGGCTCGCAACTGGTCGAATCGCTCGCGCATGCCGCTCTTAATGATGTCTTTCAAGTGGATGGTGCCTAGGACGCGGTAGTCTTCAGCCACGAGCAGAGGCGTCCCACCAGAGCTAGCAATTCTCTTGACGTCCTCTTCGACTTCCACCGGAACTCGATTACCGTTCTGAGCGCAGTACTGCGCGATGGCGTCGGAAGCACCCTTCCGAATATGGCGCCCGTCGAGATCTACGCCGGACATCCTGGTCACGGCCGTGAAAGGAATAAACGTTGCAGCGTAGGCGGAAAGCTCGCGGCCGCGCAGGCCGTACTTTTCCTTCGCAAGAACCACAACCGAGCGCCCTTCCGGAGTTTCGTCCGACAGCGACGCAAGTTGCGCTGGGTCGGCCAGATCTGTCTCGCTGACGCCCGGCGCAGGAATCAACTCCGTCGCGCGGCGATTACCCAGCGTGATTGTGCCGGTTTTGTCGAGCAGTAGAGTGTCCACGTCGCCCGCTGCTTCCACGGCTCGGCCGGACATTGCGAGAACATTGCGCTGCACGACGCGATCCATGCCCGCAATTCCAATTGCGGAAAGCAGACCTCCTATCGTGGTGGGGATCAGGCAAACCAGCAGCGAGATAAGCACAAAAACCGACTGCGGCGCACCCGAGTAAATCGCCATCGGCTGAAGCGTGACCACCGCGAGCAGGAAAATAATCGTCAAGCCGACCAGCAAAATATTGAGAGCGATCTCGTTCGGAGTTTTCTGACGTTCGGCGCCCTCGACCAATTTGATCATGCGATCGAGAAACGTTTCGCCGGGGTTCGATGTGATCCTCACGATGATCTCGTCGGAAAGCACGCGCGTGCCGCCGGTCACCGCCGAGCGGTCGCCACCCGATTCACGGATCACCGGCGCGGATTCGCCCGTGATGGCTGATTCATCAACGGATGCAACTCCCTCGACTACCTCGCCGTCTCCGGGAATAAACTCGCCCGCCGTAACCTTTACGCGATCGCCCGTGCGCAGTTTCGAGCCAGCCGTTTCTTCAATTGAGCCATCTGCTCGCAGGCGCCGGGCCACGGTTTCCGATCGCGCTTTTCGCAGCGTGTCCGCTTGCGCTTTGCCGCGTCCTTCCGCCATCGCCTCGGCAAAATTCGCGAAGAGCACCGTAAACCACAGCCAAAGCGTGATCTGAAGCTCAAATCCGAAACCGCCCAGGTGCAGCATCCGATCGCGGATCAGGTCATACGTCGTTACGACTGCGCCGATTTCGACGACAAACATCACCGGATTCTTCATCAGGGTGCGCGGGTTCAGCTTGATGAACGAATCCCGCAGCGCCCCGCTGACAATTCCTCCGGTCCAGAGCGACTTTTTCCTGCGCTCTTTGGGGACGGCATTGAAGCTGGATTCCGGAACGTTCGCCGGGGATATAGGATTGCGTTCTTCGGTCGAGTGTATGTTCATGGCTGCCTCAGAAAACCTTTCCGGCGTGCATCAGCAGGTGCTCGAGAATCGGGCCCAAGCTGAGCGCCGGGAAAAATGTAAGCGCGCTAACAATCACAATCACCGAGATCAACAACATTGTGAAAAGCGGGGTGGTCACCGGGAAGGTACCGACCGACTCGGGCACAATTTTCTTACGCGCCAGGTTCCCGGCCAGAGCGAGCACTGGGATCACCATAAGGAACCGTCCTAGCAGTGTGTTGAAACCAAGGCTGACGTTGTACCAGTTCGTGTTCCCGTTCAGACCGGCAAAAGCTGATCCGTTGTTGCCGGCTGTCGATGTGTATGCGTACAGGACCTGCGCTAAGCCGTGCGGACCCGGATTCGAGATGGACGACGTGCCAAAATGCGAGACGATCGCGATTGCCGTAAAGCCGAGAACCACG
>PKUY01000344.1 GCA_003131705.1 Acidobacteriota bacterium | reverse complement strand
AGGAACGACAGCCGCTGTTCCCAAGACGTCTCGAATCCGGCGATATGAGCGCTTGGTCCATTGATGGATTCGAACAGGTCGTAGCCCGGAAACTGCGGTGCGCCCAGAGGTATATGGGTTTTTGTCGGGTAAATGGGATCCGAGAAGGATTTGTAAAAGAAGCCAGCCTGGAGAATTCCGAGCGGCTGAAAGAAATGCTCGACCAAAACATCGTAGTTGTTAGCGGTGGTTGGCTTCAAGGCTGGATTGCCAACTGTGAGGCTCGGATTAGGGCTCGTGTTTGGATCCACCTGTTGAGAGGGGACGATATCCGAGAAGTTGGGCCGCGAAATTCCGATGGCATACGCGGCCCGAATGTTCGTGTTCCTTTCAATCTGGTACTGCGCCTGGATGCTCGGCAAGACGTCTATATAGTTGGAGCTTCCGTTGACGGGTGTGGTGGAAACCCAGGCTCCGCCACTCTCATTCAATTTATTCGCGGTATAGACTGCGTCGGTTGCCTCGATGCGTACGCCCGTCTGGATGCGCAACTTGCCGAATCCAATCGTGTTCATCAGGTAGCCCGCATAAACACGCTCGTTGGCGTCGAAGGTGGCGCCGTCGGATAGGATGTGGTCTTGACCCGTCTGCAACGTAAACGAACTCTGATTGGCGTTGAATGCTTGGAGGATCTTGTTGTAATCCGACAGCGGCCCGAACTGGTAGGAATGGCCGTAGTAGCCTGGATTCGAGGCGGTGCCGAGAACGTCGGCCAACGTGACGGGCGTACTGCCTGTGAAGGTGTAGAGGTGGTCATCTGCGTTCTCGGTCTTGTGAGCGTTTCGAATCTTTACGCCCAGCTCTAATGTGCCGAAGTGCGAGCCGACGTTATAGCGCCGAGCTAACGTTGCGGCTCCCTGAAAGTCGAGCTCCGTGCTGTGTTGCCGGGGAATGATTGTGTCCGTTATCGAATATGTGTNNGTGGGATCGAAGACGGGCGTACTGCTTTGCAGCACGGGAAACTTCGGTTTAAGCGGGTTGCTCAAGTCCTCGGCGAAGGTTATGCCCGTCGGCCCATTGCCAAAGTGTGTTGTGGCAAAATCCTGGCCCCCGATATTGTGAGCGCGAGATCCAGCGAATTCATAGGTGATGAGGGTCTTGGCAAGATCGTGCCTGGCACCGGTCGAAACACTGAAAATCTGCTGATCGGGACGACGGATGTAGTGGCGGAATACCATGGAGCCGTCGGAACTAAACTGGAGTTGAGAGCCGCTCATGCCCGTAATTGTGGAGCCGGCGACGGGCGAGTACACCCAGGTATCCCCGAAATCGTGAAAATCGGAATAGAGACCTTTCAGGTAGATGCTGGAGTTGGCTCCCAGAATGTAATCCAGGCCGCCGGCAAAGCCATAGCGCGTGCGGTAATACTTGTAGGTTCGAAGATCCTCGCTGGGGAAAAACGCGACATTCTGTCCATTGAAATTCCCTACGGCAGGGGAAGGCTCGAGGTCGTCGATGCCGCGGTTGTTACGATCATAAGCGCCGCCGAGCAAGACGCCGAATCGCTTGCTTTCTCCGAAGCGCTGGCCGGCCGTGGCGCTGAATCCATCGAGCCAGCGACCGCCCTGAATGGGTGTGTAACCTCCTTCGCCCGAGAGCGTGTAAGTGGGCCTATCACCCGCAGTTCTGGTGACAAGGTTAACGGCTCCGCCAATTGCGTCGCCGTCTTGATTGGCGGAAAGCGTCTTGCTTACTTCGATGCGATCGACCAGATCCGCGGGGATGACGTCCAGCTTGATGTTACGCACGCCTGCTTCCGGAGAAGGCACGTGCACACCGTTAACGATCACGTAGGTGAGGCGGGGTTCGGTGCCGCGAATTTGGANNTGCCTCGCCACGCGGGCGGTCCGCGGTCACAATGACCTGGTCATTCACAGAGGCGACCTTCAGAACACCGTTTACGCTGGCTGTCTGTCCGGCTTCTACCTTCACCGTGGTCGTAGATGTTTCCAGCCCGACATATGAAAACGTGAGGTTATACTCACCCGCCGCCAAATCCGTGATTCTGAACTGACCCTGCGTGTCCGATACGACCCTTTTACCCGATGGTTGAAGCTCGACGAGGGCGCCCGTCAAAACGGAGTCACTCGAATCCTTTACGGTCCCGGCGATTGCGCCCTTGGCTTCTTGGGCGGCGGATGGGTTCAGACACAGCGTGTTGTATAGGAACGCCATCAGGAATACCGAATAGAGAAACTTGCGCATGAACGAATCCTCCGATTTGGGCACCGACTCTGATGAAAGCTGCGACATTCCAACACTTCTGTAAACACTCGCTCGTCAACCAGCGCCGAAATTGGCGCCGCGCAATCCTGATCTGTCGTTGAGGCTAGGAGCCGTTGGCCAATCGAAAAGCAAAGGTAGCGAGCGACTGTGAAGGCAGAATTACAACCAGGTAAAAACAGGTCTCCGCAAAAATGAACGCAACCTCAAAAGGAGATGAAGACCGGTTAATGAAAGAAAGCGGAGCGCCGGAATGAGTTTCCGGTGTCTTGGCCTGAACGTAACCCAATGCGGTATCCGACTACACATCCAAGTGAAGGTAGTTAAGCCAGCCGCAACCACCCATACGGCCTCGTGGGCCCGTTTCGGAGTTTTGCACCATCAATAACATTTCAAGTGGGAACTTTTTTGTAGACGCTCGATTGTTTCCGGTCGTTCGATTCCACAGTGAACACTCGACCGACGCTGAAAAGTTTCTCACGTTCTATCGTGCGGCACCGCCGGAGGCTGGTGGATGGTATATGTGGCTGTCAGGCCCGGCCACGCCCTCAGCTCTGGATGGGAACGGTGTCGGCACCCGAGTTTGCGTTCGGAAAAACTTCGCGGTAGGCTGGCGAGACCGTGCTGCCATTCAAACTCATTTATCACGACGGCTACGATCTAAATCTCGGCGCGCACGTGTTCCCCTCGCAGAAGTTTCGCTTGATTCACGACCGGCTATTGGCCGACGGGATTGCCACGCCGGACGATTTCCTTGCACCCGAGCCCGCGACTGATGAAGACGTGCTGCGCGTTCATTCCCCTGACTACGTGCACAAGCTGAAGACCGGATCGCTGAGCCATGCGGAACTTCAGCAGCTGGAGATTCCATATTCCGAAAAGCTGGTCGAGGCCTGCTGGCTCGCGGCGGGAGGCTCGATTCTCGCGGGGCGGCGCGCTCTCGCGGACGGCTGGGCGGTGAATATCGGCGGCGGATTCCATCACGCGTGCCCCGATCACGGGGAGGGATTCTGCGTGATCCATGACGTGGCGATCGCCATACGGCGGCTCCAGTTCGAGGGCGCGATCGAGCGCGCGATGGTGGTCGATACAGATGTGCATCAGGGGAACGGCACGGCCGAGATATTTTGCGCAGATGAAAGTGTTTACACGCTTTCGATCCATCAAGAAAATAATTATCCATTTTTCAGACCCCGGTCCACGGTCGATATCGATTTGCCGGATGGCATCGGTGACGCCGACTACCTCGCGATTCTGGAGAAGCACTTGCGGCAGGCTTTTTTGGACTTCGATCCACAACTTTTGTTCTACGTTGCCGGGGCCGACCCNNCCCCTATCGCGAGGATCAGCTCGGAGGACTTGCTCTGACGATGGAAGGTCTTGCGCGGCGCGATGCGCTCGTATTTGATTACGCGCGGCGAAACGGCGCTCCGGCGGCGTCAGCTCTTGCCGGAGGTTACGCACGGCATCTAGCGGATACCGTAAGCATTCACGTGGGCACGATTCTGGCGGCTCGCGACGCGGCAAATTACCGAGCGAAACTGGAAACGAAAGAAAGATGACGCCGCGAATCTTTACCTTTACGGATTCGCGCTGAGCGCGGCTTGGATAGCGGCAGTGAGTGCTTCAGGAAAACTATCGGGCGCGAGGCCGCCCGTGCGATACACAATTTCTCCGTTGCGTCCGAGAATCAGCACGGTAGGCAGGGTTTCCACTTTCATGAAGTCATCGAGCCCGTCGGCAAAAATGACGGGAGCATCCCACTTTTCGCGCGCTATGAATGGGGCGACCTGCGATTCATCATCGTCTGTGTCGACGGCGAAAAACGAGATTTGTGGATTTCCGTCATAGGTCCTTGCCACTTGATTGAACATGGGTTCGAGTTCACGGCACGGACCACACCATGTGGCCCAGAAACTCAGCACCACGACTTTTCCCTTCATCGGGGCGAGGGGCAGGGGCGTTCCGTCAAGGCGCCGCTCGACAAAAGCTGCAAAGTTCCTGGCATCTCTATTTCGGGCGCGCGAATCGGCTTTGGCATCAGGCGCCTGCGCAGAAACGCGGTCGTATGCGGCGAGGATGGCCTCGCCCAAGCCTTGCTCGCTGCCGTGCGCCTGCCGCCAGACGTTTCCAAGCTGACGACGAACTTCCCGGCGGTCGACGTGGCCGGCCGGGCCGGTTTCCGGGAGCGCGAAGGCCAGCGCGTACTCGTCGATGGCGGTGGCTGAATCCTTTCGCATCTCGGCTATCTCACCGAGCATTTTTGCGGCCAGAGAGTTCGGGCGAGTGGCGTAACTCGCTTGCAGATCCTTGACGGCAGCATCGAAATTTCTTTGCGAGTTTTCGACGTGACCGCGCACGTAATAGATCGCGGCGCGAAGTTGTTCCTGGCCGTCCTGCCATTCGGCGGCCGATTCGCGCGCGGGCCTTTCGTCCAGCGAAGATTTCTCCACGCGATCGAGCACGCGCGTGGCGTAGCCTTCAGCGCGAGTGAGGCTCGCATCGTCGCCGCGCTCTTCGAGCAGATCGACCGCCAGCAACATCATCTGGGAATCGTCGGGATGAACGGCGATCAGGTGCTCGGCATAATCCAGCGCGCAAGCATTGTCGCGAATCTGCTGGCAGGCCTCGACCAGCGCGCGGTACACGCCCGCTTTTCGCGGAGCGCCCGGGAATTTCTGAAGATAGTTTTTCAGATTACGGACCATTGCGGCGCTGTCATTCCCGGCGTCGGCCAGGGCTTTTTGGAGTTCGGCTTCGGGGTCGACGGCTTTCGTCGCAGGATTATCCTGCGATGTTTTCGGCGGCGCTGTTGACTTGGAGTCTTGCGCTGAGGCGGAAAGGCTCCAGGCGAGGAAAACGGCGGCACAGGCAGCGGAGTATGCCCAACGCAACAGGCGATGGAGTTGTGTAGCCGCTGCGGTTGAAGGAACCATGTGTGTCTGGGCCGATAGGAACGCAACTGCTTATTGAAAATCGATCAGGACGTCCACCGTCCCGGTCTTCGGGTCTTCCTGGAACAAACGCCCGATCTTTTCGTAGTGAAATGGCAATCCGGTAAAGGCCTGTTTGATTCCCGAAGCGAAAAACTCATCGTACACGCTCCTATCGAATACCTCGCTGGGAGGAATTTTCCATGCCGCGCGAATGCGGCGTTCGCCTTCGATGGAAAGCCCTGTGAGTACGAGCTTGCCCATGCGATATTGCGGGCCCTCGGTGATGGCCACACTGTAGGAGACGCGCTTCGCGAATTCATCGAATTGCGGCACGGCGTTCAGATTCATTTCCAGGTAACCGTGCGCGGCGTATGCGTCACGCACGCTTTGCCAAATGGCCTCGATCTTCATGCCGTCGGCAGGATCACCCGTCTTAAGTGTGGCGAGCCTGTCGAGCTGCGCTGGGGGAAGTGCGGAGTTTCCGCTCCAAGCCGTTCCATTCCACGCGAACGCAGGACCGGGCTCAATCGGGGCGGCGACGGCAACTCGGGCATCGTTGCCCGAACCCAGGAACCGGGCGGTCGGCGAGCCGAACTGCACGCGGAGAAAACCGTGAGACAAATACACGGGGCGAACCTGTTCGGATTCGAATAGCTCGAGCGCCGCACGAGAGAACGGATGGCCGACAATATCCGCAATGCGCGTCTGTATGCCGCGGTCGGTTTGCGCGAGAGAGTCGGTGAATTCCACGCTGGCAATATTCAACACGGAACCCTCGGCGCGAAATTGCTGCACTCGCTGGCCGCTGGTCGGGGCGGTGAGGAGCGAATGCGCAACGCTGGGGTGCATGCCGCGCGTGGCGAGAAGCGTTTGTAACGCGTCAGCCATCTCGTTCAGGAGAGTGCCGCGTTCGGGCGCCGTGCCATCAAATAATGCGACCGAGGCCTTTAGCGACGCGGTCAGTTCGGCGTCGGTAAATCCGGGGAAATTGTCGAACCAGACCGGTACCGCTGGCGCATCGGTGACCTGGTATTCGACACCCACGCCGGTGTCTGTCGTCGAAAAGCGGTATTGCACGGTGGCAAAAGGGCCGAGCTGCGCGAGGCGATCCGCGCCCCGTTGCAGGTCGTCTTTTGCGATGACGGTGCCGGGATTCAGACTCGTCTCGGGCGCGATCTGGTCGGAACGGAATCTGGCCGAGCCTGTGACTTTGACGGATTCAAGTTTCCCGCTGCCCGCTTCAATGGGTGCTTGCGCGAGCGCCTGGAAGGGAAGCAACAGGCCTAACAGCAGGGCAGCCGTGAGGGCGACTGTGTGCAACGCGAAACCGCGCCGGGCGGGAAAGCGGACTTCCATGACGGGCATTTTATATGCGCGGCGCGCGATTGAGTAGGCTATTCGACTGTGACGGACTTGGCGAGGTTGCGGGGTTGGTCCACGTCGCAACCGCGCCGGACGGAGATGTGATAGGCCAATAATTGCAGCGGGACATGTTCCAGAATTGGCGCAATTAATTCCGGCGCAGCGGGAATTTCGATTACGTGGTCGGCGGTGCCCCGTGCGAGGTGGTCGCCCTCGGTGACGACGGCGATCACGATGCCGTCGCGCGCTTTTACTTCCTGCAAATTCGAAATTGATTTTTCGTACAGGGTCATCGAAGCGGGATCGGATTCATCGCGGGTCGCTATGATGACTACCGGGAGATTTTCGTCGATCAGGGCATTCGGCCCATGCTTCATCTCGCCGGCAGGGTAGCCCTCGGCGTGAATGTAGGAAATNNATTTCCTTGAGCTTCAGCGCGCCTTCTAGGGCGATCGGGTAGTGAATTCCGCGGCCGAGGTACAGGAAATCGGTGTAGCGGAAAAACTGACGCGCGAGCTCTTCGATCGCCGCGTCATTCTGCAGGATTGTTTCGATCTTGCTGGGGAGGCGCGTGAGCTCCTGCATCAGGCTCTTGGACGCGGCGTCCCCAAGTTTCCCGCGTACTTGGCCGAGATGAATAGCCGTTAGAAGAAGCGCGGTGAGCTGGCCGGTGAAGGCCTTGGTGGAAGCGACGCCGATTTCCGGGCCAGCGTGCGTGTAAATCGTGCCGCTCGATTCGCGCGTCAGCATGGAGCCGACGACGTTGCAGATCGAGAGGACCTTCGCGCCCTTTTGCCGCGCTTCACGCTCGGCTGCGAGAGTGTCGGCGGTTTCGCCGGACTGGCTGATAGCGATGATCAGGCTGTGCTTGTCGAGAATAGGATCGCGATAGCGGAATTCGCTGCCGTAATCCACCTCGACCGGCAGGTGCGCGAGGCGCTCGATCATGAATTTTCCGGCAAGCCCGGCGTGCCAGCTCGTGCCGCAGGCGACAATCTTTACGTCCCGGAATTTGCGGAACTCATCCTCGGTGATATCCATTTTGTCGAGGAAAACTTTGCCCGTTTCCTGCGAAATCCTTCCGAGCAGGGTGTCGCGAACGGCGCGCGGCTGCTCGAAGATTTCCTTCCGCATGAAATGCTTGAAGCCGCCCTTTTCGGCCATGATCGGATCCCAGGTTATGTGCTGGGGCTGGCGGGTGAGCGGATGTTTTTCGAAATCGAAAAGGCAAACGCCCTTCGGCGTGAGAACCGCCATTTCTGAGTCGCCGAGGAAAATGACTTTTCTCGTGTGCTGCAGAATGGCGGGGATGTCGCTGGCCACAAAAAACTCGCCCTCACCGATTCCTAATACGATCGGCGGCCCCAGCCGCGCGGCGACGATTTTCTGCGGATCCTTGGTCGAGAGTGTTACGAGAGCGTAGGCGCCCGTCATGGCCTTCACGGTCTTTAGGACCGCATCTTCCAGCGACGCGCCCTTCGAGAATTTTTCGATCAAGTGAGCGATGATTTCGGTATCGGTTTCCGTAACAAACTTGTGACCTTCGGCAATGAGCTGGGTCTTCAGCTCGACGTAATTCTCGATAATCCCGTTGTGCACCACGACGATCTCGCCCTTGCAGTCGCGGTGAGGATGGGCATTTTCTTCGGTAGGTCTGCCGTGCGTGGCCCAGCGTGTGTGACCGATGCCGTAAAGGCCTTCGAGCGGAGTGACGCGAATCGACTCTTCGAGATTGCGCAGCTTCCCGGGAGCGCGGCGAACTTCGAGCTTGCCGCTCTCGCCGACGACGGCGATACCGGCCGAGTCATAGCCGCGGTATTCGAGGCGCCTTAGCCCATCCAGAATTAGCGGTACCACGCGTTTAGGGCCGATGTAGCCGACAATTCCGCACACTGGGATCGCTCCTTGGCTCCCCATTGGATGCTGTGGAGGGCGACAGAATCGTAACTAGGTTAGCACAGGGGCCGGGGCGGGCGGCGGCCACTGGTGACGCCGTGATTCGGGCTGATAATCTCGACCAGGGTAGCAACGCGCCCGCGATGAAAAGTTGTCCGCCCATGATTTTCCCCCGTTATTGCGGTGTATGCGCCGAATCTATACTAGAAGGTGTGCGAAGTCCGCAACCAGAACCCACGCAGTAGTAAAAGCTAATCGAGGATTTCGAAGCGAAACTCTTCGATGACGGGATTGGTGAGGACTTCTTTTGCAATGCGTTCGACCTGGACCTGCGCTTCCGCGCGGCTCAGGCCATCCAATTGAAGAACGAAAAACTTTCCCTGGCGCACTTCTTGAACTTTCGTGTAGCCGAGCGAAGAAAGCGCGCGATGAATCGTCTGTCCCTGCGGATCAAGAACCGTTGACTTCAGCATGACCCAAACGTGTGCTTTCATTCGTTTTCCTTGCTCTTGGAACCCGGGAAAGCTTTCTCTGGCCATGAATCGGCCGTCGTAATGACAAACTCCTCGAGCCGGCTGGCGATTATAGCAGGCCCGCGGATTTCGCCGCTCCACGGAAGTCATCGAGGAACTGGCGCTTTTCAATCGGCGGCAAAAAAGCAGCGTTGAAGCTCTGCTCGGCAAGTTGCAAAAGCTGTTCTTTCGATAATCCCAACGACGCGGCACGGGAATATTCCGTCAGCAGATCGGTGGCGAACATCGCGGGATCGTCGGTCGAGAGCGTGACGAGTGATCCCCGATCGAGAAGCTTTGCGAGGGGATGGTCCGCAAGAGAAGCGTCCGCTTTGCCAATCTGCTTGGCGAGCGCGCCCGTCGCCAGATTGCTCGAGGGGCAATTTTCCAGCACGATGCGCCGGGTGGCCAGCGATTCGGCCAGCGCCGGATCGTGCATCACGGCGATTCCGTGGCCGATGCGCTCAGCGCCGAGAATATCGACGGCTTCGCGGACCGCCTCGGGGCCGCCGACTTCTCCCGCGTGGCAAACGATACGCAATCCCTCGCTGCGCGCAAGATCGAACGATGGGCGGAAGTTCACGGCTGGAAAGGAGAGCTCATCGCCTCCCATCCCGAAGGCCACGATTCCCGAACGGTGCAGCTTGGAAGCCCAGCGAGCCACTTCCATGGCGGCCTCAGGGCCGAATTGCCGCGCCGCGTCGAAGATCCAAGCGGTGCGAATGCGACGGAAAAGCACGCCTTCTGAAGTTTCGCGGATAGCTGTGAAATTTGCTTCCACGTTCTGCATCCGCCGGAGCATCACGCCGGCCGAAATTGTGATTTCGGCATAGACGACATTCTGCNNGAGCTCTTCCAGCAGCTTTCGCGTGATCAGGGCGTAATCTTCCGGGTCGCGCAAGAAGGAAGTGACCCACTTGAAGCTTTCGATAAAGCCGGCGAAGTTCGAGTAGCTGTAGCGGGCGGCGACTTCTTCGACCGTGATTTTAGTGTCGTGGCGGGCTGCCAGCTCGACGGCTGTTTCCGGGCGAATCGATCCTTCCAGGTGCAAATGCAATTCAGCTTTTGGGAGTGCGTCAAGGATCGTAGGTTGTCGCTGTGGCTGCGTCACGATGTCCGTTCAGTGTCGTTCAGTATCCCGGTAGCTGTGGCCGTCCGGCGTTGATCCATGCGGTCATCCAATACGATCCGAGATCGGTCGAGGCATCGGCGAACTGACGAATCAGCACGGCGCCTTCCTGCGCGTAGAAGCGGTCATAGTATTCGTCGTTGTAGCCGGCGAGTCCTGCATGTGCGCGCCGGTCTGCCAGAAGAATGCTCTCAATCCACGCATGAGCACTCGACGACATCTCGAACGCGTGATCGGTTGGATCGCGGATGAAAGAAGCCTCGTTTGGCTTCATGAAAAAGAATCGCTGGTAGCGGTCCACGAGGCCAGAACCGAATCGCTCGTTCACGCCTGGTTGCAGCGAAAGATTGCCATCGCTATTTGTTGTCGATCGGAAGGGATCATGCGCGCAGGCGACATAGTGGGCGAGAATAGCAGCCGAAAGTTTCGCCTCTTCCCAATTGTGATCGTGAAACGCGTTCGTCAATTTCTGACTGTACAGCCCGATCTGCCAGGGGAGCTGCCCGTGAGCTTGGATCGTGCGTCGTCCATACTTGGCAACCGCTTCCGTGTAAACTCGAGGAAGCGCCGCGAACGGAAATGGCCCGTAGTGATCCAGTTCGATGAAATTGTTGCGGCGCTCGGACGGGTTTTTTGCCTCAGACTGGGCGGGATCGGACACGTGCTGGATGATGAATTGGCGGTTCGCCTGGAAAAAGTAAATCATCTCGTCAGGCAGCGTGTCGACGGCTTTGTCCGCGATCATGCGCTCGGCATTTTCTCCCCATCCGAACGACGACGGCAGAGCCAGGAGCAGAACCAGAAGGGCCAGCCAAGTGCGCGTGTAAAAGCGATAGCGCATCAGTTGGGACCTCCCTTTAGAGCCGCCTGCGCCTGCAACTTGGCGTTGGACAGTTCGCTGTGTTTGCGCCCGTAGAAATAATAGAGTACCAGCCCGATCAGCAGCCAAACAAAAAATCGGATCCAGTTTGTTATAGGGAGTCCGGCCATTAGGAGCAGGCACGTAAGAATCGTTACGATCGGTGCAAGCAGGCCGCCGGGTGCGCGAAAAGACCGAGGGCGATCCGGCTCACGGAAGCGAAGGATCAACACACCTCCAGCGACCAGTGCAAAAGCAAAGAGCGTCCCAATATTGGAGAGGTCGGCCAGGGTGCCGATGTCGAGCAGCCCCGCAGGGATGCCGACGAGAAATCCCGCCACCCACGTGGAAAAGTCGGGCGTGCGATAGATCGGGTGGACACGCGAGAAAACGCCGGGCAGCAGACCGTCACGCGACATTGCAAACCAGACGCGGGCCTGTCCGAGTTGAAAAACGAGCAGCGACGAAATCATGCCCAGCAACGCCCCGATGAGCACGACCAGGCGTACGTTGCCAAAATGGAGACGCTTCATCACGTTCACCACCGGCGCCGCATCGTCCACCAGCGTTTGCCACGGCACCAGGCCGGTCAGCACCACCACCACGCCGATGTAAAGCACGGTGCAGATCACCAGAGTTGTAATGATTCCGATCGGCAGGTCCCGCTGCGGATTCTTGCACTCTTCGGCGGCGGTCGAAACCGAGTCGAAGCCGATGTAAGTGAAGAAAATAATCGACCCCCCGGTGAGGATCCCAGGCCAGCCGTTCGGCGCGTAGGGATGCCAGTTGGAAGGATGGATGTGGGGCGAAGCGACCGCGATAAAGATGAGGATTGCGACAATTTTCAGCAACACCATCACGTTGTTCGTGCGCGCGGACTCCTTGATTCCGCGCACGAGCACAGCGGTGAGCAACATCACGATCACGAACGCCGGCCAGTTGAAGCCGAAGTGCCAGCCGGGATCGTAGAGCGTGTTGCCTTGCAGATCGGAAAGTCCTCCGGGCAAATATGCCGGAGTGATCCAGCGCAGGTTCGGATGAAAATTGAACCAGTCGAAGAGCGCTACCACGTGAGCCGAAAATCCCACGCTCACGGCCATGTTCGACACCGCATATTCCAGGATTAAATCCCAGCCGATGATCCAGGCGATGAGTTCGCCCATCGTGGCGTACGTGTAAGTGTAGGCGCTGCCTGCGATGGGAATCATCGCCGCGAGCTCGGCATAGCAGAGCGCCGCGAAGCAGCACACCACGCCCACCAGAGCGAACGAAAGCGCAATCGCCGGTCCAGCGCCCGGCCTGCCAAAAGAAGCGGAATGGTAGATCAGGTATTCGAGCAGCGGGGCATTTAGAACCGAACTCGCTTGAAGCTTCTGACCGGCGATTGCCGTACCAATAATCGTGAAAATTCCGGAACCGATCACCGCGCCGATGCCGAGCGAAGTGAGGCTCAGCCATCCGAGCGACTTCTTGAGCCGCTTTTCTGGCCTGTCTGCGTCGGAAATGAGCTGGTCGATGCTCTTGGTACGGAAAAGCTGTGGGTCCAATCGCCACCTTCCCCGTGCGACGGAAGAAAACTCTACCTTGGCAGGCCCTTTCGCGCAACCTGTCGTTCAGAGCATATCCAGCTCTCAAATAACGAGTTACGTTTGGATCTGGATCCCTAGGCGAGTTGCAAATTCGCGTAACGCTCGAGCAATTTCTTGGGTCCGTAATCCTGGAAGCTGACGGTAAGCCTGCGATCCTCGCCGTCGCCCTCGACCTCAATGACGGTGCCGACGCCGAATTTTGAATGGCGGACGCGCTTTCCCACAAGCGGATCGCTGGATGCGCGGCCCGCTGACGCCGAACGGCCCGGCGCAGCATTACCGTAAGCGGAGCGCCCGGACGAAGGCCGCCCGTAAGCGGACCGGCCATACTCCGTGCGCGTGCGGCGATATCCGTCGCCCTCGGAAAATTCGGGATCGGGCTCGTAGCGCCGTGTTTCACCGGGCTCGGATTGCGATCCCGCGGCGGCCTCGATCAAATCGGCCGGGATTTCGGCGAGAAAACGAGACGGAATAGACGCGCGCAATCGATCTTCGCCGTACGTGCGACGATACACCGCGCGCGATAGAACGAGCGACCGCTTGGCGCGCGTCATACCGACGTAGAAAAGGCGGCGTTCCTCTTCGATTTCCGCGTTGGTATTGAACGAGCGGCTGTGCGGTAGCACGCCTTCCTCGAGGCCCGCGAGGAACACGGCGTCGAACTCGAGACCCTTGGCGCTATGAAGCGTCATCAGCGAAACAGCAATCGTCTCGTCATATTCGTCCGAATCGGCCGTGAGCGCCGCGCGGTCGAGCAGATCTTCCAGCGTTTGGCCCTGCGCGGCCGCCTCCGCCATGGCGTTCGAGAGTTCCCGCAGATTCTCCGCGCGCGAGGTGTGCTCCATATTGTCTTGTTGCTCGACCCAGTCGAGATAGCCTGTCTGCTCGAGCACTCTCTCGATGAGTTGCGCGGACGCGATGCTGTCGCGCTCCTCTTGAAGATCCTCGATCAGCTTGCGGAAATAATTCAGCGCCCCGGCCGATTTTTTTCCGACAGCGAAGTCACGATCGCCGATCACATCCCATAGAGACTTGCCGGTTTCTTTCGCGCGCGCTTCGATGGCCGCGACTGTGGTGGCGCCGATTCCACGCGGCGGCACGTTCAGCACGCGTAGCAGCGCAACGTTGTCCTCGGGATGGAACAGGAGCCGCACATAGGCGAGCGCATTTCGCACTTCTGCGCGTTCGTAAAAGCTGAAACCGCCCACCACGCGATGGCGAATGCCCAGCCGGCGCAAAACTTCCTCGAACGATCGTGATTGCGCGCCCGTGCGATAGAGGACAGCAACGTGGAAGTCGGGATCGCCGCGCACCAGGGGCGAAACTTCGCCGCAGATGAATTCCGCTTCGGCGACGGAGTCCGGCGCCTCGAAAAAGCGCAGCCTGTCGCCCGCGCCCAGCGTGGCTTGAAGATTCTTGCCGAGCCGGTCGGTATTGTTTTTGACCACAGCGGCAGCGGCGTCGAGGATCGTTTGCGTCGAGCGATAATTTTCTTCGAGGCGAATGATCTTGGCGCCTGGGAAGTCCTCGGTGAATTGTTTGAGGTTCCCCGCGCGCGCGCCGCGCCACCCGTAAATCGACTGGTCTTCATCTCCCACGACGCAGACATTTTTTCGCGTGCCCGCCAACAGGCGCACGAGTTCTTCCTGCGCGCGATTCGTATCCTGGAATTCGTCGACCATTAAATACTGGAAGCGCCCGCTCCATGCGGCACGTACGTCCGGATGATCGCGAAGCAGGTCGACGGCGCGCAGCAACAGATCGTCGAAATCGAGGGCGGATGCCTTGCGCAGGATCTCGTTGTAAACACGAAACACTTTCGCCGCATCCTGGCGATCCGGATCGCGAGACGTTTCCGCCTCGGCTTCCATTTCGTCTGGAGAGATGCCGTGATTCTTCGCACGGCTGATCTGCGCGCGCACGCTGCGCGGCGGGTAGTCCTCCGCGGAAAAATCGAGTTGCGCGAGCGCGCGCTTCACCGCGGCAGTTTGCGCGTCATCGTCGTAGATGGCGAAATCGCGCGGCAGGCCGATGTGGGTGGCCTCGCGCCGTAGCAGCCGCGCGCAGAAAGAGTGGAAGGTGGAGACCCAAATGTCGGATCCGCTGCGTCCGCTCAAGCGCAACAACTCGCTGATTCGATCTTTCATCACGCCGGCAGCTTTATTCGTGAATGTGACTGCAAGAATTGCGCCCGGAGGCACGCCCTGCTCGATCAAGTGCGCTACGCGATAGGTGATCGCTCGTGTCTTGCCCGTGCCGGCGCCGGCGAGAACGAGCACGGGGCCTTCAGTCGTCAGCGCGACTTCGCGCTGGCGTTCGTTCAAACCGTCAAGGAGCGTCGTTGCGTGGGAGGAATTGTTCAAGAACGAATTCTATCTGACCGAGTGCGATTCAGCAATTTCGCTCTGGCGCCCTTCCGGAGACGCTGAGACGAACTCTGCTACAATCGGCCGATTTCTGCGAGACTAAGCCGAACATGAATCAAATTAAATTGCCGCACTGGCTGGCGAAAATCGTTGCGGTAATGGGCGGCGGCGGATTGTTCGTCGTGGCTTTTCTCGATTCCTCCGTTCTTAGCTTTCCATTTATCACCGACGCGCTGGTAATCGAGCTTTCCGTTCAAAGGCCGGCGCGCATGCCGTATTACTGTGCGATGGCGGCGCTCGGATCGCTCGCGGGCTGCATCTGGCTTTACCTGCTGTCGAAAAAAGGCGGTGAGGCATTCTTTCACCGCCGCGCGGGAAACGCTGCGGAGGGGGCGAAGCGCTGGGTCGAGCGGAACGCTTTTCTCAGCGTGTTTATTCCAGCAATTCTGCCGCCGCCGTTTCCGTTCAAGGTATTCGTCCTCGCCGAAGGCGTGTTTCAAGTTCCCCTGCACACTTTCGTTTCGGCCCTTTTGCTGGGCCGCGTCTTGCGCTACTTCATCGAAGGGATTCTAGCCGTGCGCTACGGTGAGGCGGTGTTACTGTTCCTGACGGCGCACAAGATGGGTCTCGCGCTCTCCGTCCTTGGAGTTCTCCTGCTGCTTTACCTAATTAGCCGCTTGCTCTTCCACAAAGCGCCAGCAACTCGCTGATTTGCAGGCGCGTCGGAACGATGGGGTGTGCTCGGGACGCGATGCGTAATGGCTGTGAAGCGGGTTTAGCTCGGGCCAGCTAATCGTTGGGTGATGAAGCGAAGTGAAATTCCTCGTTTCTAATCTGAAGGTTACCGTCGAAATCGATGCGCAGGAAAACGTTCGCCGGCTCGAAATCGTCCGCTGCAAATCGGAGGTCGTGGACTTCGAAGCGATAGCCGGCCTCGCGCCTGTGGACGCTCGCGAGCGGCAGGCTGGCATACGCTAGGAATTTCACGGCTGCGGCTGTTTTTTCTCCGATGTCGAGCGCGGGAGAATCTTCCGCTTTGTAATGCGTCACGCTATTATTGGGATCGAATTCCTCACCGGGGCCGAGTGGGACTGGCACTTCTTCGATTGTGTTGTCCGCCACGACGACGCCGCGCCAACGAAAGGGCGCGGACGATTCCGGAAACGCTCCCGCCGAAAGCGCAACTCGGCCATGATATTCGCGGGACAGCAACAGATCGATCGCCTCGCCGTGCAACCTCGCTCGCACGCCGAAGTAAACCACCAATAGCAGCAATACGATGATGGCTCCGTTGCCGCCGCTGCCTTTCTTGCGTTCGCCGACCTCTTCGCTCACAAGCTTGAACAGCAATGGCAACAGCAACCCCGCTACCAGTAGAAACAGAATCCACGGATCAAGGTCCGCCGCAAGATCCCAGGAGGACCAGTGCGTCCGGAAAGGCCACAGAAGTTGCACGCCGACGCCACTCGCCACGTCCAGAATTAAGTGCCCGGCAGCACCGATCGCGCATATCGCGAGAGCAACTCCAAACCCGAGCGGCGCGAATGTTTTACGCTGAGGCAGTTTTTGCGGAGGCATTTTTCTATCCAGGACGCAGAACGCGCCGGCAACCGCGCAAGCCATCGCGGCCGATCCAGCGATGGAATGCAGCGCCGTGCGATGAAACTGCATGAAAGCGGCCGGGCCCGCGATGTAACTTACGTAATCAAGATCGGGTAAAAGGCCGGAAGTAATCAGCATAGCTGTGCCGAAACGCGGCAAGCGCCGCTGACCGGCGCGCGCCAGCGCGAGAGATGTGAATGCGTGTGTGAATGGTTCCACGTTGCGTCTTGCTGGAAGAATTCGATCTACTTTGCCGCCGGCGTCACAATCGACAACGCATCCGGCACGATCCTGAACGAGAGCGGCAAAGCTCCCACGGGCTCGCCGTCGACCTGAGCGTATACCGGTTCGCCGTTGGCGGATTCGCAAATCGTTTCCGTCGCCTTCCACATTTCAATTCCGTCCCTGTCGCGATGCGTGCCGAGCCAAATCGAGGGCAGACAGGCGAGATAGCTCAGCCGGCTGCGCTTGGAATTCGTGAGGAACTCGAACGAATCTTCGAAGAGGCTGGCACCTGTCGTGATTTTAAACGGGCCGCCGTAATGAGCAGTCCTGCCGACCACGATGATGGTGGCCTTACGTCGTTTTCCGCCGGAATGAACATGCATTTCAGGGAAGCCGTACTGAAAAAGCTGGCGGACACCCTCGGCCCAATACGCGATCACGCCCGTACTCTTCTTCAGTCCCGCATGCACGCCGTTCACGATGGCTCCGTCAGGTCCCGCGCCTGCCACGGACAGAAAATACCGGCCCTCGCCCGAGATGGCGGCGGAATGATTCCCGTTCAACGGGCATGCGATGCCGAGCGAGATTCTTCGAAGCGTGCCGCTCGGAATCAGGCGCGCAGCGCCGGGAATGTCCCAGGGAATGCCGAGTTCTTTGGCCAAGATGTTTGCGGTTCCTGCAGGCAGCAGCGCCATCGGGACTTGGCTTCCGGCGAGGCCGTTGACGATCTCATTGATCGTGCCGTCGCCGCCACAGGCGATGACCATTCCGCGACGCTGATCGACCGCGTGTCGCGCAATCTTGGTCGCAGTGTCGGGGCCGGTTGTGGGCGCAAGCTCCGCGGCAATTCCGGCATCCTTCAAGATGCGCGCCGCCTGCTCGATCTCCGTGAAACGGCGATGGCGTTTCCGCCCGCTCGTCGGGTTGTAGATCAGCAGCGCGTCTTTAATATCGTGCGGCATGGGAGTTTGCGGAAAAAGTGTTCTTGGACGTTATTCCCGAGCGCAGCGAGGGGTCTTTCTTCGCTCGAAGCGGAAGAAAAGAGAGGTTGCTCGATCGCTGGGCTCGGCTGTGAAACGCCGTCCTGAATTGTCGAGTAGACGCGACGCCGATCCTTTGTTTTGAATGAGTT
>PKUY01000115.1 GCA_003131705.1 Acidobacteriota bacterium | reverse complement strand
CGAGTTTTTAGTAGGGACAGGCATGTCGAGAGTGAGTTTCACAGTGGCATCGGAGACAGGCTTCCCATCCGAGTCCGTGACGCTGACGTCGATGGAAGCTAGGTCTTCTGGGACCTCGATGACACTTTCGCTACGAATTTCCGGATCAGNNCCGGAAGTACGTTGGGATAAAGGCTGAACGCCACACTCGCGAGCATCCCGGCGATAAACAAGCACGACATGCCGAATGCGCCAGCGTCATGTTTCAGCCGGACGCACAATTTGATGCCGAGAAGTCCGGCGATCGCAAGGATCGGAAAAGTCAACCCCCAGGGCCACGCACGAAAGCTCAGCGTCAATCGCGGCACCAAGCGGAAACTTGTTATCGTGATCGCAAGGATGAGCGTCGCGACCAGCCACCAAAGCCGCGAGGCGCAGCGGAGCGCGCGTTCGTTCAGCTCACCTTCGGTCTTAAACGCGAGCCACGCTGCACCGTGCAGCGTGAGCGTTGCGAGCGCAACCACGCCGACAAAAATCGTGTACCAGTCGAGAATCCNNAAAGGCACGAAATTAGTCCAGAGCGGCTCGAAGAAGCGGCCGCGGTTGTCGAGCGGAACGCCGCGCACAACATTTCCGAGCGCCGCGCCCAAAAACAGAGCGAGCAGCAAGCTCGACGCCGTGAAACATGCATCCCAGAACACCGGCCAAATCGGGCCGCCGATGTGTCCCCGAAAGTCGAGCGCGATCCCGCGGAATATCAAGAGCCACAAGACGATCATCAGCGGTAGATAAAAACCGCTAAAGCTGGCTGCGTAGAGCGCGGGAAACGCAAAATACAGCGTTCCACTAGCGGCGACCAGCCACACTTCGTTGCCACTCCAGACGGGACCGATCGTACGAATCACGATGCGCCGCTCGGTCTCGTCGCGCGCGATCCACAAGTGCAGAATGCCCGCGCCGAGGTCAAATCCATCGAGGATGACGTAACCCGCAAGCAGAACAGCAACGAGGCAGAACCATATGCTTCCCATGACGTATTCTTCTTCTCAGTGCGCTCCGGAGACCGAAGGAATCTCCACAGCGCCGATGCGGTTGGGTTCAGGTCCGCGGTCGATCTCGCGGTATATAAGAAACAAAAACAAGATCGCCAAAATCGCGTCGATTCCCGCGAAACCAATCAGCGTGAACCATGCGCTTCCAGCCGATACCAGAGGCGAAACACCTTCGCGCGTGCGCATCAACCCATAGATGAGCCACGGCTGGCGCCCTACCTCCGCCGTGATCCATCCAGCCGTATTCGCAATGAACGGGAACGGGAACGACAGCATCAGCACCCAGAGCATCATTTTCGAGCGGAAAAGCATTCCCCGATACAATTTCCAGGCTGCAATCACCAAAATGCCGATGAAGATTGTCCCCAGACCAACCATGATGTGATAGCTAAAGTAGAGCAACTCGATATGATCGGGCCGATCGGACTGTGGGAAATGATCGAGGCCTTCCACCTGCGCAGCCCATCGTCGATAGGTAAGAAAACTCAACGCTCGAGGAACGATCATCGGGTTTTCCATGCGCTGGTTGGGCACGTCAGGCTGGCCGAGGATTGCGAGCGGAGCCCCCCGCTCAGTATGAAAAAGTCCTTCCATCGCTGCAAGCGTGACCGGCTGATGCTTCGCGATCATTGCGCCCTGGCGGTCGCCCGTGGGAAACAGTTGCAGGCAAGCGGCGATCGCGCCAACGATCACGCCGACCCGCACGAAGATTTTTCCGTAATCTTCATGGATATGCGAGAGCAAGTAATACGCCCCAACCGCTGCCATCGTAAAGCAGCCCGTCTGCGCAGCGCCGATCATCGTATGCGCGTATTGCCACAGTCCCCACGGATTGAAAAGAAGTGCCCAGAAACTGCGCAATTCAATGGAACCTGCCGGCCCCAGCGCGTATCCCACGGGATGCTGCAACCATGCGTCCGTCGCGACGATGAAATAGCCGGAGAGCCACGAACCGATAAACATCATCAGCGAAGAAAACCAGTGCCGGAGTGGCCCGAGGGCTTTTTCGCCGAACAAGAATGCACCCAGGAAAGATGACTCGAGGAAAAACGAAAAGACGCCTTCCATTGCCAGCGTTTGACCGATGACTCCGCCCGCGGCTTTCGAGAACTCCGACCAGTTCGTGCCGAACTGGAACTCCATGGTGATGCCGGTGGCCANNCCTGTGACAACGCCAATCGCGAAACTAATCCCGAAGATCCTGGCCCAGAATTGTGCCGCGCGGTTCCATAGCGGATCGGCGGTTCGGAGGGCGACAGTCTTCAGGATTAGAATCAGAAGCGCCAAACCCATGGTGAGTTGCGGGAAGATGTAGTGAAACGTTATGGTGAAAGCAAAATGAAGGCGATGAACTCCGAGAGCGTCTTCCATGGCTCCCCTGACTTTCAGAGAAGGCTATGAGAAATTGGGCGACCTCATTCTATCCCGATTCATGGCGACGGTATAGGTTCGTGGGTTCGTGGTGCAGCTATCCAGCCGGATCGTCGGAACTTTCCCGGACGATATTAAGTGAAGATCCTCGGCGGTGGCACTCAAAGGAGAAGTTTGATCGAATCA
>PKUY01000095.1 GCA_003131705.1 Acidobacteriota bacterium | reverse complement strand
ACCAGGCTGCTCCACCCCGCGCTATAGATACTACGCGACTTGCCGCTCTTCTGCAAATACTCAGGTGCCCGATAAGTGTGCAATTTGGCGGCAGGGACATCATTTGACTGGATTTGCGTGAATCCAATGTTGGGCGATGAATCTGCCGGGGTATTAGCCCGACGATCACAATCAGTCCGCTCTCCCGCGCCGCTACTACGCGAGTTGCCGCTCCAGTGCGATGGATTAGACCCGCTGCTTTCTTGGCAGGTGATCTCGCAAACCGAGCGGGGTGACCAAGCCGTGCAGCCGTCATCCTCCCAATTAGGATACAGAGACTTGTCCATGTATTCCAGCCGGCATCTTCCGCCCTGCATCTTCCGCCCATGCGGTCCAACGAGAGAATTTTCAATAGAAAGCTCGAAGCCTGAAACTGGCAACTCTCCTGTCGAATTTGCGCTCAAGTCCGTGACCCGCCAGAATCATCCAGGGTCATGAGCTCTTCTGGAAAGGGACTGAAGAAAGTCTGCTCGCACAGATCGTTTGATTTGAATCTTATGATCCAGGATCTTAGTATGCTCGCGGCACTGCACAATGGCGTCCTGCCTTGACGATACGCCTCCAATATTTCCAGGAAGTACAGTTTTTCGCTTGTGGATAACTTCTTCTTGAAGTAACCGAGGGTGTACATAAGGACATTGATTGGCGATGCGCGTCTCACGGGTTTGCGGAGCGCCTCCCGAAAATACCTCGTGTATAAGTTCAAGATAATAGCAGTCCGTTTTCTATCGGAATTCGCAACAATTCTCTCCAGTTCACTCAGCTTGGTTTGGCTGTGAGCCATCAAGAGCAGCTTATTCAGCGAATGAAAGCGTGCGAGACTGCGCATCGATCCGGATTGTAGAAGTTTGCGTAATCGAGCAAGCGCGAAGATGCGCGTCAGAAAATGTTCGCGGATACTCAGATTCTTAAGTCGGCCTTCGTCCTCTACTGCCAAGTCGCCGAACTTTTGTAGAACAGCACCTCCGAACAAACCGGCCGTTCTACCAATTGCTGGACCTCTCTCCGGCCCGGAATAAAACTTCACATCTGTAAATCCGCAGGATGGCGATCGATTTTTCAGAATGAACCCGTCTACCTTTACCAAAGTTTCGAGGAACCCGGACGTAAATCCCCGCATGCTTTCCGAAAGATCCAAGCCAGACGAGGGCTGAATGAGTTTCAATTCGTCCCCGGAGCAAATGATGCGCGCGGGCGCACGTGGAATCCCCAAGCCGATCTCGACCTCGGGGCAAACGGAGATGACCTCTATGTGTGGCTTAAGGCGTGCAACAAATTTATCCTGTACCATCCCTCCGTTGTATCGGCAGGGATCAAAGCCGATGCACTTGCTGATGACAATCGTGGGTTTCGGGAAATTGGTCAACGGCATTCCCCCATCGCACGCACGATCCCTCGCAGCATTCCTGCGAAGATCAAATGGTGGATCGGATATAAGAAGTACCAGTAGAGCTGTCCGAACAACCCCACCGGGTCGAAGATAGCCGTCTGGCGAATGAGCGATCCTGAACCGGAGGGTTCCACCTCGAACTGCAACCACGCTCGACCAGGTAAACGCATTTCTGCCGACAGTCGGACCAGATGGTCGCGTTGGACTTCTTCGACCCGCCAGAAATCAACGGTGTCGCCTGGGAAGAGATGATCTGGCACGCGTCGCCCACGCCGCATGCCCGCCCCGCCAAACAGCAAATCCAACAACCCGCGAATTCGCCAGAGCCAATTTCCGTAGTACCAGCCTGTCTTACCCCCCAGCCGATCGATTGGTCGAAAGGCCATGGCCGCAGAAAAAGGCACACGCGCCGACCGCGAGTCCACAATACGGCGGCCGAATGTAGTTCCGCCCCACTGCGGGGAAGTTGCAACGGAAGAAAACGCATCGGACCAGCGCGTTTCGGCAAACTCCCGATCTTCATTGGCGAGCGCTCTCGTCAGTGCTTCACGAAAGCCAAGTGGGTGAATGGAGAATAAATCAGCTGCTGATCGGTCCCTTACAACGGTTTCGTTACGCAAACTATCCACTAACTCGCGACCGACACGCGCATAGACGGGTGTGACAAGACCCAACCAAAGACTCGACAGCCGTGGAGACAGCACCGGCACAGGAATCATCCATCGCTTCAGGCCACGCTGACGGGCGTATTCCTTCATGAGGTCCAAATAGCTGACCTGGTCGGCTCCCCCGATCTCAATAATGCTGCTGCCATTGATCTCGAGGTCGAGCGCCTGCATCAGATAAGCAATAACGTCTTCGACCGCAATTGGCTGCGTGCGTGTTGTTACCCAGCGAGGAGTGATCATCGCTGGCAGTTTCTCAACCAAGGCCCGTATCATTTCGAAAGAAGCGCTACCTGACCCAATCACGATTGAGGCTCTAAATTCGATGGTCGCTACCCCGGACTCTCGCAGGATACGACCGACTTCCTGGCGGCTTCTCAGATGTGTTGACAGTTTGCTCCCGCGGCCAAGTCCGCCGAGGTAGATGACGCGCTCGACGCCCGCATCGCGCGCCGCGACTGCGAACGCATGCGCCGATCGTCGGTCTTCGTCCTCAAAGGAATTCGCCGAAGCCATTGCATGTACGAGGTAATAGGCGGTGTGCACGCCAATCATGTTCGGTGGAAGAGACATCGCATCGAGAACATCGCCCTTCACCACTTCCGTTGTGTGCGCCACGCGCTGACTTAGAGTCTCGGGATGTCGTGACAGGCAACGTACGCGGCGACCGGCGGCTTCGAGTGCGCGAAGCAAGCGTCCACCGACATACCCAGTCGGCCCCGTCAGCAGAATTAATTTGGAATCATTTACCAAGAGTCACACTTTCATTCAAGACTAGGAAGATCAGGCGTTTCGACCGCCTCCGGTCTGCGAGAAGTTTCCACTTATGGCTGTTGTAAAAGCATTCCTGCCATTGAGGCTATTTGGACAACGGAGGAAGAACTGTGTAGTTTGGGACAAGTTCTTATGAGTTATCGCAAGTACGGATTTCGGTTGGGGCGGTCCTATGGTTTCTGCAACGACAAGTTCAACGATTCTAAGGGTAATGTACTGGCGGGAAGGACTCGAAAGCGGGCTTTGCGAACAAATATCCCTGAAATAGCCGCACCCCTTCGGTCGCCAACCACGTGTATTCGGCCTCGGTTTCGACGCCTTCGGCGATTACGTCAATCCCAAGGTCGTTGCAGACCTGGCCGACCGCGCGAACGATGGCCTGACGCGGACCGTGGCTTTCTATGCCGCGGACTAACGTTAAGTCGAGTTTGATCTGATCGGGTTGGAAATTGGCGAGCAAGTTCAGTCCGGAATATCCGGCGCCAAAGTCATCGATGGCTACCTTCAGACCAAGGCCACGGTACTCATTGATCTGCTCGGCGAAGCGGCCCTGATCGGCGATAATTTCTCCCTCGGTCACTTCGAGGACGATGCGCTCGATGGCAAGATGGCTTCGATCTGCGGCTTCCAGGGTAGATGAAATTGATGTCGTCGAGGAGTGCAGGCTCTGCGGGATGAAATTGAGGTTCAGGTTGCAAGCTATTCCCAGCCGCGTGGCAAGGACAATTGCCTCAACGCGTGCCTTCTGGTCGAAAATAAGCAGCCTCTCGGCCGGCACCTGTTTCAGGATCTGATAGGCAGACTCGTTGCCCGGCCCTCGGATCAGCGCTTCATAGGAGATGACTTCGCGCCCATTAACATCGACAATGGGCTGAAACGCGAAGGTGAAGTTAGGATCGGGTGCGCTCTGCTCCATGGTCAGGCGACCGGCTGCCTTGAACCGCTGAGTTTCACACGCCAGCGTCCTTCTGCAAACGCGGCTAGCAGCTTCTTCGTGCGTCCTGCATCGAGCTGAAGGAAACATGAGCCATTCTCAAAAAAGTCGTTTAGCCCATCAATTTTTGTGAACTCTTCCGGCGAAACGCTGGAAAAACCCATGCTCCAGCTTCCAAAGGACCGCTTGGCAATCGGTTCCCTGATAATCACGGTTAACTGCGTATGGCGCTTATCCAGAAGAAGTTTCTGGTATAGCTGATCAATAACCGATGGTTCGCCTTCCAGGACTTGAAAGAAACTGCCGTCAGAATAGAGAAGGATGCCAGTCAGGCCCACACGTTCATTCGCCTCGCGAGCTTGTTGCAGGAGGTCGGTAAGCTGCTCGGTTTTGAAGTCCTGTGTTGCCACGCTTGCATAGATGAGATGTATCATGGGAGGCATTTCAATCCGTCCATTTTTTGATTTACGAGTGGTCCGGCCATCGCTGGCTTACGGCGACTTGTCCGAAGGAAGGGGGTACTGCTTACTTATACGACGGAATCAGTGGGAGCGGACTTCTATCTTTCGAAAGGCGTCGGAAGTGATACCTCGCCGCACATGATGAGTCCGAGTGTTCGGTCACATCCCGGACCACGCGACCACGGAGGTGTCGGCTCCACAGAAGTGAGGATTTTCGGTCCACTTACGGTCCAATTTAAGAGCTTGGCTGCACCCCGTGTTTTTCGCGTGAGCGACGCCAGAAGCGGCACTTCGACTTTTGCAGTGCGCACCTTCTAAGCAGACGGTTGCGTATGCTGCTGTAATCCAGCGCGAGCAGCAACATGTGGTTCTCAGGTGCCCGTTAAGTGCCCAGAATATCCCGTTCTGAGAGGCTTTTACGGCTGAGAAGAAGCGCTAAGTCGTTTGAATCCGGCAGAGCCGGTTGGCGTTTGGCGCGTTATGAGCCCGACGAGCTACCAGGCTGCTCCACCCCGCGCCATAGATACTACGCGACTTGTTTCGTTTCTGCAAATACTCAGGTGCCTGTTCAGCCGTTTCTGAACATAGAA
>PKUY01000367.1:4406-25866 GCA_003131705.1 Acidobacteriota bacterium | reverse complement strand
GTGCAGTTTTATCCGACGCTGAAGCCGATTGCGGAGAAATTCGGAACCTACCGCAAGAAAGCCGAAAACGTTACACCTTAGCATCGACGCAGATTTCAACATCCACAGCAGATCCCTCGCTGCCTCCCGCGCCTCGCACATCAAGGCGCAGGAGCAAATCGCGGGGGACTCCGCTCGGGATGGNNGGCGGCGGAGGATGAGAGCGAGCCGGACTCGACTTGGCGGAGAGCTGCGCGGAGCGCGGCGGCGAGCTCCTCGTGGCTGACGTGGCTCTTGCGGAATTGCAGACGCACGCGAAACGAGCCGTCCTCGGCTTCGTAATCGAAAACATAGGCCTGAGGGCGCGGGGAGGACTCGGTTTCTTCCTTGCGCGCACGGCGCGCTTCGTCGCGGGTCAATCCGCCGGCAACGATGCGCTGCACCATTTCGTGCATTTTCTTTTCGCTCGGCTGACGCGCAACCTGGAGCAGCAGCGACTTGGTGACGATTCCCTTCTCGATGCAATCGCGGCGGACTTCGTCAGGAATCACTCGCAGAGACATGGTTTCGGTGACGGACGATCTGGCGCGGCCGATTTTTTTGGCAATGTCGTCGTGCGTGTAATCGAAGTGGTCGGCGAGGCGCTGCAAGCCGTCCGCTTCCTCGAACGCAGTGAGATCCTTACGCTGAAGATTTTCGATCAGTGCGAGTTCAAGCGTTTCCGCGTCGTCTGCGATTTTTTCGATGCAGGGCAATTCGTGCAAGCCGGCGGCCTGAGAGGCGTGGTAACGGCGCTCGCCGGAAATAATATGGTAGGAATCTTCGCGCGGCATATAGCGCACCAATAGCGGCTCCAGTACACCCTTCTCGCGAATCGAGGCAGAGAGCTCGCTGACGTCGCCAATATGCTTGCGGGGCTGGTCCGGATTCGGCCGGATCTTGTCGATCGGGATCATGCGCCCGATGGACGCGCCGCTAAAGCTGGTCAGCGTCTCGACGTAATGCGCGTCATGCCGCATCTTGAGAGTGACGGGTAACCCGATCCTCTTCGACACGTTGTATTACCTCCTGGGCAAGCTTCTTGTATTCTTCGGCGCCGGAAGACTTCGGCGCGTAGGTGAAAACAGTTTCTTTGTACGCCGGGCTCTCTTCGAGGCGAACGTTCTTGCTGATGCGCGTTTTGAAAAGCGCATTGCCAAATGTGGCGCGAATCTGCTCGTGCGTATCGCGCGAGATATTTGTGCGCTTGTCGTAGAGCGTGATGACGACGCCGAGCATTTTCAGATCAGGGTTGGGCCGCGAGCGAATTCGACCGTACGTTTCGAGAAGATCGTCCGTGCCTTCGATAGCGAAATAAGCGGCTTGGATGGGCACAAGGAGATGCGTGGAGGCGACCAGCGCGTTCACGGTTAGAATCCCGAGCGCCGGAGGCGTGTCGAGCACGATGTAGTCGTAGCTCTTCAAAATAGGCGCAAGCGCGTCCTTCAGCCTGAAGGGCGCATCGAACTGCCCGGCGAGTTGCTGCTCAAGCCTTGCGAGCGCGAGGCGACCGGGAGCGACAAACAGATTCGGGTCTTTGGTCGGGCGGATAATTTTGGCCATCTCCGCGGGATGCTCGGCGAAGACGTCGTACATGGTGGCCTGCGTTTCGTCAGGAGAAAAGAAGGTGATTGAGGCGTTGGCCTGCGGGTCGAGGTCGATGAGAAGCGTTCTCTTTTTTTTCAGCGCAAAAGCGGCGGCTAAGTTGATGGAGGTAGTGGTCTTTCCGACGCCACCTTTTTGATTCGCGACTGAAAGAACGCAGGTCAAGCGATCGCCCTCACTCCCCGTCCGGCAACCCCGGGCCTACATATAGAACCCGGAAGCACCCCTACTACTACGAGTAGGCTCACTCTACCTACTCTCGCGCCTCGAGCGCAAGCAAAAAAGTAACGAGCACCCTCGAGCGTGAAATATTTTCGCGGCCGCTCGGGAGATCAGCGATTTATTAGCATAGAATCGTGCGCCATGTAGCGCGAATCAAGAAGCGCGTGGCGGCACGACGGAGGGGTTCGCCAATCTTCGCGGCGCCAGAAAGAAGTAATTCGTGGACATGTCAGAACCAAACCTGGAAGCCGCGCCGCAAGCTGCGGGCCGAGGTGCCGTCGCACCCGTGTGGCACACGATCGTATTCATAGTTGTGCTGCTGGGATTCGCGTTCCTCCAACAGCTGCCGCGGTTCGCAGCGCGTGCGGAGCAAGCCCCGAGCCGGATACCAACTTATGTACTGACGATTGGCTACGAACTTTTCTTGCTCGGGTATGTGTGGCTCCTCGGACTGCGACCTTACAGAATACCCCTACGGGAATTAATTGGAGGGCGCTGGAAGCGCGCGACGGACTTCTGGAAAGATGCGGGTGTGGCGGCGCTATTTTGGATCGTTGTAGTCCTCGTGATCGGCGCGCTGTCAGTCGCGATGCGGTTCAGCGGCGCCAAAGCAGCAAGCTTCCTGCTGCCGAAAACGGGAACGGAAGTTGCGCTATGGATTCCGCTGGCCGTGACTGCAGGGTTTTGCGAGGAGTTGATTTTTCGGGGGTATCTGCAGCGGCAGTTTCTGGCGCTCACGGGAAATGTTGCGGCAGCCATCGCGTTACAGGGAATTGTTTTCGGTGCAGGCCATCTCTATCAAGGCCTGAAAGGCGTGATCGTGATTTCACTGTATGGAATCCTGTTCGGCATTCTCGCCGTGATGCGAAAAAGCCTGCGCCCCGGAATGATGCAGCATGCCGGACAAGACTCGATTTCGGGGATCGCGACTTATATCCTCTCGAAGTACCACGTCGTGTATTTGCTACGGCTGTGAATCGCTGCGATGGGCAGCGCTCAAACCGCTGTCTTTGAATGTGATGGCGACGAAGTGGCCGCCGGTGGCAGCGGTTTTGAAAATCGCATGCGAATCAGCGGGCAGCCACAGGATTCCATGCGGCGCGTTCGCGGAGTCGGTTGCGGAGCCCACCGTTGCCGAAATATCCGTCAGAGCCGCGACCAGAATATCGAGATGGTTGGCCGACGGGCCGCTGCTGGAGTGCGGACTGAGCTCCCAGTATTCAACGAGTACTTCGTCAGTTTCAAACAACGCGTAGTGCCTCGGCCGGCGAGAATCACTGGCGAACGCCATGTCGCAATTTTCCTTCGGCTGGTCCTTCACGGCTTCCCTGCAGCGATTGCGAATCGTGCCTTGCGGCCGAATCAATTCGATGGCGATATTGCGCAGCGGGACGCCACCGCGATTCGTAACGGCGTGGGAAAATCCGCCGAGCGTGTAGCTCACGCGCGATCCATCGGCGTNNGCGGACCCACGTCGGGGCCAGTGGAAACCGAAGTGGCAATGTCCGCGCCACCCGGAGGCACATTCAGGTACGGAAAATCGTGACGATGCAAGAGAGTTGATTCGTGGCTCGGGATTTCGACGAAGTACGCTCGCACGTAAGAATTTTCCAGCACGAGATGATGGTGGTGCTCGTCGCGCATGGGAATAGCCGTCTCAGTGGCCGCTGAAGACGAAGATGGGGCTTGCGCGAGTGCAGGAGCTTGAGCGATTAAGGGAAGGACGGAAAAAAGAAAAGCTGCGAAGAGATAGGAAGTCCGCCGCCAGGCAGGATTTTGAGTCATACGAGAGCTACATCTTATAGCGCCCGAGATCTTCATCGCTCAAGTTCTCAAGCCATTTCTTCAATTCTTCGTTGGAGCTCTTTTCGGACACGACGCCGGCTTTGGTGGAGTTCTTCAGCACCTCATCCTCGACGAAGATGGGGCAATCCAGGCGCAAGGCAAGAGCCAGGGCGTCACTCGGACGGGAATCCATCGACATGGTCTGTCCATCGCGCTCCATCCAGATTAGCGCGTAAAACGTGTCGTCCCGCAGATCGGAAACTACGACCCTCTTCACGTGCACGTTCAGGCCGATGAGCACATTTTTCAGGAGGTCGTGGGTCATGGGGCGAGGAGTTTGAACTTTTTCGATTTCGAGCGCGATGGCGTTCGCTTCGTAAACGCCCACCCAGATGGGCAGGATGCCTGCGCCCTGCGCTTCCTTCAAAACGACCACAGGCATGTTGGTGACGGGATCCATCATCAGTCCCCTGATTTTAACTTCGAGTTCCATGGTGGCCTCCGCTACAGCACATCACCGCTCCACGTTACCACGTTGCATCACTGCGTCAAAAAACGCGCTCGCCGATAAGACTGAACGGCGCGGCACGCGTCACTCGCGCCTGAACGTATTCTCCCAGAAGAGTTTCAAGGGGCGAAGTAAAATTTATGATGCGATTGCAAGTCGTGCGTCCAGCCCATTGCTTGCGCGCCGCATGATGACCGTCCACAAGCACTTCGAACGTGGATCCGACGAGCGCGAGATTGCGATCGGTCTGGATCTGCCGCTGCCGATCCTGCAAAACCGCGAGCCGCCGGGACTTTTCTTGCTCCGGAATGGCGTCGGCCATCGAGGCTGCAGTGGTATTCGGGCGCGGAGAGTAGGTGAACGAATACACGTTATCGTAACCCACCGCATCCTGCAGCGTGAGGGACTCCTCGAAGTCCTGCTCCGTCTCGCCGGGAAATCCGACGATGATGTCGCTGGTGATGCTGATGGAGCGGCGAGCGCTGCGAATCCAGGAAATCTTTTCAAGGTACTCATCGCGCGTGTAGGTGCGGCGCATGGCGCGCAGGATGCGTGTCGAGCCTGACTGCACCGGCAGATGGATATGATCGCAGAGCGCGGGCGTTGCGTCGATCGCGTCAATGATCTCGCGATGAAAGTCGTTTGGGTGCGAAGTGGTGAAACGCACGCGGCGAATTCCCTGCACGGCCGCGACTTCACGGAGCAACTCGACAAAGCTCAGCTTGCGCGGGGACCGATCGCGGTAGGAATTCACGGTCTGGCCGAGCAACTGGATTTCGGTATAACCGGCGTCGGCGAGGCGGCGAGCTTCGGACAGAACCGAGTCGCTGGTGCGGCTGCGTTCCGGTCCCCGCGTGTGTGGCACGACGCAGTAAGAACAGGCGTAATCGCAGCCTTCAATGATCGTCAAGTACGCGCGCAGGGGATTATCGCGCCGGGTGATGTCCGTCTCGAATGTTTCGTCCGTGTCGAGGTCGAGGCCCATGACGCGCCGGCCGCCCGATTCGAGCTGCGCCACCATTTCTGGAAGTCTTCTGTAACTCGCAGAGCCACAAACCAAGCTGACCCAAGGAGCGCGCTCGAAGATGTCTTCGCCCTCCTGCTGAGCGAGACAGCCGATGACGCCGATGATTTTGTCGTCCGGGACTCCGCGCCATTCTCCCAATCGCGAAAAAACTTTTTGCGCGGCCTTTTCGCGAATGCTGCAGGTGTTGTAGAGCATCACGTCGGCTTCAGCGATGCTCGCCGCTGCGCGATAACCGTGCGCGAGAAACACGCCTGCCACTTTTTCGGAGTCGTGGACGTTCATCTGGCAGCCAAACGTTTCGATGAAGAAGGATTTGTTCGCCCCAGAGGGTGACAATTTCCCCTCTAAAGGCGCTGCATCGACGCTATCCCGCACGGGAACATGCAGGTCCGAACCGATTGCGCCGGATCGCGCCGCCAACGCTTCAATCCCGATGTCGAACACCTTGGTCGTGCTGGTCATGGCCGTTTCACGAGTCTAGCATACCGTTCGACCACGAGATCGGCTGGCCAGGGAACACGAGGACCGGCGAGCCGTCGGCAATGAATGCGGAGTCGGGGCGACGATGGAGAATTTCCGCCAGCGGGGTTCCATAGAGCGAACTGGCATCGCCTTCGAAAGCAGCCGTACTGCTTTTCCAGACACGCCACGGGACGTGAGACACCCAATATTCAACGGAACCTCCGCCGCGCCGCGCGGCATAGCCCCAATCGAGCTCCGTAATGAACTACTCAAGACTGCCTTCGATTGGCTGGATTCCCAGGCTAGCAGCTTCCGCATGCAGGTTGCACCATTTCCGATCGAGCTGGAACTGATGCTCGCATTGATAGCTAACTGGCCTGGCATTTTCAGGAGCCCTGATTTTGTGCCGCATCGGATGCCGTTGGAACAATTTCGCTGATGAACACGACGCCTCGTCGATCTCCATCGGCTGCGCGGCGCCGGACGTAAAAGCGCAGATTCACCTCGTCGAAATTCGTATGGAATGGGAGCGCGAGAACGCCGAATAACTTGGTGCGCAGGAAGCGGAAGCCGACAAGGCTGACGAAGGTTTTCCCGTCGCAAGAATCGATCGCCGTTCCAGCCGGGACACGACCCGCCAGGAGGTCGGAGTCCACTTGACAATATCAATATCACCAGATCCAGCCATTGAGCGGACAAAAAACGCGCTCACCCAGCTGAGCTTGTGATTCTTGTCGCATTGTGGCCAGGCGCAGATCCCTCGATGGCGCTTAGCGCGTGACGGCACTCATAGAGGTATCACCAGCCGAGCACGTACGCAAACATGAGCGGGGCGACGATTGTTGCGTCCGATTCAATGATGAACCTGGGAGTATCGACGCTCAACTTGCCCCAGGTAATTTTTTCGTTGGGGACAGCTCCCGAATATGAGCCGTAGCTGGTGGTCGAATCGCTGATCTGACAGAAGTAGCCCCAGAGAGGAACATTTTCGCGCCGCAAATCCTGATGAAGCATGGGCACGACGCAAATCGGGAAATCGCCGGCGATGCCGCCGCCAATCTGGAAAAATCCGAGCGGAGTCTTGCTTGCTGTCTCCGTGTACCAGCGAGCCAGCTCGACCATATATTCCACTCCGCCGCGAACCGTGGTGGCCTTGCATTTGCCGTTGATAACCTGCGCGGCAAACATGTTCCCCAGAGTCGAATCCTCCCAGCCCGGAACAATCAGCGGAAGATTTCTTTCGGCGGCAGCGATCATCCAGCTATCTTTCGGATCAATCTGATAGTGCTGCTTCAGTTTTCCGCTAAGGAGGACCTTGTAAAGAAATTCGTGCGGAAGAAATCGCTGGCCGGCGCGGTCGGCGGCGTGCCATTCCTCCATCACGATGCGCTCAATTCGGCGCATCGCCTCTTCTTCTGGGATGCAGGTATCGGTGACGCGATTCAGGTGCTCGTTGAGCAGCTCGACTTCCTGCTGAGGCGTGAGGTGGCGATAATGTGGCACGCGGCGGTAGTGATCGTGGGCGACGAGGTTGTACACGTCCTCTTCCAGATTCGCGCCGGTGCAGCAGATGCCGTGAACCTTCTCCTGACGAATCATTTCGGCAAGGGAAAGGCCGAGCTCGGCGGTGCTCATGGCACCGGCCAGAGTGATGAGCATCTTCCCGCCGCTCGCGAGATGTTTCACGTAGGCTTCCGCGGCATCGATTACGACCGCGGCGTTGAAATGGCGATAGTGATGCTTCAGAAATGCGGAAATAAGCTTACCTGACTGCTTCTCAGACGTGCTCATGAATTCTCCTTGGTCCAGGTTGAAGTGAAAAACACCCGTGCCCTTTGAGTACTCGTCTGACGAGCTGCTACTAAAAGTAGCTAGCCGTGTAGCTTAAAAGTCGAAAGAATTTATGCGGGGAAATATGAAATGGGAATGAACTGGAGTTGAATTCGTGACTCACGAAGAATAGATAACACAGATGCGTGCGGTGCGCCTACAGAATTCTCGCAGCTTCCACTGGGCATCCTGTGCCGAAACGGACAGAATTTCTTAGGACACGCATGTACTTTGTTTGGCGGTACTGATAACTAACGCTTTCGCGTGTGTCTCACTAAGCAGCAGGAATATTCGCATAAGGGCTTGATAAGTTTGAATCTCCGCATCGCGTGTGCTACGTTTGTTTTGCCTGGCACAAAACTTTTTCTGGAGGAAAACTATTTCCGGCCTGGCGCTTCTTGTTTTTTTTGCCAATCCATTCACGCTACTGGAACAGACGAGCGGCGTGGCGCGCGTCATTCTGGGGCTTCTGCTGATATTATCTGTTTTTTCCTGGGCGTTGATCCTTCAGAAGTTTTCGCAGCTCGGCGGCATCGAAGCGAAAACCACCAAATTTCTGCAGATGTTTCGCGCGGGGCGCGGACTTTCCGACCCGAACACGCTTCGAGCGGGAGTCGGTGGCACTCCTTTGATTTCCGTCTATGCGGCGGGTTACCGCGAACTCGAGTCGCAAATCGGCGGAGCGAATTCCCGCCCGAGTTCGGGCGACGGCGGCAAACTCAGAAATGCCAACGCGGTTGGAGTCGAGATGCAAGTTGCCGCAGGCGAGGAAGTGCGCCGGCTCGAGAAGGGTATGTCGTCACTCGCGACAATCGCCTCCGTTTCCCCCTTCATTGGATTGTTCGGCACCGTCTGGGGCGTGATGGATTCGTTCGCGGGCCTGGGTGACGCAGGCGCCGCCAGCCTCCGAGCAGTTGCTCCAGGGATCTCCGAAGCGCTGGTCACTACTGCCGCCGGGCTGTTTGCCGCGATTCCAGCCCTGATCGCCTACAACCACTACCTCCACAACATCCGCTCCGTCGCCGCGAGGATGACTGACTTCGCCGCGGAGTTCGTGGCGAAGGTCGAGACGCTCTACAGTTCGTAAAAAATTCCCATGCCGCAAAGCCAGCGCGAAATCGGCACGTCACTTTCCGACATCAACATGGTGCCGTTCATTGACGTTGTGCTGGTGCTGTTGATTATTTTCATGATTACGGCACCGATTCTTCAGTCCGGCATCGAAGTGGACGTGCCGAAGACGAAGACCGTGAAGGAACTTACCGAGGTCCGCATGGTGGTCACGATCGACCGCGGCCAGCGCGTCTATTTGAACGACAAGCCGGTCAACATCCATGAGATCGGCCAGCAGGTTGTTTCCAAATCGCATGACCCGCAGCATCAGGCGGTTTACGTGCGGTGCGACGAGACGGTTCCGTTTGGCAGTTGGGCAACGGTCGTTGACGCTCTGCGGCAGGCCGGCATCCAAAATATCAGCGTGGTAACACAACCGCTGAGCGAGCGCCCTCAGACTCAATGACATGTCCGTAGCCACCGCCATTCGACCGGACGAAACGCTCAAGCGTTTTGTCTATATGTCATTGGCGCTGCACCTCGCGCTGCTGCTGTGGTTTGGGATACCGGCGCTGATTGCGCTGTTTTTGCATCCGGGACCTAGTTGGGGCGGAACGGGCGGATCGGTTACGGTAANNCGGCGATTCCAATACCCCGCCCCGATATCGAGACGCCGAATCGCGTGGTAGATGAGTCGAAAGGATTGTTCAAGCCCGAGCCCGAGCCGCTGCCAAAACCAGCGCCCGACGCCACGCCGATTCCCAAATTCGAGCGCGACAAGCAGCCGAAATACATTACGCGACCGTCGAAGGTGCTGGAAAATCCGACTCCGCCGCCTCCGAATGCGATCCCCTACGGAGGCGGCGGAACGCCAACGATACCGACGACGTCGTTTGCGCTGGGCGCGGGCAAGACGCAGGCATCGCTGGGATTCACGGGAACTTCGGGAGGAGATTTCGGCTCGCGTTTTTCCTGGTACGTGGACGCAGTGCAGCGGCGGGTCAGCGGCAACTGGCTGCAGTCGGCCGTGGACCCGAGCGTGATGACCGCGCCGCAGGTGGAGATTACGTTCACGATTCTGCGCGACGGGTCGATTACAAATGCTCAGATCACGAGATCGAGCAACAACTATTCGGTGGACAATTCCGCGCTTCGGGCGGTCCGCGATTCAAGCCCTGTCGCCAGACTGCCGCCCGAATATGCCGGCTCGTATGTGAATGTTATTTTCGCATTTGATTTTCATCGGTGAGGAAATGAAGCGAACTTTTAAACATTATCAACTTCTGTTCGTCGGACTCGCAATTCTAGGACTCTTCGCGGCTCGTCCCGTCAGTGGACAGGACAANNGGTTCAAAACTGGCACCGGGCTGGGCGTGACGAAGGCGCGCGTCGCCGTTCCGGAGGCCTCGGCTCGTTCGGCATTCGGACCGCCGCTGCCGAAAACCTTTCACGATGTGCTGTGGGGCGACCTCGAGTACTCCGGAATTCTCGATCTGGTGAGCCCGAGCTTCTATCCGCTGCAAGTGCCGGGACAGCCGAGCGAGTTGAAGGCGCAGGATTGGGCGGCAGCTCCCGCGAATTCCTATATGGTCGCGTACGGCAACTTGACGACGGACGGGACGAATATCGCATTCGCCGGTTATCTTTCCGACGTTCACAATCCTTCGGCGCCGCTCGCCCTCCAGAAAATCTATCGCGGTCCGGTCACCGATGCAGGCGCGCGGCGCATCGCGCACCAGTTCGCCGACGACATCGTCGCCGTGCTTAGCGGCGGCCTGCCGGGAATCGGGCAAACGCAGATCGCCTATGTGAGCGCACGAACCGGCAACAAGGAAATTTGGCTCATGGATTACGACGGAGGCGGCGCGCATCAAGTGACGCACCTGAAAACCATCGCGCTGACGCCGCGGTGGTCACCCGATTCCACGCGCATCGCATTTACCTGCTATGCCCCGTTTCGCGGGGTTACGTCCGCGCAAATCTGCATGTACTCGGCGGCTTCGGACCGTCTGATTTCCTTCCNNACCCGGTGTGGTCGCCGGACGGGTCGCAGATCGCATTCATGTCCAGCCAGGGCGGCGATCCGGAAATTTTTGTATCTGACACAGACGGTGCGCGCCTGCATCGCATTACATTTGCGGCGGGCGTCAGCACGTCGCCCGCATGGAATCCGAAGACCGGGAATCAGATGGTTTTTGTCAGCGACCGCGGCGGCTCGCCGGTTCTGTATCTCTCGAACTCCGACGGCTCGAACGTGGAAAAGCTCAACCTGCCCGATATGGGCTACGTGATCGACCCCTCGTGGTCACCAAATGGACAATTGCTCGCATTTAGCTGGCGACGTCCGAGCGGAAACTACGATATCTACGCCATGGACATTGTAAGCCGCCAACTGGTGGAGCTGACCCGCGACGCGGGCCGCAATGAACGCCCGAGCTGGGCTCCCGACGGCCGCCACATTGTTTTTGAATCGACGCGCACCGGCACGCGACAGATATGGTCGATGCTCGCCGACGGAAGCCAACCGCATCAGCTAACTTTGGAAGGGCAGAACGAATCACCCAATTGGTCCACCAAATGACGATCCGAGTTTCTTCGGCAAACTTTTACTCGGGGCGGTTCTTCGCAAAGCCCTCGCGGGAATGTCCAAGGAGGCAGTCCATGCAGCACGGCAGTTTTCGGAAATCCGCACTCTTGTTGAGCTTGATCACATTGGCCGCATTCATTGGCGGCTGCCAGAAAAAAGTAGCTTCAACCCCACCTGCTGCGGCTCCAGCACCTATGACCGCGCAGCCCACCGTAACGCTGAACGCCTCGCCCACGTCGGTGAATTCAGGCCAGACGGTAACGCTCGCATGGTCGTCCACCAATGCGACTGACCTCGACATCGAACCCAATATCGGCAAAGTTGCGCCGCAGGGTTCGACGCCTGTGGTTCCGACGACTTCCACGACATATACGATTACGGCCACCGGCACGGGAGGGAGTGCGACTGCCACTGCCCATGTCGACGTGAATAGCTCTTCGTCTGCCCCAACTTCGGGAATGGAGCAGCCAACCTCACAGCCGGGCCTGAGCGATCTTTTCGCGCAGAACGTCAAAGATGCTTACTTTGACCTCGACAAGTCTGACCTTCGCGATGATGCGCGCAGCGCGCTGACCAAGGACGCGGAATTTCTGCGTTCGTATCCGCAGGTGAAGGTTTCGATGGAAGGCCATTGCGACGAGCGCGGCTCAACCGAATATAATTTGGGTCTCGGCCAGCGTCGCGCCGAGGCCGCGAAGAATTACCTCATCTCGCTCGGCATTACCGCCGACCGGATGGAAACAACGAGCTGGGGCAAAGAGCGCCCGGCGTGCAACGAGCACACGGAAGAGTGCTGGCAGCAGAACCGGCGCGCGCACTTCGTCCTGTCTCACTAAAAACATGATCCCGCTTGCGGAAGCGGCCGGGAGCATCCGGTTGCTTCCGCGGGCACAGCAGGCCGGGCAGAGATACTTTGAAAGAGATCGAGTGGCTGTCGGCCCTCATCGAAATTGAACCCGGCCAAGAATCTCCAAGGAGGCATTCCTTTGCGTACACGATGGTTTGTGCTCGCGCTCGCAGCAATATTCGTTGGCGTTTTGTGCGGAGCGCTGCTCGCTCCCCAACCCACCTCGGCCGTTTCGCGGGAGATGATCGAGCTGCAACAGCAGGTGTCGCAGATTCTCCAGGCCCAGCAGGACCTGCGCAGCACCGTCGATAGCAACAACGCGGCCATGAAGACGCTCGTCCAGCAATCGCTTGATTCCGTCAACAAGCTCAGCGGCCAGATGGACTCACTCCAAAAAAGCGTGCAGGAAGTTCAGGCCAACACCGGAGCCCGCATCGACACGATGACCCAGCAGTCGCAAGGGCTCTCCGACAATGTGCAGGACATTCAGGCTCGCGTGGGAAAACTTTCGCAGCAGCTGACCGACACGCAGAATCTGCTGCAAAGCATCGACGCAAAAGTTTCAGGCGGCGCAGGCGCTCCGACCGGTGCTGGCGCGGGGCTCGGTCCGGACAATGCCTCCGGCGGAGCGACTCCAGGGAACGCTCCGGGTGGTGCGATGCCCCCGATTTCGGCTGACACCCTCTACCTGAACGCCCTCCGCGATTACAACGGCGGCAAATACGATCTGTCGCGCCAGGAGTTTTCTGATTACATCAAGAATTTCCCGGCGAACGATCTCGCTTCCAATTCGCAGTTCTATCTCGGGGAAATTTCCTACGCGCAGGACGATTTCAAGGGCGCCATCGCTGCATACGACGTCGTGATCGGCAATTATCCCAAGAGCTTCAAGCAGGCGGCTGCCCTTCTGAAGAAGGGCCTAGCGGAACTGGAGCTCGGACTGAAGGCCTCAGCCACGCGCGATTTGCGTGAAGTCGTTCACCGCTATCCAGGTTCGGACGAGGGGCGGCGCGCCGAGGCCAAGCTGCGCGAGATCGGGACTGCGATGCCTTCCCGTCCAGCGCGGCACTAGCACTATGCACGCTATGGACGGAAAACGCGTTACGCTAACCTCGCGCTAGATGAATGAACCGCACTGCGCCTACGCGCGGAGGAAATCCGGCTGCCAGTTTCGAATCAGTTTTTTGATCGTTTTGCGATCGCTCAGCTTTTCGTCCAAAACCTTGCGCGCGAGATCCGGCAGTTCCGCGTCACTCGCGAAACGCAGCGATACCAACTGTCCCACGGTGAACTCCTGAATCCGCGGCTGCAGCTCGGCAGGCAGAAGCTGCTTCAACCGCAGATGCATTTCGAGACGAATCACGCGGTCCTGCACCTTCAGCGCGAAAATCCTTGCGTTGAACGCCAGCAAAAGAAGCGCGACTGCTACCAGTAGGGCGATCACCGTGTCCCCTGAAAACACGTGCGCTACCCGGTAGATCGACCACCCGACGTTCAACGTGAAAATGGGAATTGCGACGAAGTGAAATGCCGGGACGTACATCGCATGATTCTCAAAATTCTGAGCCTGAGCCATCGAGGAACCTCCACAGAGCAGTATCGAGATCGGCGAGGCGGAGTGTAGCAAAATTCCCACCGCAGAGCACCGAGCTCCGCTCCCGGTTTTCCGCACATCGACCTCCTGTCGCTTCTTTTGATTGCCGCGTAGTTCGCGCGTGCTTGCATTCCCTCTTGATGCCTTTTCGGCTATACTCCTGCCCATGTCAGTGAACAAAGCCATTCTCGTTGGCCGCCTCGGCCGCGATCCTGAAACGCGCTACACATCCGGCGGCCAGGCCGTCGCGAATTTCACTCTGGCGACCGATGAAACATTCAAAGACNNAACAAAGTGATTTTGGTGGGACGTTTGGGACGCGATCCGGAGACCCGCTACACCGGCGGAGGCCAGGCGGTCTGCCACTTTTCATTGGCCACCGACGAATCATACAAGGATAACGCCGGGGAGCGCCAAAAGCGCACCGAATGGCACCGCATCGTCCTTTGGGGAAAGCTGGCTGAAATTACGCAGCAGTATTTGAAGAAGGGGATGCTGGTTTACATCGAAGGCCGCATACAGACTCGCCAGTGGGAAGATAAGCGCGACGGGCAGAAGCGCACGACTACCGAGATCGTCGCCAACGTGATGCGCATGCTCACCTCACGCGCGGAAGGCGCCGCTGCCGGCGCGGGCGCTAGCGGCGGCACGGGCCACGGACGCTCCGCCGATGCTGATTTCGAAGGCGCACCTGCGCCAGACGATGCCGTGCACGGGCCCGAAATTTCCGATGAAGACATTCCTTTTTAGTAGTTACATCGCCCGCCAAG
This sequence comes from Acidobacteriota bacterium, assembly GCA_003131705.1. GTDB lineage: Bacteria > Acidobacteriota > Terriglobia > Acidiferrales > UBA7541 > Palsa-295. The sequence continues at coordinate 11,558 of PKUY01000367.1, read as the reverse complement.
GCAATCGGTGTTCCCTATACCAGACACCTGGCTTCGCGCTCCAGTAATGCCGATTCCCCCCGATTGATTCAATCCACGACGCGACTCCACCTGCGGCGAGCGAGAGGTTTATTGCGGGGTCACTTTGGTGTCGGGAACGACGCCTGGAATCAGGTCGACGTTATCGTCGTCAACGGCGGGCAATGTCGGTAAGACTTCCGAGGCGATCGAGCGGTCTTGGATGAGTAGGTCCTTCTTCATTTTTCCGTCGCGGAATTCGAGGGCCCGCTTGGCGTACTGCGCGATATCCGGCTCGTGAGTGACGATTACGACCGTCAGTCCGCGCTCGTCATTCAGATTCTGCAGGATTTCCATGATCTCGACGCTGNNGCGCCGAGGTCGGCTCGTCGAAGAGCATCAGCGCCGGCTTCATCGCGAGCGCCCGCGCGATCGCGACGCGCTGTTGCTGCCCGCCCGATAGCTGCGAGGGGAAATGGCCCGAGCGGTCCGCCAATCCCACGCGATTGAGCGCTGCTTGCGCGCGCCGCGCACGCTCCTCGATCGGAATGCCCGCGTAAATCGTCGGGAGCTCGACGTTTTCCAACGCCGAGGTCCGAGCAAGCAGATTAAACTGCTGGAATACGAATCCGATTTTCTTCCTGCGGATCTTGGCGAGCTCGTCCTTAGTGAGGCCCGAAACGTCCTTCCCGTCAAGGTAGTAGCGGCCCCGCGTGGGCTTGTCGAGACATCCGAGGATATTCATCAAGGTCGATTTCCCGGAGCCGGAAGCTCCCATTATTGCGACGAACTCCCCTGGATAGATCTCCAGCGAAACACCGCGCAACGCCTGCACCTGGATCTCACCCAGATCGTAAGTCTTGTAAACACCATCCAACCGGATCGTCGGAACCTTTTCGGATGTCGCGATGGCAGCTGCGGCGGTAGCGGATTGTGAGTTCGTAGGGCGTTCGTCCATGGGGTTCGACCGATCTGTTTGTGCGTGAAGAACGCAAATGCTTTGAAAGTCTCTGAACTGAGGTTCCATTCGCGCGCCACGTGTGGCCTCGGCGCTTTCGGCTAGTGCCCGGCGTCTTTCTTCCGGCTCTCGTCGAGACGCCGCAGGAAATCGTCGAATTTCACCTGCTGATCGGGCGTCAAAATCCCGCGGATGTGCGCGCGGCTTTCCTGGCGAATCTGCTCCCTGCGAGCATCGAGCGGTGCATAGAGCAGCGCCCACTTCGATCGTGTATCCGTGATAATGACGCCGAGCTGCTTTTGTTGATCTGCGGTAAGCTGAAGCTCCCGAGTGAGGTCGGTCATGACCGGTCCCATAGGCGGCATGCCGCTCGGGTTCACGATCTGCTGGCCCGAAGCACGAGCATTCCACAAGTGGTCGCCCAAGCCGCCGAACAGGGCCCCCAGCAGAAAGACCACGAATACCAGAGCTGCGGCTTCGCCGCGCGTTTTGTTATTTGCCATGGCCACTTTCCGCCACCATCATCAGAACCTCATCGCCGTTGGCCGGAGGATTTGCCGGATCCGGGGCGAAAATATCAGTTGCTTGTATAGGACGTACCGCCGCTACGCTGGGTTGCGGATGATGTCCCCAGCCCGCATCGTAGGTGACCAGAATCCCCAGCGCGAGAGTCGCCGTCGCCGCAAATCGCCACGCGAGCGTCACAAAGGGCTGCCAGAAAACAGAGCGCTCGCCGGTGCGCGATCCTTCGGCCGCGCGAATCCGAGACATGACCATGCGCGAAAATCCTGGCCCTGGGTCGACCGTCGGCTCCGCAGCGCGCAGCAGACGCACGCTGGCAACGGCATCCTCAAGCGATTGGCGGCATCCGGCGCAATTTTTCCAGTGCTCCGCCGCGATGTTTGCCGCGGCGACTTCCAGCTCGCCGCTGAGGTAATCTTCGAGAAGCGCCTCGTACTTCGCACACGCTGCGTTCTTAATGCCCGTGTCCATTTTCATCACTTATCCCTTCCTTGGCGCCCCCGCAGCGGCGCCCGCCCTGCCGGACGGTATCGTCCGGCGTCGATAGGCTTCCATGATTCGGCCCCGCGCACGGAACAGTCGCACTTTTACCGTATTCACATTCAGCTTGAGAATCTCCGCTAACTCCTGAACCGAAAAACCTTCCATTTCTTTTAGCACCAGTAATTGGCGATCCTGTTCCGGAAGAGTGTCCAGCAGCCGTTCCAGAACCTCTCTCGCCTCCGCTCGTGCATTCGGGGCTTCGGGCGGGCGGTCCGCTGACACGATCCCGTCCAGCCTCGAGACTTGCTCTTCCGATAAGTCCGCCTCGTACACCAGCGGCCGGACTTTCTTCTTTCTCAAATAATCCCAGCATTCGTTGACCGCTATTTTGTACAGCCAGGTCGAGAATGCCGCCCGCTGGTCGAACTTTCTAATTCCGAGATACGCTTTCAGAAAAACCTGCTGGGCCACATCCTCGACGTCTTCCGGCCGGCGTAAAATTCCGCCCACGAGCGCGGACACTCGTTGCTGATGGCGTCGAACGAGTTCCTCAAACGCTGACTCAGTTCCACTTTGAGACAGGCGAACCAACTCGCGGTCCTCTGTCCTCTTTTCCCCTCGCTCGAGAGCGAGAGCAAGCGCCGGGGCGCTAGCTGCCATACTCTTTGGGACGTTTGTCATTGGCGTTCGGTTACCACAAAAAAACCGGGCCTTCTTTTGAGTTTCTTCTTGCGGGCGTCACTAGTCCATGTAACAATACCCGCCATGATAATCGGCGACCGTATTCGCTTGCTACGTGAAACCAAGAAACTCTCCCAGGGCGATATCGAAAAGCGCACGGGCTTGCTCCGATGCTACATCTCGCGTGTCGAAAACGGCCATACCGTTCCGGCGATCGAGACGCTCGAGAAGCTCGCGCGAGCCATGGAAGTCCCACTCTACCAGCTATTCTACGACGGCGAGGAACCACCTGCTCTGCCGAATCTTCCGAAGCGGAAGAGCGCGGACGACATTGCCTGGGGCAGTACAGGCAAGGACGCACGTTATCTGGGACGCTTTCGCAGACTCCTCGGCCGCATTGAAGAAGGCGACCGCCGGCTCCTGCTCTACGTAGCCCAGAAAATGGCCAACCGCTAAGGGACTGTCGCCGTATTGATTTTCCGTGATGCAGCTCACTTTTCCTGCAATTACGGCACTTCCGCGCGGCGCGCGGCTTCACGCGCTGGCATCTTTTACTCCCATTCAATCGTGCTCGGCGGTTTCGAGCTGATGTCGTAGACCACGCGGTTCACACCTGGCACTTCATTGACAATCCGCACCGAGATTCGCTCCAGCACTTCCATGGGCAAGCGCGACCAGTCGGCCGTCATTGCGTCGAGCGAATCTACTACGCGCACGGCGATGGTGTCGGCATAGGTTCGGCCGTCTCCCATCACTCCCACGCTCCGTACGGGAAGCAGCACGGCAAACGCCTGCCAGGTCTTTTCGTAAAGCCCGGCGCGCCGGATTTCTTCGACCACGACCGCGTCCGCACCGCGCAGAGTTTCGAGTTTTTCCGGCGTTACCTCTCCCAGCAGGCGCACGGCTAGACCTGGCCCCGGAAAAGGCTGCTTCACTAATATCTCCTCAGGTAATTGTAGTTCCCGACCGATCTGCCGCACCTCGTCCTTGAACAGATCGCGAAGCGGCTCGATCAAGGAAAATGGCATCTCTTTCGGCAGCCCCCCCACATTGTGATGCGACTTGATTACCGCCGACGGGCCCTTTACCGAAACCGATTCGATCACGTCAGGGTAAAGCGTTCCCTGCACCAGGAATTTTACAGGGAGACCGTTCCGCGAACCCGCGACCAGCTTGCGCTGCTCCTCGGCGAACACGGCGATGAATTCGCTGCCAATGATTTTCCGTTTCCCCTCCGGGTCGGCCACCCCCTTCAATTTCGACAAAAACCGCTCGGACGCATCCACGCCGATCACGTTCAATCCCAGACGGTCGCGGAGCATCTCCAGCGTGTCGCGAAATTCATTTCGCCGCAACAGTCCCGTGTCAACGAAGACGTTTGTCAGGCGATCGCCGATGGCGCGATGGACCAGCGCAGCGGCAACGGTCGAGTCCACTCCACCGCTCAGCGCGCAAATAGCTCTGGCACCTTCTGCTTGCGTTCGTATGGTCTGGACCATTTCGGCAATGAATCCTGCGCGACTCCAATTTTGCGTCGCGCCGCAAATGCCGAACACGAAATTGTTCAGAATGTCCGTTCCGCTCTCGGTGTGATTCACTTCCGGATGAAACTCGACGCCGTAGAATTTCGCTTCCGGGTTTTCGATGGCTGCCACAGCGTTGTCCGTCTGCGCCGTCACGTGAAAACCGTCCGGCAAACCAACGACGTGGTCTCCGTGGCTATTCCAGATTTTTAAATGCCCAGGAAGTCCCGCGAACAGCTTGGACTCACGCTCGATGTCGAGCTGCGCCCGTCCGTATTCGCGGCGTTCGGCGCGCTCCACTTTTCCACCCAGCGCGTGCGCCAGCCAGTGCATCCCGTAACAAATTCCGAGCACCGGCACACCGAGGTCCAATGTTTCCCGATCGCATAGCGGCGCGTCTTTGTCGTACACGGAGCTTGGCCCGCCCGATAGCACAATTCCAATCGGCTGCTGCGCGCAAATTTCTTCAACCGAGGCTGTACACGGAAGAATCGCCGAAAAGACCTGCTGCTCGCGAATCCGGCGCGCAATGAGTTGCGTGTATTGCCCGCCGAAATCCAGCACCACGATTCCTCGCTTCGTGCTCACCAGTCCTCCCACATCTTTCTGAAGCGCCGCTCCGCTATTCGCCGTCATTCATCTCCCCGCGTCCAAAGCTATCTGCTTCCGAATACCCTGCGCCTTACTGCGATTTCTTTTTGCGCTTTGTGCTCTTTTCGTTTTTCTTGTGCGACGTGCTTTGCGAGAACAACGAAAGGTCAATCGCGTCGGCCATGGCCTTGTAACCGGCGTCGTTGGGATGCAAGTGGTCNNTATCGTTCGGATGCAAATGATCCCCGCTGTCGTATGCCGGCAAGGATTTCGTCGGATGCTGCGGATCGCGTATGGCCGCTTCAAAGTCGATCACACCATCGAAGGCGCCGCCGGTGCGAATCCAATTGTTCACTGCTTCTCGCTTCATTTCAGCATCTGGCGAAGCGTAATTGGCGCCTTCAAACGGCGTAAGTGTTCCGCCGATCACTTTGATTCCACGCGTGTGCGCGCGCTCGATAATCTGCCGCAAGCCTGCAGTAATGTCTTCGGCGCTGACAGACTGATCGGCGGCGTTCGGCGTATTCGAGAATCCAATATCGTTGATGCCTTCCAGCACGATCATTTCCTGGACGCCCGGTTGCACCAGCACGTCGCGGTCGAAACGCTCGAGCGCGTTGCTCCCAATTTGATCATGCCATATCCGGTTGCCGCTGATTCCGGCGTTGAGCACGGCCAGCTTCGGTTCGCGATCAGAGTCGCCACGAAGGAGCCGCGAGGCCAACTCGCTCGGCCAGCTCTGATCGGCGTCCACTGTGGACCGCGCGCCGTCCGTAATGGAATCACCGAACGCCACAATCGCTCCCGTTCCTTGCGGAGCTGTGACGTCCACGCCGGCCAGCCAATACCACGAAGTTTGCGTCGTCCCCTCAGGCATTTCGGTCTTTGATGTAAAGTCACCCGTGCCGGAGATGAACGTGGTGTGGAGGCCAGTGCCATGCCACGTCGGCACGCTCGTCTTGTTCGGCAGATAAATACTGATCGCGAGGTAGCCCAATTCAGGAACTTCAAGATCAACGGGATCGCTGATCATCATTGCGCCCGGCGGAATCGTAATCGTGGATTTTCCGCTGAACATCAGCGCGCGGTCGGATCCAGTGGCGATCACGCTTCCGTTGCTGCGAATCGCGATGTGAGCTGCTCCGACGAGGAGCGGCGCAATCCCAAACGCATTCGACAGGTGCACCCGAACGCGGGGTCCGCCAATCGTCGTGCGCACGATCATTCGCAGCGTCTGATTCTCGAACCCCTCCGTCGGAGAGATACGGCCTCCAAAATTGATAGGGCCTTGCATGGAGGCGCTCCAAGTTCCAACCCAGGTGTCGCTCGGCGGGGCCTTTTTCGCCAGCGCGACGGGCGTGACTGACAACGAGACGATCCACAAAGCAAGCATCGCTGCCAACCAAGATTGCCGGCGGCGGACGCGCACGGACATCCCTAAACTTCGCAGAAAACCCATAACGAGATTCCGCTCCGGCGAGGGTTTTGGTCGCTGTTCTGTGAGCATATTTTCTCCAGTCCGCGCTTTACTGCAACACAATGTTCACCAGTTTTTTGGGCACCACAATTATCTTTACGATGTTTTTCCCGGCCAACAGCGGGGCAATCCGCGGATCGCTGAGGGCGCGCGCTTTGGTTTCCTCCTCAGTCATGCTGTCGTCGACCAGCATCTTGCCGCGCAAACGCCCGTTGATCTGAATGATGATCTCGATTTGCTCCTCGCGCGTGAGATCTTCGCGATAGGCCGGCCATTTTCCCTGCGAGATTGTGCCTGAATTCCCTAACATCGCCCACATTTCCTCCGCAATGTGCGGAGTCATCGGCGAAAGCATCAGCACCATGTTCGCCAGCACGCGCTTCAGAATCGCGGGAGAAATGTCCTGGTCGAGCGGTTCCTGAGCAACGATCTCGTTCACCAGCTCCATGATCAGCGCCACGGACGTATTGAAATGCCAGCGCGACTCGAAATCGTTCGTGACGCGTTTGAGCGTCTGATGCGTTTTCCGCACCAGATGTTTTTCCTTGGCGGTCGCTTGCGCGAAGTCGAGACTCGCGCTCCAATCGATGGGAAAGGTTCGCACGCGCTCGGCGTGTTTATCCACGAGCCGGTAGACCCTGTTCAGGAAACGCGNNGTTCAAGGTCTTTCTCGGGCGGGGCGGCGAATAGAGTGTACATCCGCCCGGTGTCACAGCCGTACTTGTCCGCCATTTCGATGGCGCCGACGAGATTGCCTTTCGATTTCGACATCTTCACGCCGTCCTTCAGCACCATACCTTGCGAGAAAAGTCTCTTGATCGGCTCGCGGTGATCGACAAGCCCGAGTTCGTTCATCACCTTGCAGAAGAAACGCGAATAGATAAGGTGCAGGATCGCGTGTTCGACACCTCCGATGTAAG
>PKUY01000367.1:0-4370 GCA_003131705.1 Acidobacteriota bacterium | reverse complement strand
GCAACTGGTCGTCCGGCACCGGGACGATGCCGTCCTTTTCGCAATAGATCACCGGAATCGGCGTGCCCCAATACCGCTGGCGCGAGATACCCCAATCCTTCAGGCGGTATGTCGTTTCCGCGGTACCGAAATTCTTGGCGTTGGCATCGTTCGCCATCTTTTCCATGGCTTGCTCGGACGTGAGTCCCGTATATGGACCCGACTCGACAAGCCGCCCATGCACGGTCGATGCTTCACTCATCCGATCGGCGCGCAGAGGCGAACCATCGGCGGGCTGCACCACGACCTTCACCGGCAAATCATATTTTTCCGCGAATTCAAAATCGCGCTGGTCGTGCGCCGGAACGCACATCACCGCCCCCGTGCCATATTCCGCGACTACGAAGTTCGCGACCCATATGGGCACTCGCTGGCCGGAGAACGGATTCAGCGCAAAGCGCCCGGTAAAAAATCCAACCTTCTCGGCGGTCGCAATGTCGGCGGCCTTCACGCTCTTCTGGCGCATCGCCCGGATCTGCGTTTCCATCCCGGCGCGCCCCGGCACATCGCCAAGCAGCTTTTCCATCCGTGGATGCCCCGCCGCAACAACGATCGCGGACACGCCGTAGATCGTGTCGATGCGCGTTGTGAAAACTTCGAGTCCCGGTCCTTCCATGCCCACGACGTCGAACCGCGCGCGCGCTCCGCGCGATTTCCCAATCCAGTTCTGCTGCATCACCAAAACTCGGTCCGGCCATCCTCCCGCCAGTTCCTCGATGCTGTCGAGTAACGCGTCGGAGTACTGCGTGATGCGCAAGAACCACTGCTCGATCTCTTTCGCTTCCACCGGAGTCGTATCGTGCTGCCAGCAAAATCCGTCGATGACCTGCTCGTTCGCCAGCACCGTCGTGCACTCGGGACACCAATTCACCCGGCTCCGCTTGCGGTAGGCGAGTCCTCGCTCCAACATTCGCAGAAAAAACCACTGGTTCCACCGGTAGTATTCCGGCTCGCAGGTTGAGATGTCACGCTTCCAGTCGTAACTGAATCCGAATCTGCGGCAAACCGCTTTCATTTGCGCGATGTTCGCATTTGTCCATTCGCGCGGCGGAGTTCCGCGCTTGATCGCGGCATTTTCGGCGGGCAATCCGAAGGCGTCCCATCCGATCGGATGCAGCACGTTAAAGCCGCGCATGCGCTTGTACCGCGCCACGGCGTCGCCGATCGTGTAGTTCCGCATGTGGCCCATGTGCAGCGTGCCGGAGGGATACGGCAGCATTTCGAGCAGATAGTACTTCGGGCGCGACGCATCTCCGTCCACGGCACGAAATGCGTCCTGCTCCTCCCAAACCTTTTGCCACTTTGCTTCGATTCCCTGCGAGTCGTAATCCGCCAAGTTCACTTCCCCCGTGATCTCTTCTTGATTCGCCCGCCGGTCTTCAGCGTGGCGCTGATTCTCTTTTTCGGCCGCGGTTTCATGCCCGGGCCTATGGCACGCACGACACGTCCCGTCAACCGCCAGAGCGCCGCTACGTTTCGCTTGTCGTCGCCTGGCTTCTCAATCGGCGTCTCGAGAATGAATGCGCGCCCGGCAAGTAAAGAATGATTCAGAATTCTTCCAAACGCCTTGATCCCGATCTTGCCTCTGCCGATGTGCTCATGCCGGTCGACGCGTGAACCGAGCGCCGTCCTAGAATCGTTCACGTGCACCACACGCACACGTTCCAAGCCCACCGAGCGGTCAATATCCATCAACGCCGCGTTTAAACCTTCCTCGCTCCGGATATCCCACCCGGCAGCGAAGAGGTGCGCTGTGTCGATGCACACCCCGAGCGAAATATCGCTACAGGCGTCGAGGATTGCTTTCAACTCTTGGAATTTCGAGCCTACGGAGCTGCCTTGTCCGGCGGTGTTTTCAAGCAAGATTTGCATTTCGCCGAGATGCAAGCCCCGCGCTGCTTGCTTCAATCCCTGGGCGATGGCCGAAACCGCCGTGTCGGTTCCGCTCCCCAGCGCGCTGCCCGGATGCACTACGAGGTAATCCGCTCCGAGCGCGAGTGCGCGCACAATTTCCTGATGAAATCCCTGCACCGAGAGCGTCCGCAAGACGGGACTCGGCGAAGCCAGATTGATCAGATAGTTCCCGTGAATTACGAGAGGCCCAAGCGCCAATTCCCTACGCCGCGCGACGAAGCGCGCCGCATCCGCCGCCGAAATTCGCGACGGCCCGCGCGTCCACATCCGCGGGCTCGACGAAAATATCTGCAGCGCATTCGCGCCCAGCCCGTGCGCCATATCGAGCGCGCCGGCGATATCTCCGGCGATGGATGTATGAATTCCGATGCGGATGCTGCCGTCTTTCCAGCTTGGAATTTCAGGTGCGGGAGGCGGTCCGGGACGGTACTCGTCGGCCGCGTCGAAGGTCAACTCGGCTCTATGATTTTCTTCCGCCATTCCTTCAGGTTGTCCGGGAGTCCAAAACCTCATTCTAGCGGAAACGCGCAGGTCGCGCAAACGAGCTACAACCGAACTGGGCACACGAACCCGCTCACGGTGCGGTTATTCCCGCGCTTCCACTCCAATTCCCTGATCCCTGGTAGGCCGAATGCTTTCCTCCGGAGCTATTTGGGCGCGTCGGTCGGTTTCTTGGTCGCGCTGCCCGCCGAGTTTGCCTTCGTCGCTGGCGCGGTTTTCGGTTTCCAGAAGCTTGGATCGGCCTTAACAAAGTCGTCGGGCGCATAGCTCATTTTCGGGCTGAATCGAAGCAATTCGCTCGAATCGAACGCGATCGTCGATTCCAGCAGTTGCGCCCATCTCTTTCGACCCTCATCGCCCAAGGCAGTCATCATGGCTTTGTAGTCATCTGCGGCGGCGTCTAGGTCAGCGAGCGACTTCCGCGGGGTAACAATGAGTATCGTCCCGGCCTGGGCGCCGTAGCGGACCGAAAAGAATACATCGTGCTCGTCCAGTTTGGCCTTCGTCGCCGCCGTATTGTAGAACGTGACGAGGTCTCCCCATTCCTTATCGTGCCCGGGACGCACTCGAATCGTTTCAATTTCCACGTAGCGCATCTCTGCCATGTTGAAGTTCGGGCGATAGCTTGATTTCTCATCGTATGTTGCGACGATTTGTCTTCCGTCGGCCACATACTCGCCGTCTTGTTCGCTGAGCCGCGCGAGCGGCGCCTCTATCGCGGCCTGGTTGTTAAATTGACTCGATTTCTCCCAGGAGGCGTACGAGTCGAACGGGGTCAGGAACCAAGCTTCGTTGACACCGCTCATTGTGGTCGCGGCGATATAGCGTTCAGGAGATTTGCCGGCGGCGAAAGCTCGCACGAAGGCGACTTCGTTTTTCTCATGCGGGGCATCTTTCCCAAACTTGATGATTTCGCGATAGATCACCAGCACTTTGGGCGGAGCCATCGATTGATCTTGCGCGTGCAACGTCACGGCGGTGCTCGCCAAAAAACTCAGAGCCACGAGCGCCCGAGATATACTCTTCATAGAGTGTCTCCTCTTTTCTCTCTGGATCGTTCTGCGTTCGAACGGAACTTCGTTGTTATCGTTTTGGGCCTGCCGAATCGTAGCTTCTTGCCTGGAATCCCCCGGGGGTATAGCCGAGTAGCCTGGGGGGGTGTTCCCGCTGGACGGTACTATATACTCACGCGTTGCGGCTTCAAACGCCTCCACAAGAAATTCTCCCCCGCGCGACCCCAATTGCATGTGCGCCATCACTCGGGAAAGCGGGATTCGGTTTCTGTAATCTCCTCAGCTTGAGTTGCGCTGCGCTGTTTGTGCGGGTGGGGTCTTTCGACGTGAGCCATCTTGGAGGGTTGAGGCAAGCCCTCGCATCGTGGCGTGGCGGAGTCAGGATCAAGCAGAGGAAGCGCCGGCGTGGAAGGCGGAGGCGACGTGGAGCTTTCGGAGCATAGAGCGCTTCTTCTCATGGTGGAACTGCATGCGACGGAGAATGTCGTCGAGAATGCGTACGGCTGCGACGATGTAAGGGCCTTTGTTGAGCATGACGCACTCGGCGCGTTCACCCATCGCGGCATCCGTGATTTCGGAGCGCGACGGGACGCCGGTTTTCGCGAGCGACTCGAGAACTTGCGTCGCCCAGATCACCGGCATGTGCGCGGCCTCGCAGATCCAAAGGATTTCTTCCTGGACTTCGGCAAGGCGCTCGTAGCCGCACTCGATCGCGAGGTCGCCGCGCGCGATCATCACGCAGTCGGCGGCATTCAGGATCTCGGCGGCACGCTGCACCGCCTGCGGCTTCTCCATCTTCGCGATCAGTGGCAGGCGTGTGTGCTCGCGCACCGATTCGACGTCCTCGGGGCGCTGGACGAACGACAGCGCGACCATGTCGACGCCGATCGACTCGCCGTGGCG
>PKUY01000250.1 GCA_003131705.1 Acidobacteriota bacterium | reverse complement strand
TTTTAATGGGACAGCACTGGTAAATTGATTCTCATTTTCTGCCTGGGACTGGTTGCAACCGCGTCAGTGTCAGCGGCAAACAAAGAACAAAAGCGCCTCGAGAATGCCGGCGTGGTGATGCAGGAAATCATAAACACGCCAGAGAACATTCCTCAGGAAGTGATGGAAAAGGCCGAATGCGTGATAGTTTTCCCGTCCGTTCTCAAGGCGGCGTTTGTGGTCGGCGCAAGTTATGGACGCGGCGCGATGGTTTGCCGAACAGGGCAGGACTTCAGGGGACCGTGGGGCGCCCCAGCAATGTATGCGCTCGAAGGGGGCAGCGTTGGATTTCAAATCGGCGGACAAGCGACCGATCTCGTGCTGTTGGTCATGAATAACCGGGGCGTGACTTCGATTCTGAGCAGCAAAGTGAAACTAGGTGGGGACGCTTCTGTTGCAGCAGCCCCGTGGGACGCGAGGCTTCCGCAAACACGGATGCGTACATGCGAGCTGAGATTCTTAGCTATTCGCGTGCGCGCGGCCTTTTTGCCGGCATTTCCCTCGAAGGTTCCACGCTGCGGCCCGATGACGACGCCACTGCGGACGTCTACGGCCGCAAGCTCACGGCAAAAGAAATCGTGCTAGGGCACGTCCGAGTTCCTGTGTCGGGTCGCCACTTGGTTGCGGTTTTGCAAAAGAACTCACCGCTGAATGATTCGGAAAAGTCAGCAAGCAAGTAGTCGCCGAAGTTTTGACGCCCTTCTCTGGTCAAGCCTGTGGTCGGATCAGGGAAGGGCACTCAGGTTGCTAATGTTGTTGAAGTACTATGGCGTATTGCGTTGTTCTGAGCCATTCTTGGTTTTGATTTGGGACCAGCAAAATGGTTAGGGAGACGGTTATGGAAGATCAAGGGCGCGCGTACTTGCTCGTGAGAATGGACGAAGCTTTCGGCACGTATTCACTCGAAGCCGAACGGCTCAGCGTGCTATTGGCGGAGCCGAGAGATCCCGCCAGTTGGACGTCGTACCACGATCTCCTGCGGCAACGAACAGCGGAAGTTGTAGCCTACGAAAAATACAGCAAGATCAAAGAAGAGCTTTTCACGCTCATCCTTCCGCCGGCCCTGCAGAACCGTCCCCAGTCCACAATTAATTAGCTCGGCCCGTCGCCCACGAGCCTCATGCATGCCAGCTCCAGTCGCTAGCCGTTCCTCAATCACGAGGAACCCGACTATTTGCTCGGCTGAGAGGTGAGGGAATTCCCAACGCATCGTTGAGCGCCGCCGCCAGGCGCAGGCCGGCCAATGCCAGCCGTTCGTCCAAAACAGCGATGTTTACCCGATAGTAGGCTTCGTCTACCGATCCACCGTCGTTGACCCATACCCGCTTGGCCAGATTCAGAGATTCATTGGCCCAGTCTTCGGGCGTACCGCCTGCTCGCAGCTTCTGGGTGGTGATCCTCTGTTCCAGATAAGCAACGTAGTCCTGCTCCGAACGTCCCGTGTGATCGATCAGGCCCACGTCCCATTCGTAGTGGAGGTTGCAAGGATAGGTGCCGCATTGCGCCCAGCCGAATCCCACGACGTGAATGTCGTTTCCTCCACGGGCTTCCTCGATGGCATGCATGGGCTGATGAATGTCGCCGACGAAGTGGACCAGAAATTTCAGCGCCTCCAGACGATCCGACTGGGGTGCACGGTTATCGGCCAGGATCTGCTTGAAGAAGGTGATGCGGTCCACAACGCAATTCTGGTGATCGGTTTGCGAGGAGGGAACTTTTGGATCCGGCCGGTAGCAGTCGCGCTCTTCGGAAAAGCCTGCCGCGTCTCTGGGGATATCGACAAAATGCCAGCCATAGGTCTCCGGGCGCTGCGGACGGACTTCGTCCGCCCACGTAGAAATGGTGGCCAGATCATCATTGCCGAGCAGCGCTTGAAGGTTTTGTTTCGCCGTCGCGCTCAAATGGTCGCGGGCAATATCGCCGACAATCTGATGTCCCTCCCTCCCCCATGCAAATGCATGAGAACACGTGAGAGCCGCTAGTATGAGAACCACAAATAGTTTTTTCATTGGGCCGTTTCTAGCACTGAATCAGATCGCGTTCTCACGCTGTTTCGAAAACAACCGTCATCCCTAGCCTTTCGATCCTGCCCAATCCTCTATTTCTTTGGTCAACGCTGCAACCAGTTCCTGGCGATCCTCGCCTGGAAGATTGGAGTCAACGTCATATCCCTGGCTCGCCAAGTAGTAAGACAACATGCGATAGGACGCACGAAACCCTAGCACTTCCTTCAAATCAGTCGCGACCGACTGGCCCGGAATTGCGGCGGTGAGTTCGTCTCGCATGTAGATCGCGTCGAAGCCCACGATGCCCCACGTCCCATTGCGCCGCTCCACTCGATAAACGAATCGCGAGTACGTCGCAAGGTTCATCTCCACGCCCTTAATCTGCACCGGCAGGTCGATGATCGCCACTAGTCTCGCGATCGCACGGTCGCCCGACAAAACTACCCGAACGGGTGACAGACGATGCTTCGCAAAAATTTGTCGCCGCGCCATGTCTATCGAACCCGTAACAAAGTCGGCGCCGCTCCCGCGGAACCAGCTCAACCGCACCACCGAATCGGCAAAGAAGCACTCACGCATCTCGTCCCAGCGCCCCAAGTCTCTGCTTTCGCGCTCGCGCAGAATTAACTGCGTAATCGCCGACGTGTCGGCAGCATCCAGCACAAATCTCGGCAATTCCGCGTTCATATTCGTCTCCTTAGTCGCTGACTACGAGGTCGCGTGTTCGTCTCCGCGAGCCTTGCCTCCGCCTCTCCGAACGGCAAATGGACATTGGGTCAACGTGGAGCTTCGCTGCCTGTGCGTCGCTCGATCCTGAACCCGTCCGTCTTCTGGTTCCTCGGCAGCTCTGAAACCGTATCTCGCCTGCATTTTGTTGGACCATGGCTCCACGCCAGCAGAAGGTAAGCGGCTGTCAAGCGCGCGGCCCCGTGGAATTTTATGGAGGATCGAGGCTTGATGCCAAAGATTGGAAGTTCGGAGCTGGAAAGCGCCCCCATCTTTGGCGCTTCGCGAGAGGCGGGCCACAGCCGGGGCCGGGAATGTGCTCAGAAGGATATCCCTTAATAAAGACAAGGCGTTGGCACAGAAAAAACTTGCTCAATACTTTTATTACCCCTTCCTTCGGGCCTTGCGGTCCCTAGCACAATCTTGACCAGAAGCTGAAACGGCAGGCGTGGTTCTCTCGGGAACCATTCGGGCCGCCGGCAAACGCAAGCCACAGGTAAATCCTAACAGGACTATTCGGCCCATATTTGTCTGCCTTCCTCTCGAACGTTGTTTCAAACACGAACACCAAGAGGAGAGGACCAGGCCATGTCCGCAAGACACTTACATCATCATCCGCAGTCATCGGAAGCTCTCGCATTCTTCCGTTCTCTAGTGCCAATCCATTCTGACGGGCCTGACGGGATCGCGGCCCGCAGGCAACCTCTGGGCCGGCGGTCGCTGCGTACTTGGGCGCTTGGAGTGTGCGTCTGGTTGCTCCTGATGGGCTGGCCGGTGCGCGTAGCTTCGCAAACCGCAGTGGCGACCGTGGCGGCCGGGACGTTCCCCTTTGGTGCGGCGGTGAACCCGGTGACGAACATGATCTACGTGACCAACGAGAATGACAACAACGTGACGGTGATTGACGGGGCAACCGACAATACCACCACGCTGGCGGCCGGGACGAACCCCCACAGCGTGAACCCAACGACGAACCAGATTTACGTGACCAATTCGCAAGGCAGCGACGTGACAGTGCTTAACGAGGGTGTTGATCCAGATCGAAG
>PKUY01000189.1 GCA_003131705.1 Acidobacteriota bacterium | reverse complement strand
GCCCGGCCGCTGACATTTTGAAGCTCCTCGTTCTTCACCGTCTGTTTTGCGCGACTGCAAATCTCTAGTTAGAGAAGACCCATCTGCGTTCAGGAATCACTTGCATACGCCGACCTTTGACTCTGTAGCCGATACCCAACGCCGCGGACGGTGTGAATAAGCTTGCAGTGGGGCGTTGTGTCGATTTTCTTGCGCAGATAATTGATATACACGTCCACGACGTTGGTCATCATGTCGGGAGACACCTTCCATACCTGCTGGACAATTTGCGTGCGCGTCACGCGCTGGCCGGCGTTGCGCATGAGGTATTCGAGCAGCGCGACTTCTCTTGGAGTGAGGTCGATCTTTCGTCCGGCGCGCGTGACCGAATGCTCCACGCGGCTCAACTCGAGATCATCCACGCGCAACACTGCGTCGGCGTGGTCGACACCCCGGCGAAGCAGCGCGCGCACGCGCGCCGATAGCTCGGTAAAGGCGAATGGCTTGAGCACGAGATCGTCCGCGCCCAAATCGAGCATTTGCGCGTGGTCCTCCGGGCGCGCGCGAATCGTGAGCATAAGAATGGGCAACTGCTCGTGGCGCGCGCGAATGTCTCGAAGGACGTCGGAGCCATCCTGTCGCGGCAAATTGAGGTCCAGAATCGCGGCGTCGTACGTGCGCTCCTTTGCGAGAGACTTCGCTTGCTCTCCGTTCAGCACAAGATCGACGGCGGAGTGCTCAGCGCCAAATTCCTGCTGGAGAAATGCACCGAGCGCCAGATCGTGCTCGGCGACAAGAATACGCATGACTGCTCCTGAGGAAGGGGGGTCCGTACGGCCGCTGAAAGGGGAACAGAAATTTAGTGAACTACCGAGATGGTGTCAAAGCAAATACTCATTAGAATTTGTTGTGTGCGGGGAGAGAGAATGATTCTCTGAATGCGGACCAAAATGGGATCATTCGCGCGAAAAGTGAGTGGAAATGGAGCGGCCGGATTCCAAAACGGGAATATTCGTCACGGATGCGTCATCTTTTCGGGCCGAACGATTTCATCGAATTCTCTTTCCGTGAGGTAGCCGAGCTTGAGGGCTGCTTTGCGAAGACTCAAATGTTCGTGATGCGCTTTGTGAGCGATCTCCGCAGCCTTGTCGTAGCCGATTTTTGGAGCCAGAGCGGTGACGAGCATCAGAGAGTTGTTCACGTTCTGCTCGATGCGTTGAACGTCGAGTTCCATTCCATCAACGCAGTGCTCGGTAAACGAGCGGCAGGAATCAGCGAGCAGGCGGACCGAGTTCAGGAAATTGTGAATCATCACCGGCTTGAAAACATTTAATTCGAAATTTCCCTGCGAGCCGGCAAAGCCGATGGCCGCGTCGTTGCCCATCACCTGCGCGGCGACCATGGTCATGGCCTCGGACTGAGTTGGATTCACCTTGCCCGGCATGATGGAGGATCCCGGTTCGTTTTCCGGAAGCATAAGTTCGCCGAGACCCGCGCGCGGCCCGGAGGCGAGCCAGCGAACGTCGTTTGCAATTTTCATGAGCGACGCAGCAAGGGTTTTCAGCGCGCCGCTCGCGAACACGATCTCGTCGTGCGCGGAGAGGGCGGCAAATTTGTTTGGATGCGATTGAAACGGGAGGCCAGTCAGCTCGGCGATCTTTTTTGCGGCGCGCTCGGCAAATTCGGGATGCGAGTTGAGTCCGGTGCCGACAGCCGTTCCGCCGATCGCGAGATCGTAGAGCCCCGGCAAAACCTGTTTCAGGCGCGAGACGTCGCGATCCAGCAGGCTGACCCAGCCGGACATTTCCTGTCCGACGGTGAGAGGAGTCGCATCCATCAGGTGCGTGCGGCCGATTTTAACGACATTCGCAAATTTGCCAGCCTTGGCGTTCAGCGCGTCGCGGAGCTTTTCGACGGCTGGGATTAGCGCTTCGACGACGCGGGAAGCCGCGGCGACGTGCATGGCAGTGGGAAACGTGTCGTTTGAGGACTGCGACATGTTGACGTCGTCGTTCGGGTGAATGGGTTTCTTGCTGCCCATCGCGCCGCCCGCGATTTCGATCGCGCGGTTCGAGATCACCTCGTTCGCGTTCATGTTGGTCTGCGTGCCGCTGCCGGTCTGCCAGATGCGAAGTGGGAAATGCGCGTCGAGCTTCCCGGCGATTACCTCGTCGGCGGCCTGGACAATCAGCCGAGTTTTGTCGGCGGAAAGTTTTCCGAGATCTTGATTCACGAGAGCCGCAGCTTTTTTCAGAATGCCGAATGCGCGGATGAGTTCGGGCGGCATCGTGTCGCGGCCGATATCGAAATGAATCAACGAGCGAGCAGTCTGCGCGCCGTAGTAGCGATCGGAGGGGACTTCAATCTTCCCCATGCTGTCGGATTCATTTCGAGTGTGCGATTTTGGCTCAGGGGCTGGTTTGGCGTCCACGCTATCTTCCTCTCCCGGTTCCTCGCCTGGACATGGCGCGGGCAGGTTCTAGCATGTCGCACGAGGCGTGCGGTTGCAAGCGTGTATGTGGTACGGACTTTCTGTGGCGGCACGGCCTCGCCCCGAATCGACGCCCGACGTCTAGGCTATTTGCGGGCGATTCATTCGAGCGTTTTCGCGTGAAAGTTCGTCAGCTCGTCGTATTGCGTGGAAAAGGTGATCTCGATGGGATTGCAGCAGACTTCGCAATCTTCGATGTACGCCTGGCGGAGAACGGCGGGGTCAAGGACCATCGATATCTGTTCGCCGCAATACGGACACATGAAGGAGAGTTCCATATGAACGCAACGTTATCGCACATCATGACCAATGGACACAGACCCACCACAAATCCGAGCGGCAGTTATCCACTCGAGGCGGCCCGATTGTGAGCGACCTTGCGGGATGCCCGCGAGGATTTGTGCGGCTCCTTTAGCCAACGTAGAACGGATGATCCGATTCGACGGGAAGCCGGGACGACGGCGATGGACGATATTCTTCCCCGCCGCTCGAAATTCCAGCGAGGCAACAACCATCCCGAAGGCAGACTCGGAATCCAATCAAATTTGCGCGGAACGAACTGCGCGATGCGGGAGAAGAACTGTCCGAGCTTCTGCAAAAACGGACGGCGGGCCGGAAGCCAGATGTACGGAGGATGCAGCGCATGATGCGGCGCTGTCGATTGAACGACCGAAATGGGCATTGAATCCGCGGCGGCCGGCACCCTTTGGGGAGCTGCACTGGAAAGCGGAAAGTTCAACACCGGCCATTTGGGCAATTTCCGGATCAATTGCTTGGTAGCGTCCTTACTCGGATCCCTGGGGTCATCCACCACGTCCGAACTCTCGTCGGCTGGGGAGGGTTCGGTAGCTCTGGAGTGGTGGTTGACATCGCAGCGATCTTTCACCTGGGATCGATCATTCATTGCCGAGATTTCAGGAGCGAGAGCAAGAGGCGGCAGCACATTCGTTGGATTCGCGGGAGCACTGTTGTCAACGTTTGCGCGCGGCGAGAGCGGCTTCAGATCGTCAAACTCATACGTGTGCGCGACCTCTTCGACGATGCTTACGGACACGGACGGAGGGTTACTCGACGAGGCGACGAGCAGCGACTGCTCGCAGAGAATGTTAACTACACGCGGAATCCCGCGTGAATAGAAGTAGACGGCCTCTAGCGCTTCCGGGCCAAAGGCCGGGACGCTTCGAGGGCTAGTGCGCAACCGCTGTTGAATGTATGAGCGCGTTTCCTCGCGATTGAAGGGCGCAACTTTGCAGCGCAGGGCGATCCGCTGGCGTAACTGCCGCAAATCAAGTCGATTCAGTTTCGCTTCGAGTTCCGGCTGGCCCGACAACACGATTTGCAGCAAGGGCTGGCCGGCGACCTGCAGATTGAGGAGCATGCGAATCTCTTCCAGTACCTGCACCGAAAGGCCTTGCGCTTCGTCGACGATCAACACGGCGGGGGCGTTCATTCGGTGGCAGCTCAGCAGCCAATCGTTGAGGCGCGTAAATGAACTGCCCTGCACACAAGGCCCGTGAGGGACCTCGAAACCGGCCAGCATGTAATCATACAATTCGCTGATTTCCAGACGCGAATTGAAAATGAAGGTGCGCGGAATGCGCCGCAGCTCCAACGAATTCAGGAGCCAGTGCAGCAGCGTAGTTTTGCCCGCGCCGGTCTCACCGGTAACCAGGAGCAGGCCTTTGCGAGCCTCGACCGCATTCGCCAGATCGTCCAATGTCTTGCGCGACTGCGGTGTCAAAAAGAGCGATCTAGGATCCGAGTTGCCGCTAAAACGGTTATCACGCGAGACCGCAAAGGCCGTATTCATTCCACCCCTCGAAATGGATCACCAGAGCCCGGCTTCTGTCTGGCACGTGTTCGGCCATCGGAAACCTGAAAACAAACACAGTGATGCTCGGTAGTTAGATGGTCTAGACCACTCCACGATGACGCTCCAAGACGCAGCATTTACATACTTTGCGCAAAAAGGGTTGCGGCTCAAGCCTACCAGTACTGCTATGAGCCGGATGATTCGCGAACGCGCGAACCCTTAGGAAGAGTGCTCTTGCGCGGGTGCCAAACCGGCTTGTGCTTTTGGGCAAGCGCGATTTTACTTTTCGAGCTGATTAGAACCATGATGTTGCCGGACTTCTTCCCAGCAGAACGTAGCATCGCCGGGCATGGCTGGCCATTACTGCCGCAGATAGGTATGCGAGTGGCAGGCGGGGAGGCAAAATGACTGAAACCTGGGGGCAGTGGGCAGGCCAGGTCGTCGACGGAAAATTCCACCTGCGCAAATACCTGGGTGGATCAGAAAGTAGCGGTGTGTTTCTTGCCGAGTACGGAGCGCCGGAAGTTCAAAAGGCTGCAATCAAGCTCATTTCCGCCGATCCGGAGAACGCCGAGGCCCAGCTCTCGCGTTGGGGGCGGGCCGCAACTCTCACGCACCCTCACTTGATCCGCATTCTTCAGATGGGACGCTGCCAGATGGGCAGCCAGAGGCTGCTCTACGTGGTGACGGAATTCGCCGAAGAGAACTTGTCGCAGATTGTTCCGCGGCGGCCGCTTACACCATCGGAAGCAGTGGACATGCTGCGGCCTGTTCTGGACGCGCTCGCATATCTTCACAGCAAGGGATTGGTCCACGGGCATCTGAGACCCGCCAACATCATGGCCGTCGACGATCAGTTGCGAATTTCGAGCGACCGAATTTGCGCGATAGGCCAAACGAGACCCGAACGGAGCAAGCTCGACATATACGACGCGCCCGAAACGGCGACCAGAGGGCATTCCGCGGCGGGAGACGTTTGGTCGCTCGGCGTCACGCTGGTCGAAGTCCTCACACAGANNGTGGGAGTTCCAGGGACAGGCGCAGCCAGAACTGCCGGCAACATTGCCGGCGCCGTTCCCGGACGTAGTGCGGTACTGCTTGCAGCGCGATCCTCAGGCCAGATCGAAAATCACCGAAATCGCAGCGCGGTTGCTGCCGGACGCGGCAGTACCACAGGTGCAGACGATTGTGGAATCCGAAAACCCGTCGTCAAAGTCGCGCTATACCTCTGAGGTGTTGACCGCACTAGTTCTGATCGTGCTGGCGCTGATCGTGGCGGGGGTAAGATTGGTTTATCACCGCCCGAAACCTGCTCCGACTCCGGCTGTTGCGCTGAAGCAAACAACGAGCGAGGAAAATTCAGCGCCCCGGCCATTGACGATCCCAGTAGAACAGCCAGCCGAGAAAGCTATCCCCGATCAAGCAGTTTCCATTGACGTCGCTCCAACGCCTGCCGCAACCACTAGTAACACCGCTGCGGTGACATCCACAGCCGGTGTTGTTCAAGGCGAAGTGGCACATCAAGTTTTGCCGGATGTGCCTCAAAAAGCGAGAGACACAATTCGCGGGACTCTCAGGAACAGCGTACGAGTTCAGGTGGATCCAGCAGGCGCAGTGGTGGGAGCTGCTGCCGACGTTCCTGGACCAAGCCAGTACTTTGCAGATCTAGCCACGAACGCCGCGCGAGGATGGAAGTTCACTCCGGCGAAAGCGGGAGGCCAGAATGTTGCGAGCGAATGGATCCTGAGATTCGAATTTACGCAGGAGAGAACGAGAGTCAGGGCGGAGCAAACTGCGCCGTAGCGGCGCGCTCGATCTCGGCGTTTATTTCACCGCCGATGAGTACAGCGAGGCCGGTCACGTAGAGCCAAATCAAGAGAATCATCAGCGCGCCGAGCGAGCCGTAGGTTGCGCTGTAGGTATTCAGGAAGTGGAGATAGATGCGAAAGCCGCTCGATGCGGCGAACCATAAAACAGCGCCGAACACCGAACCGGGAGTTATCCAGTGGCGGACGCGATGCGCGAAATTCGGACCAAAGTTATAAATCAACGAAAACGAAGCAATCACGAAAAGTATGGCTCCCGGCCACTGCAAATCCTTGCAGGCAGTCACCAGGATCCGGCTCAAGTGGACTTCCCTTCCCGCCCAGTCCATGAAGTGACCACCCAGAAGAACCATGAACAGAGCCGAGAGAAGAAGAAACGAAATCGCGAGCGTGAGGCCAAGGCCGATGGCGCGCACGAGATACCAAGGGCGAGTTTCGCGGACTCCGTAGGCGACGTTCAGAGTGGAAATCATCGAAGTCATGCCGCCGCCTGCGAACCATAAGCCGACGATGATTCCAAAAGCAAGCTTTCCGCCACCGCTGTTGGTTACGAGCTCGCCGGTTATTTTGCTCAAGAGCTCGGATGCCTCCGGTGGAAGAAGATCGGCACAAAAAGAGAGCAGGCTGCTCTCCAGCTGGGAACTGTGCGAGGCGAATAGGCCGAACAACGTGAGCAAAAACAGAAGCAATGGGAAAAGAGCGAGCAAGGAGTTGAACGCGAGTCCCGAAGCGCTGCCGAGGAGATCGTCTCGATCACTGTTCCGAACAACATTCTTGCCGAGCCGCCAGGGAGTGAGGCCACCGAGTTTCCAAAGCGATCCGTGTTGTGGCCCGCTCTCGGGCGCGGAGGATGACATGGAAGCTGGGTGCGAAAGTTTAGGACAAATTCTAACCCAGAGCAACGGTGACACTTGTGTGAAAACTTTCTGACCGCGAAGGCCGTCTTCGCGCCCGGAGTTTGGGCGTATTGCAACCGGTGCCCCTTCGCAAAATCCTGCGGCCAGCTGTACAGCTATTGCACTCCTGGACAGGGGTATCGCGAGAACCCTCCGCGATATGCTAGTGGACGGTAAACTGTAGCTAGCAGGGGTGACGAAACGGCGGGGATTCGTTCCGCTGCACTTGGCAACCCTCAGAGCACAACCGCAGAAGTTCGTCAGATTTGTAAAGGGGAAGGGCAATCAAGTGGCATCGCTTTTCCAGCGTCTATTTCCGGCTGACGAGGTCGAGGAACGCCCCGCGCCAGATGAGCAGCCCGCGCCGCTGATCCGCCCCGACTCAGAACAAGGCTTAATTCCTGCAAAGGAATTACCTTCGGCGGCGAATGCCTTGGCGGAGCTTTTTCCCGAGGAAACGCCTAACGAGCACGCCGAGGCGGAAAATCCCGCCAAAACCGCACCGAAGCGGCGAAACATATTCTTTCGACTTTTTAGCCCGAAGCCACCCGATGCGGCTCCTATTGAGGCCCCGATCCCGAACGAATCGATTCCGTCCGAGACAGCGCAGATGGATGCAGTGGTTGTCGCCACGCCAATCGAAGTTCGCGAGGAAGATTTCACGGTTGTTAAGGGCGTTGCTGCTACGGACGAGACTTCGATACCGGCTGACGCGCTACCTTCAGCAGCGCTTGTCCTCGAGGAACTATTTCCGCCGGAATCCATTCCAGTCGAACACTCGCTGAGCGCTGAGGAAGAAGCGGTCTTCGGTGCGCCTAGCGAGCAGGATGGGCCGACCGAGGGAGCCGATCGTCCAACACAGGCCGGCGTAACAACGGCGGAGGCGGCCGTCGATGCAGTCGAATCAGTTTCCTCCGAAGGAAACGCTGATAAAGATCATTCTGAGTTGAGGAACGAAGGCCAGGCGGAGAGTTCATCGGTCACCGAGGATTTCTGGACCGCTAGCGTCGAAGAGCCGATGCGAGACTCGGCGAGCGGCGAGCTGGAAGAAAAACCGGCAGAAAAAGAGGACGTCCGTTTCGAGGCGTCTGATGCGGAAGTTGACGAAGAGCAGGCGGAAACCCGTGAAGAAGATCCGGAAGACGCGCAGGAGAACAGCGACGACGCTCCGGCTGAAAATTGGCCGGCGCTCGCGGAAACTCTGGTCGCAGCCGCCAACACGCAGGCGCCTCGCACGTCATACAAGGATTGGGCGTTCGTCGACAAGCTAGCGAGCCACAAAGAGTGGGTGGAGTCGCACGGCGCGACCGGCAAGAAAGCCGATCTCGCGGCTGCCGAACTCGAGGCCACGGAAATGATCGGCGTGAATCTGCGCTTCGCCGATCTTCACGATGCGAATTTGAGGTCGGCCGATCTGCTCCTCGCGGACTTGCGCGACGCATGCATGGTGCGTGCGGACATGGAGGATGCGTGCTTGGTGGGTGCGAATCTGGAGGGCGCGAATCTCGAAGGCGCGTCGCTTGAGACCGCCATGGGGCTTGTTCCGCGGCAACTCGCGGGAGCCAACCTGCGCGATGCGTTGCTGGCGCCGCAGCTAATGGAATTCGAAGCGCAGACGGCCTTCGTGCGCGCCTCGCAAAATGCGTTCCGGTATTTCGGGGCGATGACGGCGGCAAGCGTTGTTTCTTGGCTGGTGATTTGGAGGACCGGAGATATACAACTTCTCACGGACTCGAGCGTGATTCCCTTCCTGCATTCGCGCACGGCGGCGGCCGCGCTGCCCACGGCGGAATCTTACCTGATCATGCCTGTCACGATTTTCATCCTGTATATCGTGTTCCATTTCCATCTGCAGAAATTGTGGGACTCCGTGCAGGAATTGCCGGCGATCTTTCCAGATGGGCACACGCTGGGCGACGATGAGCCGGGCATCATTGTGGGGCTGCTCCGGACACATTTCCGGTGGATGAACCCCGATCCGTCTTCGACTCGGCTCGTCGAGCGGGGCATTTCGCTCGGTCTGGCGTACTGGATTGTTCCGATGACGCTGTTGCTGTACTGGGCGCGCTATCTGACGCGGCAGGAAATTCACGGCACCATTCTGCAGGCGCTCCTGGTGGTGATGGCGACGGGCGTGGCCATCTACGCGACGACGAAAGTCGGGCGGCCGCAGGAAAGATGGGTGATCGAGAAAAAATGGGCGCAAGGATTGGTCGCGAAAGTGAAAGCGATCAGTCCTGTGAAGGCAGCAGCAGTTCTTGGTCTGGCGCTGGTGCTGCTTTCCGCAGGCACGATTACGGGCGTTCCTCACGAGTGGAGCCGCTCGCCCCAATATGGGCGCGTGAATATTCGAAGGTGGGTGCCGAGCGCATTGTGGGGGCTGGGGTTCGATCCGTACGCCGATGTGACGGATGGCGCAATTTCCGTCCGTCCGCGTCAACCGGTGGAAGATGACCAGATCGCGTCCGTGGATGGGGCGCGGCTGAACAACGTCAACTTTCGCTATGCACAGGCTTACGGAATCTTTCTGGTGAACGCGCACCTGTGGCGCGCGGATTTTGAGGGCGCGTTTATGTCCGAAGCCGACCTGCGCGGCGCCGACCTGGGCCAAAGCAATCTGCGGCTCGCGGTTATGGACCAGGCGCACATGTATCATGCAAATCTCGACCGTTCGAACCTCGACGGCGCCGATTTACGGCGCGCCGATTTGCACGACGCAAATCTCTCCTACTGTTCACTCGCAAATACAATTCTCGCGGACGCGCGGCTCGACGGCGCAAGCCTCTACACGAGCCGGCTTGATGGCGCCACGATGACGCGCGCCAATCTCCAGAAGGCTGACCTGCGAGACGCCTCTCTCGGGAATGCTCATCTCGATCATGCGGACTTTCGCGGGGCATATCTGTGGTCGGCGAAGCTGCCCGGCGCGGATTTGGGTGGCGCTCAGCTTGGCAACGCGATCTTGATTGATGCGGATTTGCACGGGGCCAATCTCGGGGGCGCACAACTTTCGGGCACGGTTCTGAACGGCGCGAATCTGAGCGGAACGAGTTTGGAGGGCGCGGACCTGCGAGGCGCTCTGGGGCTGAGTGCGAATCAGGTGTGCTCGTCGAAATCACGCAACGGCGCGCTGCTCGACCCCGACATGGAAACACAGGTGGACGCCCAGTGCGGGACGGCACAACCGTAACAGATTACAGTGAATCCCCAAGGCAATTAGACCGCACCGATTGCCGCTGGCAAAACTCCCAGAAATATCGGCATCAGCTCAGGCCACTCGCAGCACCTAAGACAAAGCTGCGGGCGAAGATGCCCCGTAAAAGCTGTACCAGGAACTCGCGCCCTTGAGCCGGTCGTTTACATTCTCGATGTTCTTCACACCTTGATCGGAGAGCCAGTCTTCGAGCGCTTTCGCTCCCTGCTTCGCGTAGACGGGAATGGCGTCCTTCCATGTGGCGCGTCCGCAGAGCACGCCTGAGAATTTCACTCCGGATTCAGCGGCGAGGTCGAGCGTCTCGATGAAGACTTCGTTGCTGACTCCGGCTGACAGATAAATGAACGGCCTCTTCGCGGCGGTGGCGGCGCGGAGGAAATGTTCCTTCGCTTGTTCGTGTGTGTAGGCGGCGTCACCTTTGCAGGCTTTGCTGCCCGCGACGTAGGCCATGTTTACGGGAACTTCGACCTTTAAGACATCCACGGCGTACTGAGGCTTCGAAAATTCAGCCATTCCGCGCGCGACGACGTCGGGCTTTTTTCGCGCGAACGCGATGCCCTTTTCGTCGGCACCCTCTTCGTATCCGACCAATTCCAAGAAAAACGGAACATCCGAGGCCGTGCATTCCCCGCCGATGCGTTCGACCCAAGCATGCTTGATCTCGTTGACGTCGGGCGGATCGAAGGGCGTGTAGTAGAGCAGGATCTTGATGCAATCGGCGCCCGCAGCGACGAGGCGGCGGACGGACCAGATGTCGAGCAGATCGGGAAGGCGGCCGGGGCGCGTATTGTCGTAGCCGCTGTTTTCGTAAGCGAGCAGCAGACCGGCATTCTTAGATCGAGCCAGCGCGGCGGGGAGTCCAAATTCAGGGTCGAGGAGAATCGCGCTCGCGTGTGGAGTGAGCACGCGGGTCACCGCGGTCTTAAACTCCTCAAGCATCTGCGCGGTGACCGCGCTTTTATCGATGCCCTTTTCCTTCGCGATGGCGCTCTTCAGCGAGCCGCGCTGATCCATCGCCGCGGCCGCGATTACGCCCCGCGAGTTCGATACAGCCTGAAGCCCCTTCTGCTTCCCCGGCGTAACTTTCATCGTGTGCGCTCCTATTTGCCAGAACCGA
Organism: Acidobacteriota bacterium; assembly: GCA_003131705.1. Classification (GTDB taxonomy): domain Bacteria; phylum Acidobacteriota; class Terriglobia; order Acidiferrales; family UBA7541; genus Palsa-295. Next base: position 2,449 of record PKUY01000189.1, on the reverse strand, counting down.
GAATGAAGACTGGAAAGTTTATCATGGGGAATGGCTCGGAGTTAAGAATCTGGCAAACATCGCTGGGAGTTAACAAGCCGCGGGCAAAGCAACAACCGGAAGCCCACGGAGGCGCAGAGGACACAGAGAAAGCCTAAAGAAAACCCTACAGAAAAACAACGTGATGCTGGTGAGCGCACGCCGGGCCGTCGGCCGAATCGGCGAACGAACTTCGGCGCAGGAGATCATCGAGGAAGCCGGAGCCATTCGAAGCGAGCAAGGGCAGAGCGCACAAGGTCCGCTCCTGCAAACCGCCGTTGGGATAAAGCGAATCGACCAGGATGCGTTCATGGCGTTCCAGCACGCCCGAACGAAAATTCTCCGCGCGGCCTGCCTTCGCTTTCAACTGCTCGAATTGATGGAGCATTTTGCGCCCGGAGGCGTGGAGCGCTTCGACGAGCGTGGGATCGAGGCGTCTGAGAGGCTCTTCGTATTCCGCGAGCATGCTGCGGAGCGCCGCTTCGCCGGCTTCGAATCGGCTGGCGAGACCGGCCGTAAGCGACTTCTGCAGCATTCTCGCGCGCAGATGCTGCACTCCGGCGAACATGTCGCGTATATCCAGCTCATATTGCGCCAGAAAACGCGCAATGGGAGGGTCCACGATTGTGAAGCTTGCGCGCGGAAAAATTGCCGGCATGCGTCCCAGAATTCTCTGATAGTTGATCTGCGTCTGGGCCATGTAGGCGACCTCGGCCGGCCCGCCGATGTAGGCGGCGGTCGGCAGCAGAGTGTCCTGCACCACTGGCCGCAGAAGTGCGCTGGGAGTGAAGGATTCGGGTGTGTCTTTGAGCGCGTAGCTAAGCTGCTCGCGCGAAAACTCCTTGTCGCCCGCGGCGAAATGCCCGTTGCGGCTGCGGAGAGGCTCACGGCGACCGTTCACTTTGTAAAAAAGCAGCGTCGTTTCGCGGGTAACTTTCACCTGCACGTGAAATCCCTCGTGCTCGAGTTCCTTTGATCGGGCAAGCAAACCTTCGCGGAGCGAGTCGGCCTCGTCGAGCGCCTTTCGATATACCGGAGCTGCCAGACGATGCAGGCGAGCGTCGAGCGGGTCGATGAAAATGATTCCCTGCCCGGCCAGCAGGCGCGCCAGCAATTTTCCAAATGCCGAACCGTAGGTTTCGCCCGGCGTGTAGGCTTCGCGAAGTGCACGGGCAGTTTCCTGGGCGAAGGGGCCTTCGAGCGTCTCCGCAGCTACCGCCACAATTGATTCGACTGAATCGCCGAGCAGAACTTCGCCGACATGGCGGCCGGCGTCTTCTTCTTTTGCGGGCAGCTCGTACTTCGTCATAGCGTTGCGCGTGTTCCAGAAAACGTGATTGACCTCGGCGAGATCGTGATCTTCCGTCGCGAGCCAGAAAATCGGCACCGCATCGATGCCGCGGCCGGTGGTTTCCTGTGCGCACCGGACAGCGGAGAGAGCCTTATAGAACGTGTAAGCAGGCCCGGAAAAAAGGCCCACCTGCTGGCCGGTGACGATGGAGACAGCGCCCGCCGCGAGCCTGTCGAGGTTGCGAGTAGTCGCGGAATCTATCGCGTTCCCGGGACCAAAGCGGCGGTTCTGTTCGCGCAGAACCTCGACGACCGCACTGCGCACGGCGGGTTCGAGGCGAACTTCGCGCGCGGCTGCGTCAATGCCAGCGGGCGTGGGCGGATGCGCGTAATACGCGGAAACGCGGCTGAAATCTTCAAGAAACGACTGAAGAAGCTTCGTCGTGTGAGGGATTTCGCGGAAAGAGATACAGTGAGACTCCATGCAGGGAGTCATGATACACGCGCCTCTGGAGACCGGCAACAGCGACGACACGATACAAAGGCGAGTGTCAGGAGCGGTCGCCGTGGGCAGAAGCTGCGGATTTGGGACGATGCAAATCCTGCAACGCGGCGACGTCAACGGCATGGCCGGCCATCGCGCGAATGCCGCGAGCGGCGGCACTCGCTGCCGACAGCGTGGTGATGCAGGGAACGTTGTAGCGCACTGCGGCGCGGCGAATGGATTTTTCGTCGTAGAACGATTCGCGGCCCAGCGGAGTATTGATGACCAGCTGAACCTTACCCGTTTTGATCAGGTCCACAACGTTGGGACGGCCTTCGTTAACTTTGAAGACACCTTCGATCTCGATCCCCGCACGGGTCAAAGCCGCGGCGGTGCCGCGCGTCGCCATAATTTTCAAACCTGCGGCTGCCAAGTCTTTCGCGATGGGGGCAACGTTGCGTTTGTCGTGATCGTTCACGCTGATGAAAACAACTCCTTCGAGCGGCAGGCGCTGGCCGGCGGCGAGCTGCGCCTTGGCGAAAGCCACACCGAACGTGGAGGAGATGCCCATCACTTCGCCAGTCGAGCGCATCTCGGGACCGAGAATCGTGTCCACTCCGCGGAATTTGTTGAACGGGAACACCGCTTCCTTGACCG
>PKUY01000034.1 GCA_003131705.1 Acidobacteriota bacterium | reverse complement strand
CGCGAAGTGGCGCGATCTTGTCTTGGAGAAAACCACGTCCGGCGGCCAGAGGGAGGGTCAACTGCATCAACTACGAAATCTTCGCTCTGGCGGCGCTGCGTGATCGCCTTCGCTGCAAGGAAATCTGGGTTGCCGGCGCGGTCGTTACCGTAATCCGGACGAGGACCTGCCTCGGGATTTCGAAACGCGCCGCGACGAGTATTATCGTGAACTTGGCCGTGGCCAGGATGCACGCGCCTTCGTGAGCGACCTCAGGGCGAAATTGACGTCGGAACTTCGCCGTTTGAATGGGGCGATAGCGTCCAATCCCAAGGTCCGCGTTTTGTCGCGCGGGAAGAACCGGATTTCGATCACGCCTTTGGATCCATTGCCGTCACCGCCGACGCTTGATGCGGTCAAAGCTGAAATCGAGCGCCGATGGCCCATGACGGATCTCATCGACGTTCTCACGGAAACCGCGATGCGAACGGGTTTCCTTGACGCGTTCGTCACGTCCGGCGACCGCGTCATTCTCGATCCTGACACGCTCATGCGGCGGCTGGTCTTATGTTTGTATGGGTTAGGCACCAATGCCGGTTTGAAGCGGATCAGTGCCGGAACGGAAGACACCAGCCACGCTGAACTCCTCCATGTCCGNNCCTCCCTGGTGACGAACGCGATCCTCGCGGTACGAGACCCGCGTATCTGGGGCGAGGCGGGCACCGCATGCGCGTCGGACTCGAAGAAGGTCAGTGCCTGGGACCAAAACCTGATGACCGAATGGCACGTCCGCTACAACGGGCGTGGCGTGATGATCTACTGGCACATGGAACGCCAGGCGACCTGCATATATTCGCAGCTCAAGCGCTGCTCGTCATCGGAAGTCGCCGCGATGATCGAAGGCGTGCTGCGTCATTGCACGGACATGACGATCGAGCGGCAATATGTCGACAGCCACGGACAAAGTGAGGTGGCCTTTGCTTTTTGCCACCTGCTCGGGTTCGATCTGGCGCCAAGGTTGAAGGCGATCGCACGTCAAAAGCTCTATCTCCCAGAGGCCGGTCTGCGAGACGAACTCGGCAACCTGACNNACGCCGATACTGACACGGACGATCGACTGGGAACTGATCGAGCGACAGTATGACGAAATGATCAAATACGCGGCGGCCCTGCGTCACAGAACCGCCGATCCGGAAACAATCCTGCGCCGATTCGCGGGAAGCGCCGTGCAGCACCCGACCTACACCGCGCTTTCCGAACTTGGTAAAGTGATCAAAACGATTTTCCTGTGCCGGTATATCGGTAGTGAGGAATTGCGCCGTGAGATCAACGCGGGCCTGAACGTGGTCGAGAACTGGAACGGCGCACATAGCTTCATCTTTTTCGGCAAGGGCGGCGAAATCGCGAGGAACCGGCTCGAGGATCAGGAAATCTCGGTGCTTACTCTGCATCTTTTGCAGAATTGCCTTGTCTTCGTGAATACCTTGATGTTGCAACGGGTTCTGGTGGAACCGGNNGCGGCTGACGGCGGAAGACCATCGCGGCCTGACGCCCATGATCCACGCGCACATCAATCCTTACGGCCGTTTGATCGCGGACCTCAACCGCCGGATCGACTTCGAGCAACGGAGGGCGGCATGAGCGGGCGTGCGCAAACGATCGTTGGACTGAACGGCTACGCCGTAGTTGGAGACAGGCTCGCGGGTTGGAGCTGTTGAGGGTATTTTCGAGAGGCTGGTGCGGACATGCCAGCCTGATCCTCGAACGAAGGGATACCTCAATGACACCGTTGCGCTTGCAAATGACTGAAGACATGACGTTGGCGGGGTTGGCCCGTGGAACCCAGTCGGTCTACCTCGACGCGGTTCGCCGTTTGGCCGCCCATTACCGGCGCTCGCCGGATCAACTGAGCGAGGGAGAGGTGCGCGCTTATCTGCTTGCTCTGCGAGATCGCGGCGCGGCGCTTGGTACCTTCAAGTCTTACCACGGCGCCATCCAGTTTCTTTACCGTCGAACACTCGATCGGGACTGGCCGCTGTTTTCAAAAAAAAAGGATCCGTCCGCCGAGGCAACAGCGTCTTCCTGAGGTCCTGTCCGATGATCAGGTCCGGGCACTCCTGGGCCACATAAGGAACCCCATCCACAAAGCCTGCTTCGCCCTCATGTATGCCAGCGGCCTGCGCATCAGTGAGGCCGCGACCCTGGAAGTCAGTGCGATCGACAGCGCCAATCTATTGCTTCGTATCATCGGCAAAGGCGACAAGGAGCGGCGGGTGCCGTTGCCACAGCCGGTCCTGCACGATCTGCGCGGCCTTTGGCGCATCCACCGTCATCCGCGTTGGCTGTTTCCCAACGGTCATGGCACCAACTCAGTCAACCAGCAGGTACTGGGCCGCACCTTCAGGGCCGCTGCCCACGCGGCGGGGATCACACGGCGGGTCACACCGCACTCACTGCGCCATAGCTACGCGACGCGGCTCCTCGAAAGCGGCGTCGATACCAGGGTCGTGCAAATCTTGCTCGGTCACGTCAACATCGCCACGACCGCCATCTACACCCACCTGACCGAACCAACCCGCATCTCGCTCAGAGGCGTCCTCGACAAACTGATGACCGGCCTCTGACGCCGTCGCTCCGTCGTGATCGAGATCGCGGACGTCTTCCGCCGCTTCGCGGGCGATTACCTGTCGGCCCATGGCGCATTGATGTTGCCATCCCATCAGCGCGCCATCACCGACATCCAGCAATGCCGCACCGAGGCTCTCGGCGGACATCTCTGGCACTGCGACCAGTGCGCCGCTGAGGTCTTCGCCTACCATTCCTGCAAAAACCGGAGTTGTCCAAAATGCCACACTGACCAAACCGAACGCTGGCTCGATGCGCGCAAGGCCGAGATGCTGCCGACCCGCTACTTCCACGTCACCATGACCGTGCCCGAGGAACTCCGGGAGGTCCTGCGCGCCAACCAGCGTGACGGTTACGCCATGCTGATGAAGGCCGCCGCCGAGGCCATCATCGAACTTGCCCGCGATCCACGCCATGTCGGTGGCATGGTCGGCGTGCTCGCCGTCCTGCACACATGGACGCAACAACTTCTCTACCACCCTCATGTCCATTGTTTGGTCACAGGTGGCGGCGTCTCCGAGGACGGTGACCACTGGCATCCGGCACGGAAAGCCTTCCTCGTCCCGGTCAAAGCTTTGGCCAAACTCCTGCGCGGCAAGCTCAGAGCCGCGTTCGAGAAGCGTCGTCCCGATCTGGTTCTGCCCAAAACCGCGTGGTCCAAACCCTGGGTCGTCCATTGCACGGCCTGGGGAGAAGGCGAGCAGGCCGTGCTCGACTACCTCGCGCGCTACGTCTTCCGTGTCGCCATCACCAACAGCCGGATCGTTGGCCTCGACGATCAGACCGTCACCATCCGCCACAAGCAGCGCAAATCGAATCGATGGCTGACCACCCGCATCTCCGGCCATGAGTTCATGCGCCGCTTCCTACAACACGTCTTGCCGAAGGGACTGCACAAAGTCCGCTACTTCGGCTTATGGCATCCCTCCAGGCGCGAGCATGCCGCGCGGGCACGCCTGCTTCTGTTGCTCGAACGCCCGGTAGCACCGCACCAGGCCGGGTTGGTTGCGGACGCCGCCGATCCGCCCGCCGACCATGCCGACCCGGATGCACCCAGGTTCTGCCCGCGCTGTCACGAAGGCCATCTCGTGCGTGTCCGCCGGCTTTCTCCGAAGCAGGCCAGAGGACCATGAGCGCGAGGACTGGCTCCTTAAAGCGAAACGGTCGTCGCCACCGCATACGTCCGACATGCCACGGATACCGGCTGCCCGGCACTCATCAGGCGACCGCTTGTTGGCCAAAAACACCCGCCATTCCTGGCGAATGGATCTGTTTAAGCGCCGAGATGACAAACGTCAGAAGCCGTCAGGAACCCACCCATGCCGGTGTTCCACCCCCTGGCGTTGGCACTCTCGCCTGAAAAATCCATGAGTCTCGGCCACCCACTCAGTGCCGTGCGGGTTCAGTCCAACCAAGTTTCTGCATCGGCTTCGCGATGCAGAAACTCTTAATTCGTTTATGCGACACCGAAACGCCCTCCGCGAAAACAATGGGTTGTGGCGCGCGCAAACCGGTTGCCAAATAGCAGTGAAAAGCAACAGGATTGTCGCGACAAAATCCCCGCTGGTCGGCTACGCTCGTGTGTCAAAGACCGACGGGCAGGATCTCGCCCCTCAGATCAGTGCGCTCGAGGCCGCCGGGTGCCATCGGGTCTATGAGGAAAAGGCGTCGGGTGGCCGTTGGGACCGCCCAGAGCTGAACCGCCTGATCGAAAGGCTGCACACCGGCGATGTGCTGGTGGTCTGGAAACTGGATCGGCTGTCCCGATCGCTGAAGGATCTGCTGCTCATCCTGGAACGCATCGAGGCAGCCGGCGCCGGCTTCCGATCCTTGACCGAAGCCATCGATACGACAACGCCCGGGGGCCGAATGATGATGCAGATGCTTGGATCTTTCGCCGAATACGAACGCGCGATGGTCCGGGAGCGGACACAGGCGGGCCTGCGGGAGGCGAATGCGCAGGGACGACATGGCGGCCGCAAACCGAAATTCTCATCAACTCAGCGAACCGAAATCCTCAGCATGCTGGCTGCGGGCCGCTCCGCCGCCGAAGTCGCGAGGTTGTTCCGGGTCCACAGGGCCACGGTCAGCCGCATCAATGCCACGGCGAGGACCGCCAGCACTGTCGCGTGATCAGAAATTGCCTGCACCTCGAATTACGCACCCCTGGACTCCACGAGCGGCCCCATGCGGGTGACTTCCGGGAAGAGCCGGGTGCGGGAAAGCCGCCTCCCCGGATCTGTGAGGGCGAAGCCGAATGGCCGAGCTACTCGACCACGACCGAGCCGTCTTCTAACCGGGATCATTCAGGCTAAACACCGTAAGACCGCACGGGTCCCTCGGCTACAAGCCGCCAGCGCCCGAAGTCCTCATTCAGGCTTCGCAGCGCGGGCGGCTTTGCGGCCCCGGCCAGCGCCGCCATTTGCGTTTGCTCAGAGACCGTCAATGAACTAACATTGAAACCAGATCAGTCCAGACAGGGCTGATCACCACCAGCGAATCCATCGCTGCAACCCTAGATGCCACGAGGCAATCGAATGGACTCGATAAAAAAGAAAGTGTTCTTTCATGTCGGAACAGTCAAGACAGGTTCGACTTATATCCAAAAATTTCTTTTTGACAACAAACTGTTGTTGCAGGAAATGGATGTCGATTATCTTATCTTATCGCCGCTGCGGCTGGACCTCCCACGCTACGCGAATGCGGACTTCATCCTTGAAAAGGGCTTCGACAAAAACGTTGTTATCAGGGCGATAGAGCTGTCGCCGTGTAAAAACATTTTAATATCAGAAGAAGGGCTGCTCGCTCGGTCTGATGTTTTGACACATAGCGCATTTGACGATTTTGAGAAAACCGCAATCATGTATGTGCGGCCTCCCGTCGAATTGATCGCCTCTTGGGCGGGGGAAATGTCTCTTCCTTACAATTTTTGGATAGGCAGTCACCCGTCGATCAATGGCATAATCCCTGTATATAAAGCGATCCCAAGACTACAATGGGAGTATCACGCCACGGTGGAGAACTTCTTAGACGCACTTGACTTGCGACCTGATGTTCGTTTGTCAGTCCGGCCTTATGTTCGTGAAGAGTTTGTAAATGGCAATATAATAGACGATTTCTTTAGCGTATTGGGCGTTGATATTCCAAATTCGATGCGCGAGGCTATCGAGAAGTCCCGGGCGACGTTCGTTAACGAGGGAAGAACGAGAAAATACTGTGATATCTCCGTATTGTGCGCCCAGGAGCTTGAACGTTATCGGGCGCTGGCTCAATTTGGCAGCAACTTGGTGGACTACGTTTATGACGCCTGCGTGTCTGGCGACGACAGAAAGATTCTGGATACTCTTTCTGAT
>PKUY01000226.1:1978-6686 GCA_003131705.1 Acidobacteriota bacterium | reverse complement strand
CCCCATTTTAGAAGGGTTTTCCAACTTCAACGACGAGTTCTCGGACACCGAGTCCTGTATACAATTGAATCTATTCGAGTTTTAATGGGACAGCACTGATACCCCATCAGAGATGTTCAAACCTTTGACGGAGAGCCACGGAAGAGAAGGTCGAAGGGACGGGCGGCTGGTGCCTAGAATCCGAGGACGCACGGATTCTTCATGAAAACAGCTGCAACTCCGTCGGGTGACCGCTTAATCGATCTTGGATTCGTCATCTCATTTGCCGCGCAGCAAAAGAATCACGTCGAGCAGCACAAGCACCGCCACAACCACCTCCAGCGTGAACATGCGGCGCTCGTTGAATTGAGCGACCATGAATTCGTAAAGCTCCCCCGCCGTTTTCAATTTTTCGCCGACGAGAGTTTTGTAATCGTTGGCCCCGATCTTTGCTGAACTGACGCGGTACACGCGGGCGTAGTAAGTGTCACTGATGAATTTCACCGCATATTCCGTTCTCTCCGCCAAATCCATGATGTCCAAACGGATTCGATTCAAACGGCCGGCGCGCCGGGGTAATCGCCAGCGGGACAGAAAACTTTCGTGCCCCTCGAGAGAGCTATAGACATTTGAGAGCAAGTTCGTGAGTAGCTCGTCGTAGTAGCGAAACTCCAGCAACTGGGTATTCGCGTATTCGAGGAGATCGATCACGGCGAGCGTAGCGTCGGGTTTGTCATATACAAGCGCCGCCGCCCAGCCCACCACAACTAGGTCGCTGGGATAGTAAGACAACGCGGAGCGCACGATCTCATCACGCTCGGCAGCCGACAGCGAAATGAGTTCGCCGCGGACGAGTTGCGTGATCTGATCGGCATAAGATTGGAGCATTTCGACGGCGGTCGCGGAACGGCCGCCCGTGTGCTGCGCCGACTCAATGTCGATGACGAGATAATCTTCATCCAGCCACTTTGGCGACGGTCTGATGAGGGCAGGGCGAAAACGTTCCAAGCGGCCCCGCAGTAATTCTTCCGCGGCTTTCTCGACCTCGGGCGCGTTCATCCAGCGATAAGATTGAGGACACAGAGAGTCAAAGTCACATTCGAATCCCGTGGTAAGCTCAACGCCTGCAACGCCAAACCAGTAATACTTAATTCGAGCGTCCAGTTTCTCGCCGGTCGGAAGCGAAAGCGGGTCCACCGATTCCACAATCGGGGCATTCTGGGCCTGAGCGTATTCTGGAGTGCGGTGAGTGAAGCCCGGCGTGCGCGGAGCCGCCTCCGGACCGAGAATGGCACGCAAGCTTTCTAGTTTAATCGCTTCGGCAACGTCAAAGAAGCTGAAGATCCGAAAGTAGCCTCGCACGATCATCGGCGGGAAGGATGGCCCTCTCAAAAATCAGATGCAGAACACGAGCGACCATCCTACACCAAGCCACCCTGGTACAAGAACGCCGACCCGCACGCAAATGGACGTGTAGTCGGCAGACCGGATTGCGACCTGAAAGCTGTTGGAAGGATTGTCTGACAAGGAGGAAATCGATCAGACCGTGCGTCCCATCGCACGTAGCCTACGAGGTTGGAGCGGCGAGGCAACAGACCGTTCGAAGCCCTCGGACAATGGACCCACATTCGCAAGGGTGGCACCGAAACCGTGAGGCCACGGTGTATCTGCCAGCATAAGGTGGAGAGGGGCTAGGCTCGGTAGCAGGGTCAGAATACACAAACGTAGAGCGGATATCGGTTGCGTCAGCCACATTGACAACATCACCGGACGCGCAAGCGGGCTGACTTCCCTTCATGGTACTTCACACGAGAGAACTTGACTAATCGGCTCAAGGCAAAGCAGATGACGACACCGCAAGCTGTTGGTGCAGTCTCACGCGAAGCGGCGGAATGGTACGCCATCGACTGGCAGGCCACCAACCGCAACGTTCGCCGACTCCAAGTGCGTATCGTGCAGGCAACGAAGGAAAGCAGGTGGGGCAAGGTGCGAGCCTTGCAACGCCTGCTGACCCTTCGAAACCGCGTCTCCTCTACAGATGCGTTCGAAGGGCTTGAGCTGGGTGAAGGGAACCCTTCACGCCCAGTTCTGAGAGGGCCGGGCGGCCGCAAGGCCGCCCGGCTACTCGGTAGCTATTATCGGGCCCGATCTGTCCGAGGCCGTGAGCTGGGAGCCGAAGAAGCTGTCCTCGGCAACCTCTCAACGGGAAACTACAAGACCGTCAGGAAGTACTTCTCGAACAAGCAGGGCTGACCGGGGCGCTCAAGCCGAAAATCAGAGTCCTAGAAGCCCGACCGCGATTTCACTTTCCGTAGATTCCCTTGTCCAGGCCGCGAATCAGGCGGTCGGCGTGAACCTGAAACACGCCGCAAATCCGAAGCAGCGTCGTTACCGTGATTGGACAGCCAGCCTCGATTTGCTGCCAGTGGCGTGGTCTGCAACACCGGCAAATTGGAAAGCAGAGCTATATTGACCGACTCACCTTAGTGACTGAACTGTTGCGTCGATCACTTGAAGTATCTTCTCTGTCTCTTGATCGAATGGAGCCCGATCCAATACCAATAAAACGTTGGCGCAGGCCTCGCAATCTGGATTTCCTTGCTGAGCTGTTTCAGTAAGGTCTTTTACTGCCGAACGTAGTATCCCAACTGCCTCTCGCTGCCAGCGAGCATGGGCGTAAAGCGCCCGAAGATGCGTCTTTAGAAGCGTATCGTCCATGTTGATTCCCTCCCGAAACACAAATTAGCAAAAGTGCCTATCGGTCTACAGGGGCTAATCACCGTGGATTCCAGTTTTCCGATTAGCGCCTTATACGTCCAAATGCGAGCCAGTCGAATCTGGGCAGCGGATGGCGATATCTCAGAACGGCAACTTGCGGCCGGCTCATGGGCTTCTTCCCCATGAGATGCCGACGGCTACGCAAGTAGCTAGCGAGCGTCCTGAACGGCAGAAGAAACTGGCGGGACACAGCTGTGAGTTCCCCATCGATGGAGAAGGAGTACATCCGAATTCGGGACACCAACAGAGTTTTGTGTAGCATAGGATTGCCTGGTTTCGTCACACGCCGTATTTTTTGCCAGTCTCGATGAGCGCGTGCAAATTCTCCGGTTTGGCATCGTACATCGGCGCGCTGGTCGAGAGGATGTAACCGCCGTCCCGCCCCACATCGTCGATCAAGCGCTGGACGTGGGTCTTGACGTCTTCGGGCCCGGCAGCCATGAGCATGGAGACAGGCACGTTGCCGCCGATGCAGGCCCAGCCAGCAAAACGCTTCTTCACTTCCCGGAGGTCGGTGCGATCAAACGTCCATAGCGTCTTGCCGGCCGGAATATCAGGGTCTGCGACAATGTCGAGCCGCTTGTCGTAACTGCCCTCCGCGAAAAGAAAGGGAACGAGGCCCTCTTGAATCATTCCGAGGATCACGGCTTTCAACGTCGGCCAATAGAAGGTCCGAAAATCTGCACTTGACATGAAGCCATCGGCGCCCTTGTGGAGAGGGATGAAAACGAGTGGGTTTCGGCCCTTGGCCGCCGAGCGCACGGCGCAATCGATGGCGATGGGCACGAGCCTTTCCATGGCGGCTTGCAGCTTCTTGGGCTGGCGGAACTTGTCGAGCATGATCGCCCGTGTGCCACGCAGCGTGTCACCAATCGTGTCAAACGGTGCTTTCGTAAAGCCGCCTGAAAACCCGGGAAGGCCGAGGTTCGCCATCGTCGCGCGATCGATGGCGACACACGTCTGAAGCCAGTCGCGCGCAGCCCGACCGGCTTCTAGCAGTTGTTTGCAGGCTTCCTCCATCTCTGGCGAACCGAAGGGAACCAAGGACGGACCCGTGTAGGGCAACTCCTGAATGTCCGTGAGCGTGTCCAACATCTGCCAGGGGCCGAGTGTCGCAAATATGCGCGGGAGGTAGCGGCGCAAGAAAAAGTCGGTCGGGTCATTGGTCAGGAGATCGTACTCGTCGGCCCGCATGTATTCGTCTTCCACGCATTGGTAGTGCGACGTGGGCGGCAGGCCATGGCCCGGCCAGCGATACAGCTTGTAATCGAGTATCTCAAAGGCCTGGCCGGGACCATAGAGCAGCGAGCTGCCCCTGACGTCCGGCATAAAATCGCTGTGGTATTTTTTGAGGGCGTAGCCCAGTTTCTCGTAGTCGTACATCGCATCTCGGGCCGTGACACCGGCGTAAGCAAACGGGTAGAAGCCTGCCGAGGGGCATACGGGAATGCGCTCCGGCTTTCGGAGCTGGACGGCATCGAGAAGCATCTGCACGCGGTTCTGGTAGGCGCGCTCGACGTCCAGGCTGGCAAACTGTAGCCCCTCCGGAAACTTCCACTGTCGTGCTCGCTCTTGGAACTTTTCTTCAGGCGTTAGCTTGTTCCACTGCTTTTCCATTGTCATGCTTGCACTCCGCCTTCCGGAATTTCGCATTACGGGCTTTGCCGCTTGCCTGCTGCCGGCCCCGGAAGCCGCAACACCTTTCTACAATCTCCTGCGGAATGGCTTGGCTTTTGAATCGGGATGGAGTGTGCTTGGAGGGCACGACCCATACCCTTTTTTCGACGCCGTCGACGGCCAACAGCTTTCCGTTGTAAAGCTTGTGGCACACAGAAAAGCTACTGCGTCCGCATTCGGTAAAGCTGGATTCGATGACGACTGTATCGCCGTAGCGTGAGGGCCGAAGGAAACTGGTTCGGACATCGACGAGGGGGATCCCGTCGATGCGATG
>PKUY01000226.1:0-1961 GCA_003131705.1 Acidobacteriota bacterium | reverse complement strand
CGATGGCGATCGCGCCGCCATTCACATTCAGCTTCGCTCGATCGAGCTTCAGTTCACGTTCGACGGCGATAGTCTGAGCGGCAAATGCCTCATTGATTTCAAACCGATCAATCTGATCGAGCGTCATTCCGGCACCCTGCAGCAACCTGCGGATCGCAGGGACCGGTCCGATGCTCATGATCTCAGGGGGCACTCCGATCGCTGCCACACAGGCGACCCGAGCGAGCGGCTGGAATCCGCGCGCGCGGGCGTAGTCGCCGGAACTTACTAGCGCGGCCGCGGCGCCGTCAACGATCCCAGCGCTGTTGCCTCCGGTTTGAACACCGCCGAACGCCGACCGGATTTTCGCGAGCGCCTCGTAGGACGACGGCCGAATGTGCGTGTCATCAGCCACTTGATCGACTCCCCTCGGCAGCTGGATTCCTCGTGGTTTGTAACCCTGCAGTTCAAACTTCTCGCTGACCACGGGCACGATTTCTCCCGCCAGGAACCGGCTTTTCTGGGCGGCTAGAGCCCGCGCGAAGCTAGTCTCGGCGAAGCGATCTGCGTCCTCACGCGTGATGTTGTAAGTCACCGCGACCTTTTCAGCCGTCTCCCCCATCGTAATATCGGGGGCCGTGTCGCGGAGCGTCTCCCAAAGGGCGTCTTTAAACTCCACTTGCCCCATGCGAAACCCTCCCCGGTGTGTGTACGCTGCGATGGGATTACGGCTCATCGACTCCGCTCCGGCGCATAGGGCCACGGAGATCTTTCGAAGAGCAATCGCGTCGGCGGCTTGGCTGATGGTTTCGATCCCCGTGCCACAAACACGCTGCACCATCAGTGCGGGGCGGTCAACTGGAACGCCGGAGTACAAACCGATATGCCGGGCCAGGAAGTAACCATCGAAACTCGTCTGGGAAACGCTGCCACCGATCACCGAATCCACATCCTTCGGTGCGATCTGAGTCCGCTCAAACAGGGAGCGGGCTGCTTTGATTCCTAGATCAATCGGCGAAACCAGACCTAACGCGGTGTTGTATTCGACAAACGGCGTCCGTACTCCGTCCAACAGCCAAGTATCCTGGTATGCGACAAAAGTACCTCCTTCATTTCCCATGCTTTCCCCCTTGTCCGACCTACAAGATGAAACAGATGATTGTGATTCGTATTGTGGGGTACGTCTTCCACAATCTGCTAGCTGTCAAGGCGATTCGGTGCCTACGGAGGCACCGCGATCTCAAGCTCCTTACCCTTCTCCCTCAAAGGAATTGCAGGGAACCTGCCGGACACAACATTTGGTGAGCCCGGCGCGGACGTCCGTCCCACAGAGCAGTGGTTTCGTGACCGGAAAGTTGGAGAAATACTGCGGCTTCCCGCCAGTGGCATCGACAAAATCTGCACCACGAAAACCTCCGTTGGCAGGGTGACGATTATAGATTCGCTCGTCTGTGACGATGATCACGGTCGAATGTGATGCCCGGTAAGTTCCATCCCTTGGGATCCATCCTGGTGGTGGTTCGTCGGATTCTTGAGACACTCGGGTTCGAGGGCGAGTCTCAGCTGATTAGTTAGGCTCTGCGTGCCTCGGGCACGCTCAGTCTCACATCCGACTCTAGTCCCCCCTCGGAGAACCCGAAAAAGCTATGGGCCACGAGTCCCCAGTAGTCACAATGGAATGACCGGCNNGAAAACAGTTGCTCGTAGTTGAGGGGTCATTCCATATCAGAACTTACCAGGCACTGCTTTCGACAGTGATCATGGTCACAGACGAACGAACCCGTAATCGTCATCATTGATGGGTGCCACCGGCGAGAGGTCTCTGGAGCGCGTCGGGAGGAAGGGTTCGTGCGGGGGTTCTTTGGCTGGAATCGGGTGGCAGGAACCGTAGCCTATGGTCATGCGGGGGGCAAAGGTCGCACGTCTAATGGCGCAGGTTTATTCCATCGACGGAATTGTCCCGGTCATCGATCCCGCTGCTT
>PKUY01000235.1 GCA_003131705.1 Acidobacteriota bacterium | reverse complement strand
GCTCTGGCACCAGCGCGCGGGAGTTGGCGGTCTGCTGGGCGGAGTTCAATGGGGGCCAGCCACTGACGGAGTCAACGCGTATGTGGCAGTGTCCGACCTGGCTTTTCTGGGGCGTGGACCGGATCCGTCGAAGGGTGGCGGAATCACCGCGTATCGTCTGAGCGACGGAAAAACAATTTGGAAGACGCCGCCTCCCGGTTGCGGAGATCGCCGTCCGTGCAGTCCAGCTCAATCTCAAGCTGTGAGCGCGATACCCGGCGCTGTGTTTTCGGGTTCCATCGACGGTCATTTGCGCGCTTACGCNNATTTCGACACCGCGCGTTCATTCGACGGCGTGAACGGCGTCACCGCAAAAGGAGGCTCCCTCGACGTGGGCGGGCCGGTGATCGCCGGCGGAATGGTCGTTGTGGTCTCCGGCTATGCCGGGTTCGGTGCGATGCCCGGAAACGCGCTGTTGGCTTTCGGCCGAGAGTAGATCACATTCGTGACGATGCACCCAAGCGGCAACGTGGACACAAAGGAATAGCGAACGAACTGGTAGGGAGGCCGAGCTTCAGGTAATATTACAGTAGAATCCGGAGAATACATTGACGCTGACCAATATCCAAGGAATGACGAACGGGGCAAAAACTCTGGTGCGCGTGCGGCCGCGTGGATTTTGCGCCGGAGTGGTGCGCGCCGTGGACATTGTCGAACTGGCTCTCGAAGCCTACGGCCGGCCCGTCTATGTTCACCATGAAATCGTGCACAACCGCTATGTTGTTGACCAGTTGCGGCGACGCGGCGCGATCTTCGTCGAAACGATTGAAGAAGTTCCCGTCGGTGCGGTGCTGGTATTCAGCGCGCACGGTGTGCCACCGCGCGTGCGCAGCGAAGCTAAGGAGCGCGAGTTGAAAGTGATCGACGCCACTTGCCCGCTCGTCACGAAAGTCCATCTCGAGGCGTTGAAATTTGCGCGCGAAGGCCGCACGCTGATCCTGATCGGCCATCGCGACCACCAGGAAATTGTCGGCACTTCCGGCGAAGCCCCCGATCAGACACTGATCGTCGGCAGCGTCGAGGAAGTGGACGGCCTGGAGGTAGCAGATCCTTCGCGGCTGGCCTTCCTGACACAGACCACGCTTTCGTTGTATGACACGCAGGAAATTGTCGCTCGATTGCGCCAGCGGTTTCCGTTGATCGTCGGTCCCGCGTCGGATGATATTTGCTACGCCACGCAGAACCGTCAGGAAGCGGTTGAAGCGCTCACCCGCGAGGTGGAATTGATCCTAGTTGTCGGGTCGGCGAACAGCTCGAATTCGAATCGCCTGGTCGAAGTCGCCCAGCGCGCCGGCGTCGCGTCCCGTTTGATTGAAGACTCAAACGATATTGACGCAGCGTGGCTGGATGGCGTGAAAACTGTCGGCCTCACTGCCGGTGCTTCTGCTCCAGAGGTGTTGGTCGAGCAGGTGAGCCAGCGCCTTTCAGGATTTGGATTCACGAACCACCGCGATCTCGATTTGATTCGCGAGGATGTACGGTTCACTCTTCCGCCGGAGCTTGCCGCCCGGCTCGGGCGGGCTGCGAATTGAGATTTTCCGAGCTTTCGTCCACCACGAATCTAATTGCAAGGAGAGTCTGAGTGGCGGTCAAGATCGTCCGCCAGCCGAATAAGATTGCCCTGTTGGGCTCGCCCAGCAGCGCAGCCGCGATGTCTCTCGGCCATGAAGGAGCTCCGGCTGCGTTGCGCGCCGCGGGCTTGGTGGAACGGCTCCGTTCGATTGGCTACGAAATCTCCGACCTTGGCGACGATCTTCCCCAGCTTTACCAGCCCGACGAGGAAAGCCCGCGAGCGCGAAATCTGCCTCGAGTGCTCGCGGCAATCGAGGCTCTGAAGCCGCGCGTTGAGGCAGCGGTGAAGTCCGCAGCGCTCCCGCTGATTCTGAGTGGCGATTGCTCGTTGGCCCTTGGCGTGATTGCCGGCGTCCGCCGGTATTTTCGGCACGTCAGCATAATTTACATGGATCGCGACGCCGACGTGAATACGCCGGCTACAACTCGATCTGGCTGTCTCGATGGAATGGTGGTCTCGCACCTTACCGGACGCGGCGCTCCTGAACTGATTCGATTCTGGGGTGAGCCGCCTTTGGTCCGCGATCCGGACCTCGCGCTGTTTGGTGTAGCTCGCCTGGACCCTGCGGAAGAAGACTTCTTGCGAACCGCGCCGCTACGCCGTTATCTCGCCGCCGATGTGCAACGCAGGGGCGCCGTGGCTACGGCGGAAACAGCTATCGAGCGTATCCACGGCAATGGAAATGAATTCGTGCTGCATTTCGATGTAGATGTGATCGCGGATTTTCAAGCGACGAATTATCCCGGAACAGGGGGATTGAGCCTGGACGAAGTGCGCGAGGCGCTCGAAGTATTCGTCAAGCAGAAGCATCTCGCCGCCATCGAAGTGACCGCTTACAATCCGACCAAGGATCCCGACGGAAGCGGCGCGAAACTAATTATCGACTTNNGAGAAAAGGCTCGAAGCTCTCAAAGCAGCGGCCGAGTTTGTGGCTGTCGCACAGTCGTCGGCGCCGAAGGCCGTGCCGGAAGAAGAGCGCGCGCAAGAGGCTATTCCATCCGAGAGCGAACCTGCCGTGGCTCCCGGAGAAGCTTGGTCATCTGATTCGCTCGAAGACGCGGCGGACGGAACGGAAGCGGCAGCGGAAGATCCTGACGAATCGGAAGATTCTAATTCCACATAATTTCTCTCGCCGCCGAATCCCCGTGGCCCGAACCTCAAACAAATTAAAATTCGAACCCGAAATTATCATCTTCGACGTCGATGGTGTGCTCGTTGACGTTCGCGGATCTTTTCATCAGACAGTTCTCGAGACGGTAAAGTTTTTCACCGGGAAGCGGGTGACTGTCCAGGAGCTGCATCGCTGGAAGAATAGATCAGGATTTAACGACGATTGGAGGCTCTCCACCGCGTGGGTGCAGTCGCTCGGCGGGAAATTTGAATACGACCAAGTAAAACGAAAGTTCGTCGAGATTTACTGGGGCCAGAATGGCGGCGGAAACGTCGCACGCGAGAAATGGCTGCTGCCACACGCCACGCTTCGGCGGCTTGCCGCCCGCGCAGAACTCGCGCTCTTTACGGGCCGCGTCCGCGCGGAAATAGACTACACCCTCGATCGCTGCAATGTCCGCGAGTTCTTCCCCCAGATCGTCACCGTCGAGGACGTCAAGCGTCCCAAACCCGACCCCCAAGGTCTTCTGAAGATTCTGAACGGACGAGACCCTTCCAAATCCCTCTATTTGGGGGACAACATCGACGACGCGATTGCGTCCCAGTCGGCCGGTATTCCGTTCCTTGGTATTCTTCCTTGCAATAGTCCTCGGCGCANNGCGCCGAAATCATCTTGGCGGACGTTCGCGAACTTGAAACTCGGCTCACGCGTGTGATGGCCAACAGGAGATCCAGAGCTTCCGTTCTGCCACGGGCATAGAACGATCTGCTAGTACTAAACAGGACACCAGTACCATTGCCCATGGCGGCCTCAGGTCTCATATTTTCGCAGGGCGGGATCTGCCGCCAACATAGACATGATCGACAACGCCCACATACGCCCAACGGCTGCTCGCGCCTTCGTCCGCAGCCTAAACATTCTACTTAAGTTCGCCAGAATGTATGACTTTGGGCATCCGCGGACCGCCAAACAATACGAGACCGCCTGGACCGAACTGCGTACGGCTCTTGGCACGGACGATGAAGCCGGCCTGTTGCTGGCTGTCTCGGGCGACAATCTGCTGCTCGATGGCACGCTACTTGAATCTGCCGCAGCGGAAAAGAGCTTCGCACGGATGCTCTCGGCCGCGGGAATTGCGAGCATTCACTTTTCACCCAAAGTCACCCACGCCAGCCTGGCGCGCTTCGTGCGAGGATTTCCGACAGGTTCGGGCTCCAAACCCACACAACTGGCCGAGCAACTGAAGGCCGCGCTCCAGGGTGATCCGCATATCCACGTAAACGAAGTATGTTTTGTGCCCGCCGACTCGGCCGTCGCGAAGTCTACAGTGGCGGCGCAGCTCGCAGCGCGCACCTTAGGAATGAACTCCGAGCAGACGGATAAGCTGTTCAACGATCCCGAAAAACTTTTGCAATTGATGGTGGCGGCTGAAGGAGCCAAGGGCGGCTGGGGCCCAGGCGCAGGTCCGGGACGACCGAGCGGTGCCGGAAGCGCGTCGGGCTCTCACGGCGGCCCGGGGCACGATTCTGCCGACGAATCTAGATACTACGAGGGAGGTTCCGCAGCCACGGGACGCGAAGGATCAGGCGGATCCGGCGGAGGTCCAACGGCACAAGCGCCGGTCGCCACCGTGGATGGTGCGGGTGCGTCGGGCGGCGGAAGCGGATCGGGCAGTTGGAACATTGTTGGTGGAAGTGGCGGAGCAACGCCTCTCGATCCTAACGCCGGAGGATTCTGGCTATCGAAGGATTCGACAACGGAACAGCCCAGTTCAGGACCCGGCGGGCCTGTGTCGAGTGTCGTAAGCGGAGCGGGTGGACAATCATCCGGCGGAGGATCAGGGACGAACGCCGACGGCGGGCCCGACAGACGAATGTGGAACGAGCCAGGCGGCGCTGGTAATGCCGACTACGGCGGCTCAGGTGCACCCACTCGCTGGAGCACCGCTTCGTCGGGAATTCGCGGCGGCCGTTCGGCCCGCAGTGGCCCCGGATCCATGGCTGTCGAAACCGGGTTGATGACGCTGCACGAAGACGAGTTGCAGGGAATTCTGCAAGTACTGGCGCAGATCGCGCGGACCCAAGACGCGGCGAAGGACAAGCTCGATCCAGGATCGTTTCAATCCCGCCTTTCGACGTTACCGAGACGCGCGCGGTTTACGGTCAGCCAGGCGCTATCGGCTTTGGCGGCGCAAGCACCTTCGGAATCTTCGGACAAGCCAACATTATTGAAACTTGCCGAGCACATCGCTGTGCGATTCGCGCTCGAAAGCTACGAGCGGGGCGACACGAAAGTGAGCGCCGTGCGGCAGATGCTGGACGACATGAACCTGGAGCTCGACGGACTCCGGAAAATCCTCGGCGTATACGAAGAAAAAATGACGAAGGCGGGCGTGCACGTCCAGTCGCACATGGAATTGCTCGCTCAGGACTTCTGGTCGCAAGTTCCGGAAGAAAAACGGAAAGCCGTTCTCGAATCTCCGGATGTGTGGTGCGTTCCCTCGGTTCGGTTGCGGGAATACGTCGAAGCGCTGACGGCGCGCGGAGAAACCGCCGCGGTGGAAAGCGTTCTCGCGAATTATGCGAGTTGCATCAAGAGCAAGGATAACGAAGCCCGCCGACAAACGGCGATGGGCCTGGCCGAACTCGCGTCCATTTATGCAAAAAGTAATGAGAAACTTTTCGTCAACACGATCCGCGAGGTTGGTGTGCAGCTGGCGGAAGAGCGAGACTCCGAACTCCAGAGCCTGGTAGGCGCAGCGTTCGTTCGCCTGTCTCAGGAAGCCACGAAGGAACGAGCCTATCCGGCGATCCAGCGATCGGTAGAAGTGCTCAATTACCTGGAGACGGAGCGCGCCGGGGTCGGAAAGAATTTGCGGCCGAGAATCGGAGTTGAAAATCGGCTGCCGGAATTTATCGAAGAAGCGCTGCGCACCGGGACGGTCGCTTCGGGTCTGAAGGATTTGCTGCGGCGGTTACCACAGCCCGCGGCCGAACACGTCGCCGGGCGCTTTAGCCGGGTGGGATTCCGCGAGGATAGCGAGCTTTTGCTTTCCATGATGGAAGCGCTCGGGCCCGAAGGGCTCGAACACTTGCGGGCCCAGCTTCGCGATGGCAACCAAAGCGAAGCTATCGGCACGGTCGGAATACTCGCACGGTTAGATCTCGAAATCGTTGAGCGTTTGCTTCCAGACCGAATGAAAGAATGGAAGAGGACTGCGCATGATCGGGTCGTGCGGCAGATCGCATCGAGCGGATCGCCGGATCGCGGCCGCTTGCTCCTTCAACTGTTTGATAACTTGGACGCTTTGATCCGTCCACTCGCTATCGATGAAATCGGCATGAGCGGCGAAAAGACGGCCGACATGCGCCTGCTGCGCATCGCCGAAGGGGACTTACCAAAGGGTTCGACGGATTTCNNTGCTGCGCATTGCCGAAGGGGACCTGCCGAAGGGCGGGACGGAATACCTGCGATTGAAAGCGATCGAGGCGCTGGGCAGGCTTCGCACCGCGGGTGCCGAGGCAATTCTGCGGCGAGTTGCCGAGACGCGAAGGGCGTGGCGGTGGGCGCACCCGTCCGAGTTGCGCGTGGTGGCGGCGCAGGCCATGGAGAAAATCGATGCCGACTGGATGCGCAGCTTTGTTCCGCGTAGCGGCTTGAACCTTGCGGACTTTTCGATCGAGCTTCTCGACCGCGATCCCAATTCATCGACCATCCGCCAGCGACGTTATCCGCGCCTGCGCCTGGAACATCCGGTAAACGCAACAACGACGAACCTAAAAGAAAACTACCACGTGGATATTCCGGAGATGGGACTTGGCGGAGGCGTCGCTGTGTGCGAGCAGAGTCTCCATCCGGGAAGCGTGGTGGAGTTGAGGCTGACGACCGACCAAAAGACGGTGAAAGCACAGACGATCGTCCGCGACGCGAATACCCAGGCGCGCGCGTTCGAAGTTGTCGAAATGGATCTCGACGAACGAGCAAAGCTCCGCAGGCTGCTCGTCCAACTTGGCAGCGCCCTAAAGCAGACTACGCCCCAGGAACGGAGCCGCCGCGGCACGCGAACCATCCCAACGGGCGGCAACAGCTAGGCGCTATTGGAATCGGCCTGTTTCTCTCTAAATCCTTCCACTGATTTCATCTGTATGTCCCGCAACCGGGTGTTCTTGTCATCTTTCCTCAACGCGCCGAGATTGATCGAGACGACAATCAATACCGCCCCGATGGAGGCTGACACGTTCCACGAGTACGTCCATTCGTTCCGCAGACTGCGCGCTGCGATGAGTGCGCGAGTGCGGTTGTGATCGCAATGCCACCCAATCGTGGAATTGGCCGTGCGTGAATCTTGAGAGGGCCCGGCATGTTGAATAGCTGCCAACGGTTGCACAGGGAACGGACGACCGGCACCGAAAGCGCAAAGGATGTTGCGAATGCGATCAAGGCGGCGGATTTCATTCCGTCACACGATGAGCCAGACGCTTTAGATGGCGGGCTCTTACGCGGCCGGCCTTGCGGGCCAAGCGACGGATACCCGACTCGCGAAAAGCGGCATGCGCGTCTCGGAGGTAAAGCCGCACCAAGCCACGCGACACGTCGCCGTAGAAGAGTCTTTTTGCTGAGCCATCCGTGATTTCGTCCGAGAGCGAGCGGAATCGCTGGAGAATCTGCCGACCAAATTCCGGTGATTGACCCAACGCATTCTTCGGTGAGCAAATATGCGATGTGGTGCTTTCAGGAGAGCCAAAGCTTTTGCAGCTTTCAGTGGACTCGATAGGCCAGGAATCTTTGAGGATTTCCGCCAATTCAGGAAGGCCGGTTTGGACCGGCACTAGCGCTGATCGGTTGCCTACAGCCTCATCTACAATAATGCGCAAGGAACTACCTCTAGGATCTGAAAGCTCTCGAAGATATACAACCGGAACGGTGGGATGGCACCGCCGCCCGAAGCATACAAAAAGGGGAAAACGGCAGCCGAGCTTGTAGTTGACAGATTACCTTCTTGAATCACATCCCGAATAGGGCTGCTAACCTAGTGTTTGCGGGAAAATGGCGAAGCGATGGCGCCGTTCTTTTGGGGAATGCTCAGGCCTGCGCCCGAACAACGAGGACGGGGCAGGGCGCATGATGCAAGACCTCCTGTGTGACGCTGCCTAGAAGAAGGTTCTCTATTCTTCCACGCCCGTGACTGCCCATCACGATGAGGTCGGCGGGCCACTTCTTCGCCACCTCAACGATCTTAGAAGCGGGTTGGCCAGATTCAATGAACTCGGCAACGTTGGAGGGGACATTTGGGCTCGCCCGAAATGTAACAAGTAGACGTTCCGCTGCTCGTTCAGACATCTCAAGCAACCTGTCCGCCGGTGCACCCCACTTCGCGCCAGGACCGACCGACGGGTCAAATACGTGGACGAAGCCAACTTCGGTCTTAAGTGACTTTGCAAGCTCGATACCGACGTCAGCAGCGTGCGCCGCAAACGCGCTATCGTCCACCGCGATGAGGATCCTTTTGAAACTCATTTTAGACTCCTGAA
Source organism: Acidobacteriota bacterium (assembly GCA_003131705.1). Classification (GTDB taxonomy): domain Bacteria; phylum Acidobacteriota; class Terriglobia; order Acidiferrales; family UBA7541; genus Palsa-295. Next base: position 265 of record PKUY01000235.1, on the reverse strand, counting down.
CCGGCATTCCCGATTTAGACCTCTAGCTCGTGCATCGTACGCTTCTCCTGCCCNNCTTCTTGGTTGACTCTATTGCCCGAAAAATACCGTTGCTCGCTACATCTCACTGTGATGGAGATCACGGCTGCATGTGACCGGGAACATATCGCAATTTTGACAGAACGAATAAAGAGCGTTGAAGGAGGGAATAAGCACTCAACGGGAGTGAGCAAGAGGGGACACCGGCAGAAATGATGCCGACTCCCAAACGCTCCGCCCACAAGGC
>PKUY01000197.1 GCA_003131705.1 Acidobacteriota bacterium | reverse complement strand
TGCATGAGCGCCGGGCCATGCTGAAACGCCCGCCGCATATCCTCGTGACCACGCCGGAGTCGTTGTACATTTTGCTCACGGCGGCGAAAAGTCGCGCAATCCTGGCCAGTGTACGAACCGTGATCGTGGATGAAATCCACGCGATGGCTGACGACAAACGCGGCGCACACCTCGCGCTATCACTCGAGCGTCTCGACGCCCTGACAGGGGTGCGCCCCACTCGCATTGGGCTCTCGGCTACGCAAAAACCAATCGAGCTGATCGCTGAGTTTCTTGCTGGCAGCGCTCGCGCGCGCCCAAACATTGTTCAAATCGCCCAGCGGCGGCAGTTGGATCTCGCTGTGGAAGTTCCCGCGAGCGAGCTAGGGCCGGTCGCCTCCAATGAAATGTGGGAAGAAACCTACAAACGCATCGCTGACCTGGTGCAGCAACATCGCTCCACGCTGGTTTTCGTGAATACTCGGAGGCTCGCCGAACGTGTCGGGCACAATCTTGCCGGGCTGCTCGGCTCCGACGCAGTCGCTTCGCACCACGGCAGCCTTTCGCGTCAACGGCGATTGACAGTTGAAGGGAAGCTCAAGTCCGGCGAAATCCGCGTCCTTGTGGCCACCGCGTCGCTGGAATTGGGTATCGATATCGGGACCGTCGATCTCGTCTGCCAGATTGGCTCGCCCCGTTCGATCTCGGTAGCATTACAACGCGCAGGCCGTGCAGGGCACTGGCGAGGGGCGATTCCAAAGTGCCGCTTCTTCGCCACCACGCGTGATGAGTTGCTCGAATGTGCGGCCCTGGTACGCTCGCTCCATCGCGGCGAACTCGATCGCATCATCATCCCCGAGTGTCCGCTCGATATCCTGGCCCAGCAAATCGTCGCATCATGCGCCGCGGAAGATTGGGAGGAAGATGATTTATTCGCTCTTGTTCGTCGCGCGTATCCCTACCGCAACCTCGCGCGGAAGGAATTCGATGAAATTATCGCGATGCTATCGGATGGCATCGCCGCCCGCCGCGGACGCTATGGCGCATACCTCCATCGCGATGGCGTGAACAATCGCCTGCGAGGCAGGCGCGGCGCACGGCTCGCTGCGATTACGAGCGGCGGAGCAATTCCCGACAATGCCCTGTATACGGTTCGCGCCGAGCCGGAGGGCTTCGTCGTCGGCACCGTGGACGAAGATTTCGCCGTAGAAAGTTTGCGCGGCGACATTATTCTTCTCGGGAACACCTCTTGGCGCATTCGCCGAGTGCAAGCCGGGCTCGTTCTGGTTGAGGACGCGAACGGCGCGCCTCCGAACGTGCCTTTCTGGCTGGGCGAGGCCCCGTCGCGCACCGCCGAACTCTCCGAACAGGTTGCCGAAATTCGACACATGATCGACTCCTTCACCGAAGGCCTGCAACCGGATCGCGTTCGCGGCAGTACGGGCCGTGGCTCTGCCGCCGTGAAATGGTTGGAAGAGGAATGCGGGCTCGATGGTGCCGGAGCCGAGCAGGCTGTGGAATACGTGGTGGCCGGCCGCGCGGTACTGCGGGCCGTACCAACGCAGCAGACCATCATCGCGGAGAGATTCTTCGACGAGGGCGGCGGCATGCAGCTCGTGATTCATGCTCCATTCGGCGGCCGCATCAACAAGGCCTGGGGCTTGGCCCTCCGAAAGCGTTTCTGCCGATCGTTTAATTTCGAGCTGCAAGCCGCCGCCACCGACAATGGATTGAATATTTCTCTCAGCGAGCAGCACAGTTTTCCGCTCGACGACGTGTTTNNTTTCTGCAGCCGGAGTCCGTCGAGCACCTGTTAGAGCAGGCGGTATTGGATTCTCCGATTTTTGGAACTCGCTGGCGATGGGCCGCCGGCCGCGCGCTGGCCCTGCTGCGCTTCATGGGCGGAAAGAAAGTGCCGCCGCAAATTCAGCGCATGCGCTCCGATGACCTTTTGGCTTCCGTATTTCCCCAGGCTCTGGCATGCCAGGAAAATATCTCGGGCGAGATTCAGATTCCCGATCATCCGCTTGTCCGCGAAACGATGAAGGACGCGCTCACGGAAGCAATGGATATCCAGGGGCTGAAAGATCTTCTTGAGGCCATCGGTTCGAAACGAATCCGCTGCATTGCCGTGGACACTCCGGTTCCATCGCAATTCTCGCACGAAATTCNNGCGCGGGCCGTGGAAATGCGCCGGGCGTTGCCTGAGTCGGTGCTTTCGGAAATCGGCCGTCTCGATCCGGCGGCAATCGCTCAAGTGCGCGAGGAAGCGTGGCCGGATGTTCGCGACGCCGACGAACTCCATGACACGCTGCAAACTGTGATTGCGCTTCCTGCGATGCGGGAGCCGCACACTCTTTCAGACGCTGCTCCGTCCGATCTCGCAGGACGCGCGAGCAAATCACTCGCGATCTGGCAGGCCTACTTCGATGAGCTTGTCACCGCACGACGCGTTGTCGGTGCGTGCATCGGCGAGCGTACGTATTGGCTCGCGGCTGAAANNGCCTCGATTCGCCGGCAGGTCGGTCGCCGCAGAGCGAACCTTCGCACGATGACGCTTTGGCCGCGTGCATGACAGGCTGGATGGGACACGCCGGGCCCGTGACGATTCCTGAACTGAGCGATTTCCTCGGGCTTCGGACAACCGATATTGAAAAGGTTTTCTTGCGGTTGGAAGCAAGCGGCTCCGTATTAAGAGGGCAGTTCGCTGGCGGCGATGAGACCGAATGGTGCGATCGCCGTTTGTTGGCACGTGTCCACCGGCTCACGCTCGGAACATTGCGCAGCCAGGTGCAGCCTCTGACGGCGGCTCAATTCATGCGCTGGCTGTTGCGGTGGCAGCATCTCGCGCCGGGTACGCAGGTCTTGGGAGAGCACGGCACCCTGGAGGTCCTGAAGCAGTTGCAAGGTTTTGAAGCGCCGGCAAATGCGTGGGAGCGACAAATTCTCGCCCGGCGAATCGCGAACTACGATCCCAAAGTTCTGGACCACCTGTGCCTGACGGGCGCGGTTGGCTGGGGACGCCTCTCACCGCATCCTGCGACCTTGCGCGAGCAATCGCTCTCGAATCGCCGAGTGGTTCCCACGAGCGTCGCGCCCATGGCATTCTTCATCCGCGAGGACGCCGATTGGATGATCCAGCGGCATTCTGCCGGCGCGCAGGACGAGCCTCAAGGCCTGAGCCTCGCAGCACGCGACGCCCTGAACTATTTGCGCCAGCGCGGCGCTTCGTTTTTTGCCGATCTCGAGCGCGGCACCGGAAAGTTGAAATCGGAAGTCGAATCAGCTTTGTGGGAACTGGTAACGGCGGGAATGATTACCGCGGACGGTTTCGATAACATCCGCGCGCTGATCGATCCGAAGCGCCGCTCGGGGCAGGGAAGAGGTCACACAAACCGTCCGAGGCACAGCGTCGGCCGCTGGTCGCTCCTCTACGCGGGCGAGGCTCCCGATCGGTCGCGAGTAGCGGAGTCCACTTGCTGGATGCTGCTCAACCGCTACGGCGTGGTTTTTCGTGAGATGGCAGCGCGCGAAACGATTGTTCCGCGCTGGCGCGAATTGCTGATTGCGTTTCGACGCCTCGAGGATCGCGGACAAGTGCGAGGCGGCCACTTCGTCAGCGGCTTTTTGGGTGAGCAATTTGCGCTGCCCATCGCCGTCGAATCCTTGCGCGCGATGCGTCAGGACGCCCCTTCCGGCCAGATCGTCAGCATCTCCGCCGCCGATCCGCTGAATTTGGCCGGCATTGTTTTGCCGGGCGACCGCGTCGCTTCGATTTCTGGAAAAACCGTAACTCTTCGGGACGGCGTGTTCGCTGGCGTGGACGAACCCGTTGGCGGTTTTTCAGACGCAGTAGCTGTTTGAAGCCGGCGGAAGAAGGCCGCGCAATGAGCGCGACTCCTGAACTGGCCCTGTATTCCTACATCAAGCACCCTAGCCCATCTGCATTAAATACCGTATAGCAATAAATGTCGGCGCGCGGCAACGTTGGGTGTCTGTCGATACGCGGTTTCACGCCATCAAGAAATCTTGGGAGGGGTCAGTGGGCTCACTTCGCATTCTAGTAGCTGACGACCATGATTTAATGCGGCGTGGCATCAAAACGGTCGTCGATGCGCATAAGGGCTGGGAAATCTGCGGCGAGGCGCTTACCGGTTCGCAGGCCGTGGCGAAAGCCCAGGAATCAACTCCGGACGTAGCCATCCTGGATATCTCCATGCCCGAACTCAATGGAATTGAAGCGGCGAAGAGAATTCTAAAAGTATCTCCAAAAACCGAGATCCTCGTCTTGTCGGTGCATTATTCCGACCAGCTTGTCCGCGAGGTAATGGAAGCCGGAATCCAAGGATATGTGGTCAAATCCGACTCGGATCGCGATCTCGCGAGGGCGCTGGAGAGACTGGCGATTCACAAGGCGTTTTACACGTCGCGCGTTTCCGACGTGATTGCCGATAACACTCGTGGGCCTCTTGCTCCGCGTGATGAAAGACCCAAGCCCCGGGTCACGTCGCGAGAAAATGAGATTATCCAGTTGCTTTCAGAAGGGAAGAGCAGCAAGGAAGCCGCCGTGCTCCTCGATATCAGTGTGAAAACCGTCGAAACTCACCGCGCAAATATCATGCGCAAGCTCGAGCTACACACCGTGAGCGAGCTGGTGCGCTACGCCATTCGCAACAGTATTATCGAAGCCTGACGTGTTGCGTCGTCGCGCCGCCGTGTAATTACGGACCGTTGCCTTTCGGTTTACTCTGTACTAGTGGAGGAGGACAAGCGCTTACCCTAAGACGACGTGGATGATATGCACGGCGCCATCGTCAGCAAGCGGAATATGCGCTGCGCCAGGCAATATCTTGCCGTCCAATTCCGTCAGAGCGACGCCGCGAGTCACGCCGGAAGGGTTTTCCACCTGAATGTTGTAAAGCGATGAGTGATAGCGGAACTTCATGGAGTAGCTCGGCCAGTTCCGCGGGATGCACGGATCGATCGTCAGACTCATTCCGCGCACGCGGAATCCGAGGATCCATTCCACGCCGGCGCGGTAGAGCCAGCCCGCGGCACCGGTGTACCAAGTCCAACCGCCGCGCCCCACATGCGGGGCTTCGGCGTAAATATCTCCCGCGACGACGTACGGCTCGACCTTGTAGCGCTGCACGCTCGCGCGCGAGTTCGAATGGTTGATCGGATTCAGCATCCGGAAAAGCTCGCCGGCCTTGTCGCCATCACCCAATTCCGCAAACGCAATCAATGCCCAAACGGAGGCGTGTGTATATTGCCCGCCGTTTTCACGAATTCCGGGCACATAGCCTTTGATGTAGCCGGGATCGTGCGAAGTGTGATTAAACGGCGGAGTCAAAAGCAACACCAAGCCATCGGAGCGTCGAACCAGCTGCCGGTCGACCGCCGCCATCGCACGCACTCCGCGCCCCGGTTCTGAAGCTCCGCTCATGACTCCCCATGACTGCGCGATTGAATCGATGTGGCATTCATCGTTCACGGACGAACCCATCGGAGTGCCATCGTCGAAGAACGCCCGACGATACCATTCGCCATCCCATCCCTCGCGTTCGAGGGCCGCCTTCAACGCGCTGACGTGCAGCCGCCAAGCTTCCGCGCGTTGGCGTTCACCTCGCGCGTCCGCCACTTTTGCAAACTCCCACAGAATCGTGTGCAGAAACCAGCCGAGCCAAACGCTTTCGCCTTTTCCGTCCTGGCCTACGCGATTCATGCCGTCATTCCAGTCGCCTGTGCCCATCAACGGAAGTCCGTGGCTGCCGACGGTGAGACTGCGGTCCAGCGCGCGCGCGCAATGCTCGAACAATGTCGCGCCAGTTTCAGATTCGCGCGGCTCGAAGTACGATTCCTTTTGTCCCTGGGCCAACACATCGCCCTCTATAAACGCCACCACTTCCTCGAGCACGGTCATGTCGCCGGTGGCTTCAATGAATTGAATCACCGCGTAAGGCAGCCACAGCAGGTCATCGGAAACGCGCGTGCGAANNGAAGCTGGTCGCGGAATCCGTACGCGCCGCTCAATTGATAGAACCCCGCGCGCGCCCACACTCGGCAGGCCAGCGTCTGGTACAGCAGCCAGCGATTCAGCAGCAAGTCGAGACTCGAATCGGGCGTGGTCACCTGAACGGTTCCGAGGATGTCGTCCCACTGCCGCGTTACCTGGCGCAAGACTTCGTCCAGATCGGCGCTACGATAGCGCGTTAGTAATTTTCGAGCCTGATCCTGGTCTGCCGCCTGACCGAGAAAGAATCTGATTTCGGCGCGTGCGCCCGGGCGCAACTCGATCACCGTTTGCAATGCGGCGCACGGATCGAGACCCGCGCCAACTTTTCCGGAAAGCGGACGGCTGCCCTCGAGTGCCGCCGGACGCTCCGGCGTACCATTGCGGCCCAAAAACTCAGTACGGTCTCCCGTTAAAGTATTTTGCTTCCCGCCAAGATCTGCAAAGCTGATTCGCCCCTGAAAATCGCCATTCCACGCGCTCCTGGCCAGCAGAGCCCCCGTCTGCGGATCCACCTCCGTCACAACGTTAGGCGCCGAAGCGCTCCGCGAACTTCCCAGCACCCATTCCGCATAGGCCGTGATCGAAATGCGCCGTGTTCGACCCGATTCATTNNTGAGCCGCGAAAGTTTTATCGGGTCCGATGGAGGAACGAATTGCAGGAGCTCGAGCAGAATGCCGCGCGATCCGTGGTGAAAACGGCTGTATCCCTGCCCATGCCGCGCGACGTACGTCGCACCTTCGTCGCGAATTGGAAGCGCGGTCGGAGTCCACACCTCGCCGGTGCTTTCATCGCGCAGATAAATAGCTTCGCCCGGAGTATCGATCACGTGATCGTTCGACCAGGGCGTAATCTGATTCTCGTGGCTGTTCATCGACCACGTAAAGCCGGAGCCTGATTCGGAAA
>PKUY01000305.1 GCA_003131705.1 Acidobacteriota bacterium | reverse complement strand
AGGTGGGCGATCCGTTCATGGAAAAGCTGCTGCTCGAAGCGTGCCTCGAAGCGATGCGCACGGGCGCGGTGGTCGCGATACAGGACATGGGCGCGGCTGGGCTGACGAGCTCGAGCTCGGAAATGGCCTCGCGCGGTGGCGCGGGAATCGAGATCGACCTCGCGCGCGTGCCGCAGGCGANNGAATCGCAGGAACGGATGCTGCTCGTCGCAGAGCGCGGACGCGAGCGCGAAGTTTTCGACGTCTTCCACAAATGGGGACTGGACGCGGCGGAAGTGGGGCGCGTAACGGAAGACGGCAAGCTGCGCGTGATGAATCATGGTCGCTTGGCCGCGGAAATTCCTGCGCACGCGCTCGATAAGGAGGGGCCGCGGTATGAACGACCCGTCGCGAAACCGGATGCGGCTTCGTCGATGGCGGTGCAGGCGCGTGGGCCATTCGTGGAATTGTTGCGAGAGGGCGCGGACCTGACCGAGAATTTCCAGCGCGTGCTCGCTTCGCCCGCGATTGCGTCGAAGGACTGGATCACCGAACAGTACGACTCGATGGTGCGCACGAATACACGCGTGGGACCCGGGTCGGGCGATGCGGCGGTGCTGCGGCTGAAAGAATCAAAAAGAGCGCTCGCGCTTTCGACGGACGGCAATGGCCGCTGGTGTTTTCTTTCGCCGCGCGTTGGTGCGATGCACGCCGTTGTAGAAGCCGCGAGAAACGTTGCGTGCACGGGCGCGCGTCCCATTGCGGCGACGAATTGCCTGAACTTCGGCAATCCCGAGCGCCCCGAGNNACGTCAGCTTCTACAACGAAACGTTGGGGAAGCCGATTTATCCGACTCCGATTTTGGGCATCCTGGGATTGCTCGAAGATGCGGAGTGCGCGCTGGGGTCGGGCTTCCGCAATGAAGGCGATTTGATTCTGCTGCTCGATGCGGGCGAGTCGGCAACTTCACAGGAAGAACAGCGCAAAGAATTTTCGTCATCCGAGTACGCGAAGACGATTCACGGGATTGTTGCGGGAGCGCCTCCTGCGATCGACCTCGCCGGCGAAAAGAGGCTGATTGAGAGCCTGGTGAAGCTCGCGAGCGAGAAGGTCATTTTGTCCGCGCACGACGTGAGCGACGGCGGGCTCGCTGTCACGCTGGTCGAGTCGTGCTTCGGGAGCGCCACGGGCGAAGAATCGTGCCTATCGGCCGACGTGAATCTCGATTTGGTTGCGGCGGAGACCGCGAACCGTGCATCCGCTGAGTTCGCCCTTTTCGGCGAGCGCGGGGCACGCGTAGTGATATCGCTTCCGACGGCCGCGCTTGCCCGCGTGGAGGCTATTGCGGCACAATACAGGATTAAGGTCTACCGAATCGGTACCGTCACGCGCGGCGATTTTCGCATCCAATATAAGGGCGTTCCCGTGATACAAGGCAGTGTGGATTTGCTTCGCCGGACGTGGGGCGACGCGCTAGGGAAAGCAGTCGAGGCCGCATGATGAGCGAAATTGTGAAAACGAACACTTTATTGGGACGCTGGGTTGTGGTCTCGGCACTCGCGTTGGAGGCGGTAGCCTTGCTCTTGGAGAAACCAATGCCGGGCCTCTTGGAGGCTCTTCGAGGCAGCCATTCCGTCTATCCGATTTACACAAATGTCTTGTGGTGCATCCCATATGTCGTTTGCTGTTGGGGCATCCTGACATGGCGACAGTGGGCCTTTACTCTGGTCGGCATCCTGACTTTGTTCGAATTCGTTTCGTTCGCGGTAGTAGCCATCATTTTCAACAACTTTGGTAGGGGAGACATTTTCGGACTCACTCTCTTCTTGTCGCTATCATTCCTTAGGCTCTCAGCCGAGAAGTTCACACAAAGGAATCAGCTCGCTTGACGCGATCAATCCAGGTCGATGACGATCATTTTCACGATCATTGCGGCGTGTTCTNNCAAGTTAACATATCTCGGCCTCTACGCCTTGCAGCATCGCGGACAAGAGTCTGCTGGAATCGTTTCGACCGACGGCGCCGACCTTCATCTCCACAAGGCTGTTGGGCACGTCCAGGAAATCTTCACTCCTGAAGTCGTCGAACGTTTGCGCGGTTCGGCGGCGATCGGCCATACGCGATATTCCACGGCGGGCGACACGACGCTTCTAAACGCGCAGCCGATCATGATCGACTGCAATAAGGGCAAGATCGCGCTGGGCCACAACGGCAATTTGACCAACGCAATCGAGCTGCGCCGGAAGCTCGAACATCGCGGCTCGATTTTCCAGTCGACAAGCGACACGGAAGTGATCGTGCATCTGATCGCACGGAGCGCCGCGCGGAATCTTTCGGGCGCGCTGGCCGATGCGCTGAACCAGGTGGAAGGCGCGTATTCGCTGGTCGTGCTGACCCGCGATGAGATTTATGCGATTCGCGATCCGCGCGGTTTCCGTCCCCTGATTTTGGGACGGCTGGACGGCGCCTGGGTGGTGAGTTCGGAGACTTGCGCGCTCGATCTGATCGACGCCGAGTACGTGCGCGAAGTGGAGCCGGGCGAGATGGTGCGACTTTCGCGCGGAGGAATCGAGTCCATCCGTTTTGCGCCGGATAAGCCGCATCAATATTGCATTTTCGAGCACGTCTATTTTTCGCGGCCCGACAGCGTGATATTCGGCCGGCCGGTGAATCAGAGTCGCGAGCGCCTCGGCCGTTTACTGGCGCGCGAACATCCTGTTCCTGCGGACATTGTGACCCCGGTGCCCGATTCCGGCGTGCCTGCAGCAGTGGGGTACGCGGCGGAATCCGGCATACCGTTCCGCATGGGCCTGATTCGAAATCACTATGTGGGACGCACGTTCATCGAGCCCGAGCATGCCATCCGCGATTTCGGAGTGAAGCTGAAGTTGAATCCGATACGCCGAATGCTGGAAGGGCAGCGCGTGATTTTGGTTGACGATTCGCTGGTGCGCGGAACGACGAGCCGCAAGATCGTTCGGCTGGTGCGGGACGCAGGCGCGACGGAAGTTCACGTGCGCATCAGCTGTCCGCCGACGATTTCGCCGTGCTATTACGGCGTCGATACGCCGCGCCGCGAAGAGCTGATCGGATCGCACAAGTCCGTGGAAGAAATCAGAGAATTCCTCGGGGCCGATTCGCTCGGATATCTTTCGCTGGATTCGCTGCGCGCCGCTGTGGAAGATACGGAAGGGAAATTCTGCACGTCGTGCTACACAGGCAACTATCCGACCGAGCTGGTGCAACTGGAAGTGGAGGCTCATCGTGAGGGCTGACGTGGAAGATGCTCTGGCGGTGGATAGGGACAAACAAGACCCGGCCAGGCCAACGGCCAACGATCGTGTCTGGCGCGAAGTTGTTTCCTGGTTCTGGGTGATCGTCGCGTTCTTGGTGATCGAAGGGGCGCTGGTACAAGCGCGAGTGATCCCCAGCGGTTCGATGGAAAACACCGTGCTGGTTGGCGATCACTTGATCGTCAGCCGAATCGGCTACGATGCAGGAATTCCTTTCACGCAGTGGCATGTGCCTCTCTGGCGCGACCCCAAACGGCAGCAGATTATCGTGTTCCGCGCGCCCCTGGCAAATCAGGGCTTTCCGGATTTCATCAAACGATGCATAGGCGTGCCCGGCGACCATATCAAAATCGTGGAGGGAACCGTGTTCGTGAATGGCACGGCCCTGGTCGAGCCGTACACGAAGCATATGTTCGATTTCAAGGACTCTCCGGCGGAGAATTATCCTGCGCGGGGCGCCGAGCTGTCTTTTATCGATCGGCCGGAATGGGCGGCAGAACTGCAGCAGCACACGGTAAACGGGGAACTGGTAGTGCCCCCGGGCTATTACTTCATGATGGGCGATAACCGGGACAATTCGAATGACAGCCGGTTCTGGGGATTCGTGCCGCGCGCGAATATTATTGGAACGCCGTTGATCATCTACATGTCGATCGATGCATCCGATGAAGTTTGGGGGCCGGGATACGCGCTGGATCGCTTCGAAACGTACGCCAGCGTCTTTGTTCACCCCGGCAGAGTGCGCTGGAAACGCCTTTTCCGTACGCTGTAAGATTCAAGAATCGCTCCGCCCTGTTTCAGAAAACGAGCCCCTTTGATGCGTTACGCCGACGCTGGCGTCAATATTTCGGTTGCGGATGAAGCCAAGCGGCGCATTGTGGCCATGGCCGGAAAAACCTTTCGGCGTGGTGTGCTCGCACCGATCGGCGGATTCGGCTCGCTATTCCACCTCGATCGAAAACGCTGGCGCGATCCGGTCCTTGTTTCCAGCGCGGACGGCGTGGGCACAAAGCTTAAAATCGCATTTTCCACCGGCATCCATTCCACGGTCGGCGCCGACATCTTGAATCATTGCGTGAACGACATTTTGACGCAGGGCGCCGAGCCGCTTTTTTTCCTCGATTACATCGCGATGGGAAAGCTTGATACGCGCGTGCTCGAGCAGGTGATAGAGGGAATGAGCCGCGCCGCGAGGCAGGCCGGATGTGCGCTGATCGGCGGCGAAACGGCCGAGATGCCCGATGTTTACGCAATTGGCGAATACGATCTTGCGGGATTCATCGTGGGGGCCGTCGAACGCAAGAAGCTGCTGGACCCGCGCCGCGTGCGACCCGGCGATGCCCTGCTGGCGTTGCCTTCGAGCGGTCTGCACACGAACGGCTATTCGCTGGCGCGCAAGCTCGTCTTCGGCGTTGCGAAGCTGCGGCCCGATAGCTACGTAGCGGAAGTTGGTAACAAGATTGGCGCCGAACTTCTGAAACCGCATCGCGCCTACTGGCCGCTGCTGAAAAATATTCTCGCGCGCGGATGGATCTCGTCGATGGCCCATATCACCGGCGGCGGGATTACCGGCAACTTGCCCCGCGCGCTGCCTCGGAATGTTCGCGCCGTCGTGGAACTTGGGTCGTGGCCCGTGCTGCCGATTTTTCGCTATCTCGCGCGGCTGGGCGAGATGGACCGCGACGAGCTGCTGAAGACGTTCAACCTGGGCGTGGGTATGATTCTGGTGGTTCCGGCGAAGCACGTTTTGCGCGTGGAGGCGGAATTGAAGCGCCGGCGGGAGAAATTTTACCTGATTGGGCGCGTCGAGCCCGCCGGGCGCGACGCGCGCGGGAAACCGCACGTCGTTTATTCAGGCAAGCTTCCCATCTGACCTAACGCCGCGGCGCGAATTCGCGCGTGCCAGCCAGCGTGGGTGCCTACTTTTCGTTCGCGCTCGTGTCCGCGGCGATTTTCCTCGATCCGTCAGCCGCTTTTTTCCAGGTGAGGGCGTACTCGCTCGTTTGCGCGGAAGGTTTTCCGTTCTTGCCCGTCACGGTGGCTTGCACCGAGCCGCGGTCAAGGGCGAGATCGCCGGAGCGGGCGACGTCCACGCTCGAGACTGAAATGTTCAATTGCATGTTGGGGACGAAAGATCCCTCGGAGACAGCCCTGTGTCAAGAGCCATGCTCAAAAGCCCACAGACAAGCATGCATGTGTCACAAGAACAATTGTAGGCGGCGAACGGAGTCAGCGTTCCGTTTTGGCGATCGTTTCTTCGATAAGCAAAACTGTGCTAATTTCGCTCGGTGACGAAGAAGCGGATCGGAGTGTTGCTTTCGGGCCGCGGCTCGAATTTTGAAGCGTTGGCGGCGAGCGTCGCTGCCGGGCGCATCCCGACCGCGGAGATTTCCATCGTACTGAGCAATCGGGAGAACGCGCCGGGAATTGAGAAGGCGCGCGCGCTTGGAATCGACGCGCGAGTGATTCCGTCTAAGGGCCTCGAGCGCGAGGCGTACGACAAGCTAGTTCTAGCGGCGCTGCGCGAGAAGGAAGTCGATCTCGTTTGCCTCGCGGGATATATGCGGCTACTCTCGCCGCAATTTGTGGCGGCGTTTCCCCATCGCATTCTGAATATTCATCCGTCGCTGCTGCCTGCATTTCCGGGACTCGAGCCGCAGCGCCAGGCGCTGGATCACGGCGCGAAATTTTCTGGCTGCACGGTGCACTTCGTCGATGAAAGCCTTGACGCAGGGCCGATCGTCCTGCAGGCGGTGGTGCCTATCGAGGATCGCGACACGCCGGAACTGCTCGGCGAACGAATCCTGCGCGAGGAACACCGGATTTATACTGAGGCTGTGCGGATCGTGCTCGAAGGGCGCTATTGCATCGAGGGACGTCGGGTCCTGGTAAATCTTGAAAGAGGGGCGGCGAAAAACTAAGTGGGTCCCGAGAAATTCCAACCGGTCGATGAGCAGTTCGCGTACCTGAAAAAGGGTGCGGCGGAAATTATTCGCGAGGAGGAGCTGAAGGCGAAGCTCGAACAGTCGGCGAAAACCGGCAAGCCGCTGCGCGTGTATCTCGGCGTCGATCCGACGGCACCCGATATTCATCTGGGCCACACGGTCGTTTTGCGAAAGCTGAAACATTTTCAGGATATGGGCCACACGGCGATTTTTCTGATTGGCGATTTCTCCGCGATGATTGGCGACCCCACGGGGCAATCCGAAACACGTCCGCCACTGACGCGTGAGCAAGTGGACGCAAACGCAAAAACATATCTGGAGCAGGTTTACAAAATTCTCGATCGCGAGAAGACCGAAGTTCGCTACAACAGTGAATGGCTCGGAAAAATGTCGAGCTACGACGTGGTCCGGCTGTGCGCGCATTACAGACTCGCGCGCATGCTGGAGCGCGAAGATTTCCGCTCGCGCCTTGACAAGAACCTGCCGATTTCCGTGCACGAACTGCTGTATCCGCTGCTGACGGCCTACGACGCGGTTGAGCTGAAATCCGATGTCGAGATCGGTGCGACCGAGCAGAAATTGAATCTGCTGGTGCACCGCGATATCCAGCGCGAGTACGGTCTGCCTTCGCAGGTTGCATTTACGCTGCCGATTCTCGTTGGCCTGGACGGCGAACGGAAAATGTCGAAAAGCCTGGGGAATTACATCGGAATCACCGATGCGCCGGGCGAGATGTTCGGCAAGCTGATGTCAATTTCGGACGAGCTTATGTGGTCGTACTACGAGCTGCTGACGGATTTCGATTCGCCCCTCATTGTGCGGCTGCGAGAGGAAGTGCGCATGGGCGTCCTGCATCCGATGGATGCGAAGATGCAACTCGCGCATACAATTATCGTCGGCTTTCACGGTGAGGAATCCGCGAAGAAGGCGTCTGAGGAATTCCGCCGTGTGTTCCGCGACCGGCAGGCGCCGGAAGACGCGCCGCGACATACACTGCCTCGCAGCGGGCCGAAGCGCGCTTCTGTTCTCCTCGTGGAGCTGAATCTTGCTCCATCACGCAGCGAAGCTGAGCGGCTGATCAAGCAGGGTGGCGTCGAAATTGGCGGCGTGCGCCTGGATGATGTGAAACACGAGATTGATTTGTCGACACCAGCCGAATTCCTCCTTCGCGCCGGGAAGAAGAAATTCCTGCGAATCGTGGTTGAGTAGTTCCGCAGGCGCCCCTGTTGCCGATTTCCATCCAGGGTAAATCGAGAGAGACCGGCGTTAATCGTGGTTGGATCGCGTCCGACCGAATGCGCCGCTATGAGCGGCCTTGCCCTGCGGCGGAACGAATCGGGATGGCAATCGGCTTGGCGGCTTCGGTGGGGGCGAGCATGTGGCAGTGGCCGTCGAAAACGGCGCCTGGCTCGATGACTAGGCACGGCGTGTGAACCTCGCCGGTGACGATGGCGTTCGGGCGGATTTCCACTTTGCCGCGGGCCCGGATGGTGCCCTGAAAACGCCCCGCGATCAACACGCGGTTTCCCAAGATTTCCCCTTCAATCGAGGAGTGCTCCCCCAGGATCAGCGTGTCCTCGGAAACCAAAGTGCCCTTCATGATGGAGTCGATCCGGAAGGTGCCGGTGCATTCGAGATTCCCGTCGAGCTTGACGCCCCGTTCCAGAAAGCCGGTCCACTCGGTCGGCTCCTGCGATTTCCGGTCGAACCATTTCCAGGCCATGCCGCTCTCCTTAAATGAGTGGTCTCATTCTCTCATCAGTTGGTCGTAGAGGCGGGTCAAATCACTAGCATCGTAGTATTCAAAAGCTAAATGGCCGGGCTTGCCCGGTCTGAGCGGGTGTATCCGCACCTTGGCGCCGAATTTCCGCTGAATCTCTTCGATGGCCCACTTCGTATTGGGATCGATGGGCGTGGGTTCGAATTGGGCCTTCGATTTTGATCCACGGGCTGCTAGGCGCTCTACTTGGCGCACGGTCATCCCGCCGTTTGCGATACGACGCGCTAGTTCGAGCCTCGTTTTTGAGTCAGGAATCGCGAGGAGAGCTCGTCCATGGCCGGCCGAGAGGCATCCTTCTTCGAGAAGGTCCTGTATCGGCGCTTCGAGTTTCAGAAGGCGGACGGCATTTGCGATGGTGGCACGGTCTTTGCCGCTTCGCTCTGCTACCTGTTCTTGCGTTAAGCTGAATTCATCGNNCGCCTGCTCAATCGGGTTCAGATCCTCGCGCTGGAGATTTTCGACGAGCGTCATTTCCAGCGCCATTTCGTCGCGAACGTCGCGAACGACGGCGGGGATACGAGGAAATGCGGCCCTCTGCGCCGCTCGCCATCGGCGTTCGCCTGCAATCAATTGGAAGCGAGTTCCGATCCTGCGGACAACAATCGGCTGGACAATGCCGCTCGCCCGGATAGAGCGAGTGAGCTCTTCCAGTGCCTCTTCGCGGAAGTGTGTCCGAGGCTGATAGGGGCTTGGATCGATCAGGTCGATATCGACTTGAAGCAAGCCTTCACTCGGAATCAGTACTGGCGCTACCGCTGCCGCTATCCCCGCTCCTACCGCTCCCGCCGGCAGCACCTGCTGCTGCTGAGGCTGCTGCTCCGGTTCCCGTATCAAAGCGCTCAATCCCCTGCCCAACGCGTTTCTGGGCATTGACGATAACCTCCTTGGAAAGTTGAATATAGCTTTCTGCTCCCTTACTATGAATGTCGTAGAACATCACTGGCATCCCGTGACTCGGAGCTTCAGCCAATCGCACATTTCTTGGAATGACGCTCTCAAACACTTGAGATCCGAAGAAGCTCCTGAGGTCGGCGGCTACCTGCTTCGACAAGGTTGTTCGGTCATCGTACATCGTTAGGAGAATTCCTTCTACAGAGAGAGTTGGATTGATCGTGCGGCGGAGACGCATGAGCGTGTCCAAAAGCTCAGAGACACCCTCCAAGGCAAAATACTCGCACTGAATGGGCACCAGAACTGAATCGCTGGCAGCCAGTGCATTGACCGTAAGGAGATCAAGCGATGGCGGGCAGTCGATCAAAATGAACTCGTACTTATCACGGATGCCCTGAATGGCTTCTTTCAGGCGATATTCACGGTTATCCATTAAGACTAGTTCGACGGCCGCTCCGACCAAGTTTTTGTCCGAAGGTATCAGGTCAAGACCGTCAATTTTGGCGTCGATCGTGACCCTTTCGATCGGTTCACCAAGTATTAGCGTTTGGTAGAGGGTTCTGCGAGAGGGATCCTTTGGAAACCCGAATGCGCTAGTGGCGTTGCCCTGGGGATCGGAATCGATAACTAAGGTTTTCTTCTCGGATGCCGCGAGAGAGGCACCGAGATTCACAGCCGTTGTAGTCTTTCCAACGCCGCCTTTTTGGTTGGCGATGGCGATGACTCGAGCCAAGCGAATCCCCCGGATTGCATCGCGAATTTAGCAGATGCGTTTTGCTACATGCAAGATGTTTCACGTGGAACACTATTGCGGGGACTATATTTGTTTTGTTCCACGTGGAACAAAATGGATAAGCTATTTTCTTGGAATACCAACCAGCAGATATCGCTGCTCAGAATTTGGAATTCGGAGAGTTCTCTGCCAGTCCCAACCACCCTCGTGACCGATAGCTTTGGCATCGGTATGGCCAAGCCAAAGCACGAGCTTCCCTCGATCACTTAGAAAAGATTTGGACCATGCTAGTAATTCATCGAACTGCCCAAAGGCTCGCGAGGTCACAAAATCGAATGCGGATGGTCCTGGAGAAAGTTCCTCCATGCGTGAGCGCGTGACTTTCACGTTCTTGAGGCCCATCTTTCTGGTCGCTTCCGATAAAAATGCTGCCTTCTTGGCATTCGAGTCGATTAGTGTGACTTCGAGGCGCGGATTTGCCATCGCCAGGGCCAGGCCCGGAAAACCTGCACCCGAACCAACGTCGGCGAGCCGACCATCCTGAATATTAGCTGCAGAAACTGCGAAAAGACTCTCTCCGAAGTGAAATTTGACGATTTCAGAGGGTTCCGTAATGGTCGTCAGGGATATTTTCTGGTTCCATTGCGTCAGAACCGATGTGTAAATGACTATATTTTTATATAGATGAGTATCCAGAACCACTCCGTAAGGGCGGAGAGCGTCCGCAGCCTGATCTTGTGAAATTGAAATCATATTAAATACTAACTATCTAGTAGTAAAGCCATCACCTACGCGGTCGTTGATCGAAACAAGGCGAATCGCCGGTAGCTTGTGCCGAGGCCAAGGCCCGACGCAATCGAGATGGGGCCATAAGCCCAGCCGTCCAATCGGCGACGAAATGGGCTAATAATGATGGGAAAAGGCTGCCGGTCCATGCTCTGACGGACGAAAACAAGATGCCTACTATAAACGTAGCAATTAGGCCTCGCTGACCTTGGTAGATATGCCCGAGCGAAAATAGGGCAGCGGAAGCTAGAATACTGGCCACGACGAAGCTCCGTGCCCCGGCTCCGAACCAGGCCCCAAACACGGTCTGCGCAAATCCACGATAAATCAGTTCCTCGCAAACCGAAACCGTTACAACGACTGCGAAAAATGCCAGCCGTTCGACGGAATCTTGGGGGAAGATCTTTAGAGCTAGCTGCGGCATGATTCCCTGAACTTCCGAGGGCCGCTGTGCGAGACGGCGAAGGCTTAAGGTTTGGTTGGCCAAAACTATGAGTGCAAGAACAATCGAAACCGTGGCCGTGAGAGCTAAATTCGGAATGGCGAGGCCCATTCTGGCCGCTGAAATTCCATGAACACTGGAGCGCCAGAGAATTACAGCGACCGCGAGCCACTGAAATGCGATGGTGGAAGCGTAAAGCGCGAGCCGGTCCCGTTTGGTTGTCTCCGGCATTTGCATCAACTGCCGGATCCGGCGTCTGCCGAGCAACGGCACGGCGGTCGCGAGGAAAATCAGAATCAGAGCGAAGTCCCAGTGCATCACGTGAGATGAAAACATCTTTGCCGCGCTGGGGCAAGCCGCGCGACGGATTTCGAGCCGATTTCAAACGCTCGCATTCGTCGGTACTTTTAGTTTGGGATTTCCGGAGTTGACACCAGGGGATGCGTCGCCTATCGTTCTTGATTCTTCGCGGTCAACAAAAATGAAGATTCTAGTTATCGGCGGCGGCGGGCGAGAGCATGCCATTGTGTGGAAACTCGCGCAGAGCGCCTCGGTTGAGAAGATATGGTGCGCGCCGGGAAATGACGGAATCGCGAACGAAGCTGAGTGTGTGCCACTCGACCTGAAGGACGTGAAAGCGGCGGCAGATCTCGCGGAGAAACTGTCCGCCGATCTTACGATCGTGGGACCGGAGCTGCCACTGGTGCTTGGTATCGCCGATGAATTTGCAAAGCGGAAGCTCACGCTCCTGGGTCCGGCGCAAACGGCCGCGCAGCTCGAGGGCAGCAAGATTTTTTCGAAGAGGTTCATGGAACGGCACGGAATTCCGACGGCGGCGGTATATGGAATTTGCGATTCGCCGATGGACGCCTACACGGCCCTTGATTCAGTCGATTGGCCGCTGGTTATCAAAGCGGACGGTTTGTGCGCGGGCAAGGGCGTGCTCGTAACTTCATCAGCTGACGAGGCGACCGCGTTCATTGAGCGTGTGATGGAAAAGCGCGAGTTCGGCGATGCGGGCAAGCAGGTTTTGCTGGAGCAAGGACTGGCGGGCGAAGAACTTTCGTACATTATTTTGACGGACGGACAAGATTTCATCCGCATGGCTCCCGCGCGCGATCACAAGCGCGCATTCGATAATGACGAGGGGCCGAACACGGGCGGAATGGGAGTTTACTCGACGGATGATATTCTGCCGCCCGCGCTCGAGAAGGCGATTATCGAAACGATCGTGCGACCCACTCTCGAGGGTTTGCGGTCCGATGGAATGCCGTATCGCGGGTTCCTGTACTTCGGACTAATGCTGACTCCCGACGGTCCGAAGGTACTTGAATACAATTGCCGCCTGGGCGATCCCGAAACGGAAGCTGTTTTGTTGCGAGCGGATTTCGATTTAGCCCAGGCGTGCATGCAGGCCGCGCTGGGAACGCTGGGAGGGTTCGATGCGAAATGGTTTCCGGGGGCGAGTGTGTGCGTGGTGATCGCGTCGAAGGGTTATCCGGGCGATCCGCAGACAGGCGTGCCGATTCATGGCCTAGACGATGCGGCCAAGGTTCCTGGTGCGGTCGTGTTCCACGCGGGAACGGTTCGGCGCGGGGAGGTTCTTTTCACAAACGCTGGTAGAGTGCTGGTAGTGAGCTCCATGGGTGGAGATATTGCGAGCTNNACAAATCGATGGCTCGCACTATCGCAAGGACATTGGACGAAAGGGAAACGCGAGCCCCGAGACAGCGAAGGGGCCGGCCCCGGGCGAGTCGACGACATGGCGAGGAGATCGTAAGTGACGATTGGCAAGGCGAGAGTAGTCGTTGTAGGGATCGTCATGGGCTCAGACACGGATTTTCCAGTGATGAGCGAAGCTGGAAAAACTCTGGAGAAATTCGGCATCGCGTACGAGATGGAAGTTCTCTCCGCGCATCGTACGCCCGCGCGGGCGCACGAATACTCGACGACGGCAGCAAAGCGTGGACTGAAAATACTGATCGCGGCCGCCGGAGCGGCAGCCCATCTTGCCGGAGTGATGGCGGCGAGCACGACGCTGCCCGTTATCGGCGTGCCGATGGCGACTAGCGCGCTGAATGGCCTGGACGCACTGCTTTCGACCGTTCAAATGCCCAGCGGAATTCCCGTAGCGACGATGGCGATTGACAAGGCCGGGGCCGTGAATGCGGCCATTTTCGCCGCTCAGATACTGGCGCTGTCCGATCCTGAGATTGCACACAAACTCGTGGAGCACAAAGAAGCCTTGGCTCACGCCGTTTCCGAAAAAAACGCCCGCCTGCAGAAGCAACTCTCCGAAAACAAATAACGGCGGTCGGGTATTCTCCAGCAGCTTCTGTCGTGGACCGGGACCGATTGTAATCAGCTCGGCTTTAGTAGTGTGGCGGGCTCATCAGAGTGGGAGCTCCAGCTGGACGTTGCGGTGGTTGGTATGCGGGCTGTGTGGCTTCGGACTCGGGCGCAAGGATCCAGTCAAAACCGGATTCCTGCTGAAGGATGGCCATGGTCTGGCGGGCGTTGGGCGGTGAGACTGCGGACAGTGCTGCGCGGAGAAATTGGGTGGCGTCGGCGGGGAGCGCTTTGACACTTTCGCCTTGCAGGAAATGATTTGCAACCTCCGTCATTTTTGCGTCTGACGCGACTATTTTCTCGAGGCGCGGATCCTTCTGGCGCAGCAGGTCGAGTAGTTTGGGTGGCGGATTCTCGCGCGGGTAGGCGAATTCAACGAGCGTGCGCGGCTGGCCCTTTTCCGGCGGCCAGAATTGTAGATAGCTCGGCCGAAGAACGCGAGTGGTCCAGTAGCCAGGTCCTTGCTCCTCCTGTTTCACACCATAGCTTAGCTGCCAGATTTCCGGGCCGTAGCTCGGAAGATAATCGACGAGGACGAGTTCGGCGAGGGGATCGGCCGTCGGCAGGTCCACTTTTGCATGAAGGTTTCGCGCAACGTCGGAGAGGCGTTCGAGCAGGCCCTGGCCGACCGTCTCGATGTCACCTGCTTCGCCGCCAGCTTGCCCGTCCAACAGACGAGGGCCCGGCGCAATGAGCCGGCTACGTAACTGAGGGAGTTCCTGGTCAAGCCGCGCGATATCACGCTGCGTTGAAGGGGACGTCCAGCGGACTGCGCCGAGAATCACGCCGAGGCGGAGGCTGCTTAGCGCTACAGGAACAGGGACGCGTGTGTCGGCTTCAATGGGATTCTCGACCGTGCCGATAAGGATGGCGCCCTTTACAACGGCGATCACCACTCGTCCCGCGGCGAGACTTGCGACCGTCTCCTCCGTCGGAGCGTCGGATCGATCCTGCGCTGCCGACCGAGGCGCGCCTACGAGTAAGGTTATCGAGAGAACGAAGCTCAGAGATCCCGCAAGTACCGCGGGCTTCCGGAACAAACTCGACACGCGGAACATGGGTCCGGACGCCGGTGGGCCAGGACGTAAGCGCGTACGATGATTGGGTGTCGCGAGAAGCGCCATTTCATTCAAATTACCATACATGTATGGCCCCGGCGCATATGAGGATGCAGACAACTGCCGTCTCTAGTAAAATGAACCGGAACTTCGATTTCATCCGTGGGTGACTATGAGCATTTTCAGCGCATTGAAAGGCGGAGGTCTGCGATCCCCGCAAAGCATTCGTCATAACGGCAAGCGGCTTTTAGACATTTTGGCCGCGCACGCGCTGTTTATCCGCGGCGATGAGAGGGGTGTGCACGCGGAACTTGCGGGCGCAGATCTTTCCCGCGCGAATCTTGAAAAGGCGAGTCTCAATTACGTGAATTTGCAGGGTGCGAATCTGAATGGGGCAAACCTGCACGAAGCGAAACTTTCGTTCGCGGACTTGAGCAAGGCCCAGCTTCAAAATGCCGATTTGCGTAAAGGCGACCTTACGGAGGCCAACCTCAGCGGCGCGGACCTAACTGGCGCACAAGCGGGCGGCGCGGAGTTTTTCCGCGCGAACCTGAGCGGGACGGTGCTGCGCAATGCGGATTTCGGCGCGGCCAACTTTCGCGATGCGAATATTCACGGCGCGGATTTCGCAGGGGCGAACATGAAGACCACCATCCTGCGCGAAACGAATCTTGATGGCGTAAACCTATCTGGTCTGGATNNCGCTGATGCCGCGCGGATATCGTCCGCCGAACGATTCCAAAAACTAGACGCAATATAGGGACAACGAAGCACCATGCCGAACCTGCCCTGGATTCTGGTCGAAGACTACAAACAGGCCAACGGCTGGGTGCGCTCCGACCAGAATGAAGCGCGAGCGCGCGCCTACTGCCGGATGCTGGAGCGCGGACAAATTCTTTTCTTCCGCGAACTGCCCTTCTGCCTTTCCCGCGAGGACCGCGAGTTTCTGCTTGCGCAAGAATGGGCCGAGCTGCGGATGCACAAGAACGTTTCCTACCGACCAGGCGACGACAGCCTGCGAGGCGTCACGGGTGATGCCGAAACCGTCGAGCGCCTGCATTCCATCCTGAGGAATTACTCGAATCAGGTGATCGATTTTCTGACGAAGTTCCTCGCACCCTACGCCGGAAAATGGACGCTCGATTTTTCAAGCTTTCGCCCGTTTGAGGAGGAGAGGCGAGGGTTGCCGCTGCATAAGCGGAACGACTTGCTTCACGTGGACGCATTTCCAAGCCGTCCAACGCGCGGGGGCCGCATCCTGCGCGTCTTTACCAATCTGAATCCCACAAAGTCGCGCGTGTGGAATACGACGGAAAGCTTTGCCGAGCTCGCGGGAAAGTATGCCGAGGAGGCGGGCCTCTCGCGAATCGCCGAAGATTCGTGGGTGAGCCGCACGGTGCAGGATTTGGGCGAAAAGCTTGGTTTCCGCGGAATGGGCCGCACGCCGTACGACATGTTCATGCTGGGCTTTCACGACTATCTGAAGGAGAACACGGCGTTCCAGAAGAATTGCCAAAAGATCCGGCTGGAATTTCCGCCGCTTGCGACGTGGCTGGTATTTACCGACGGAGTGGCGCACGCGGCGATGTCAGGACAATACGCTATGGAGCAGACGGTGCTGATTCCGCCGACGGCGCTCGTCGAGCCAGAATACGCCCCGTATCGCATCCTCGAGAAAATTGCCGGCCGACCGCTGGTTTCCTAAGTCCTAATCCTGACTGCAGGACTTAGCATATAACGTTTTTGCATTTCGCCGCCTGAAGCAAGCGAGGATTACTTTCCCGTGGAGTATTCTGTAGCGTCTTCGCCGTAGCCCATGGCGGCTCGTGGAGCGCCTGGCCGCCGGCGGGTTTCGATCCCGAGGCGCTTGATCTTCTGATTCAGCGTTGACAGAGGAATCTGGAATCGCTCAGCTGCTTCGGTCTGGTTCCAATTGGTGCGCTCGAGCATATCCACGATAATGCGTCGCTCGACCTCCTCGAGAATCTCAAAGAGCGAGGGAGGGGGAATCGTGCTCCTCGCGCCGATTTCTCCCGGCAGCGGCGGCAGGAACTCCGCGAGCTGCAGCCGAACACCTTTTACGATTTCGCGTGTGCGGACGCTTTCGGGCAACAAGTCTGCGTCCATCGATTCGTGAGTTGAGAGCACGACGGCGCGTTCGACGGCGTTTTCCAATTCGCGAATATTTCCCGGCCAGTCGTAATCCATCAGAAGCTTCATCGCGCCATGTGTGAAGCCCCGGGGCGGCTTGCTGTTTTCGCGGCAAAATTGTTCGAGGAACCTGTCGACGAGCAGCGGAATATCTTCCTTGCGATCCCGAAGCGGCGGCAAGTGAACCGAGATCACGTTCAAACGGTGAAATAAATCCTCGCGGAAGCGGCCCTCGCGAACGAGCTTGCGCAGGTCTTCATTCGAAGCTGCAAGGAGGCGGACGTCCACCTTGATCGTGTCCGTGCCGCCAAGGCGCATGAATTCGCGCTCCTGAATCACGCGCAACAGTTTCGCCTGTGTTTCCGGGCTGATGGTTGAGATTTCGTCGAAGAAAATCG
>PKUY01000026.1 GCA_003131705.1 Acidobacteriota bacterium | reverse complement strand
TGGTCGTGAAGCCCCGTTCCGTCATCCTCGGGCTCGACCCCATATGCGCTAAAATAACGGCGCATAGGGCGTGGCACCGTCGCTTCACCGTCATGGCCCGGGCGAGGCGTTCCATCTGCACCAACACGATGGCGAGAGCGATGGCCCGGTCAGGCCGGGCAATGACGAATAAGGGACCCTGCCGGCCCGTTGACGCCTTTATTTTAGCGCGCATGGGGCCTGGCCGGGGGTCGCTCCGCTTCTCGCAATTAGGTGGTTGCGAGTTTTGTCCATTCCTTAACCCATTGTGTTATATGAGATAATTCGACTTTCTGACGTCGGCTGCTCATGCTTCTCATCAAGCCACTTCCGATCAGCAATATGCCGGAAAATCCAGCAACGACGCCGATTCCCGTTCAACTCTCCGAGCCGGAGTTCATCGCATTTATCTTCCCGCACCTTTCGATGCCCAGGCGGGGGCCGAGGTGTAAACCCGGCTATCATTGCGTCTTCAACCTCATCCTGTGGNNCTACACAGGCATGCAATGGAAGTGCCTCCCGGTGCCGAGGACAACCGACGGGAAGGCTGGAATCCATGACACGACCATCTACAAAGTTTTCGCGAAATGGTCTGACGATGGATCGCCTGAACAGGCGTTTGTCGCCAGCGTGAGGCATCTGGCGGCGCACGGCCATCTCGATCTCAGTGTCCTGCATGGCGATGGCACCAACACGGTGGCCAAAAAGGCCGGCGATGGCATTGGGTATTCCGGCCACAAACACCAGAAGGGCGAAAAAATCCTCGCGATCATCGACAACAACGGCTTCGTGCTGGCGCCGGTTCCTGTCGCGCCAGTCAACGAAGCAGATACGGTGCTCCTGCCAGAGCGGCTGAACGCGTTGAAGCGCATGGCCAGACTCACGGATCTGAAGATCGACGGTTCGTATCTCAATCTGGATGGTGGGTTTGACCCCAGGCACAATCGCAAAGCGATCTTCAACGCGGGGCGCATTCCGAACATAAAGGAAATCCCACGCAACAGGAAGGCGCCGAAGCGCGGGCGGAAGCGGTTGTTCGATGCCGTCATCCATTCGTTACGTCTACGCGTGGAGCGGACCTTCGCCTGGGAGGATAAATTCAAACGGCTGCTGCTGCGGTTCGAGTTCATCCAGCAGCGGCACTATGGCATGAAGTTGATGGCATACACGCTCATCAACCTGAGGCATTTTTGTGGTGCCTGAAACTCGCAACCATATAGCTTAGTACTCTGTTTCATAAATGCGATGACGTAGTTAGTGAGCAAGAAGGAGGTTCCTGTGCGTAAAGGCAGCCTCCACACAGGGGAATGCAGCGCCGCATCGGAAGATACGGTCCCGGAATATGTCACCGTATTTACGAATCGGGGTACTTAGCCAATCCCGCAAGGTCCGATCGCTGATGACGGCGCCGGGCGCCTCCAACTCTTTCAAGGCCGCCTCATAGGCCGCGAGAAAGTCCCTGCGGTACCAGGGCTTGCGTGCGACACCTCCCGTCTCCTTCCGCCCGGTGCCCGCCTGGAAGTGGGACCGGAAGTTTTGGCAGTATTTCGGAACTTCCAGTATAGACACGGAATACTTCCTCTCTTTCGCCAGAATTAGCAGTTCCCACCAAAACACCGGACTGCTTTGACTGTCAATGTGGAGCACTGTGCGGGCGGTTACAAGAGTGAGGATTGCAAATGCTCGTCAGCGGCCTACCGTCTACCGTTTCCGCGCCCATTGTCGGTCTTGTCGCGCATGTGGTGCGCGCGACCATTACACNNGTGGTAGCGAATTGCCCACTCCACGCGGTCCCGTAGGTCGTGATCGCATTTTGGAGCTTCATCGAGTTGATCCGCTCGTGCGCCGAAAAAAATCCAACGGCTGTTGCCGGCAGCATCGTTATGTGCCTTGGCTACGCTGCGATGATCTGGCTCCGATGAACATCGTCGTCCGACCGCAATAAATCGTTTGGCACCATTCCCAACGGACGACTGCGCGGAAAAACCGCCGGAGAGATCGAGGCCCGCCCACTCACCCTGGCGCAACCACGGCGACCAACCTTCCCACCAACCCCACCGCGTCCTCCTCCCGCACATTGGTGAACCCCAACAACAGCCCGTGCCCCGGGTGATGCGCGATCGACAGTCCCGACAACCCGGTCGGCGCCAGCCCGGCGGCCAGTGCCCGCCGCGCCACGTCGCCGTCGTCCACGCCCTCGGGCAGCCGGATCAGCAGATGCATTCCGCCGGCCGCCAACTCGACCGGGAAGTGACCCGACAATGCCTCCGCCAGTGCCGCCCGCCGCCGCTTGTATAGCCCGCGCATTCGTTTCACATGCCGCGCGAAATGACCGCCTGCCATGAACGCGGTGGTGACGGACTGCTCAAGTAACGGCGGGCCGCGGCTGATCAGCCTCGCCGCCCGCGTCATCGTTTCGATCAGAGCATCCGGCACGACCAGATAGCCCAGGCGCAAGCCCGGAAACAGTGTTTTGCTGAAGCTCCCGGCGAACAGTACCCGCTCGCCCCGGTCGAGCGATTTCAACGACGGGGGAGTGGGACCCGTATAACGGAACTCGGAGTCATAATCGTCCTCCAGCACCCAGGCGCGCGCCGCCTCGGCCCAGGCGAGCAAGGCGAGACGGCGGGGCAACGACAAGGCAA
>PKUY01000164.1:12683-15029 GCA_003131705.1 Acidobacteriota bacterium | reverse complement strand
CGGGCAATCTATCTAGCGGTCGCTTGAATGTCAAGGACAATGTCAAGCGATCGCTTGACATACGCAAGATGGACGGTTGCCGAACTATTCTAGCTATTTCTAGTCTCCTGAGTCATAAATTAGGTTGTATAGATAAAGGGGAGGGGTTATCGGTGGATCATGTCGAATCCACGAGGACGTCCTAAGCAGCGAGATCTGGTTGTCAGTCCCGAGCAGAAGATAGCTTTACGGCGTTTGTTGCAGCAACCGCGGAGTTCGCGATCCCTGACTTTCCGCGCCCGCATCATTCTGGAGTGTGCCGCGGGCTTCGTCCCATGAAATCAAAGATGGCATGGTTATTACAGAGATCAAAACGGTGTTTGTTTTAAACCACTTAGCGAGGTCCCCATACAGAAAAAAACGCAATGGATATTCTGGGTCGAGGGTAAGCCATGGCCTCTTTGGGCTACGGGCTTTTTCACACCTTGCAACTCCCCTATTAACAATAGCATCACNNCCTCGATGCAGTCTGATTAGATCTCTGGAGGTTGATAGAAAAAGAGAGCCAAAAGACTACCTGCAGCCACAGACATCGACAGGAAGAATACGATTGAGAGAACAACACCGAGCACAGAGCCAGAAACGCTGCTCATTCCCGCAAATCTCCCGGCCAGAAAACCAAAAGCGACGGCAAGAAAAGCAATGCCCACATACCCTGGGATGTGAAGACTTCCGCGCTTAGCTGCCCTTGGGATCAGTATCACTATCAACAAACTCGCCAGAGTCAGCGGCAGCACTAACGGGAGGTTTGTCGCGATTACGGCGAACAGTTCCACGGTCACAGCCTCAGCCTTGCAATCCTTGGTCTATTCAACATATTGCAATAAACGGCGCCGGATTCGATTCGACCAGACGCCCGATGTGACGAAGGTTGCTTTCGAAAGCAGAACTAAAAGTGTTCAGTAGTTTGGCAACTCCACAACCTTATTTGAGAAACTGTTGCTTGTGGTCATTGGTGCTGGTCTTTATATTGATTCCCAGCGGCGCCCCCATGTCAGACCGGTTCATTCGGAGCAATTGCTCGACGACCGAATTGTAGGCATCAATCTCCTCCTCGCTGCGACCCATCTCGGAAAGCGCGGCTGCCTTTCCGGCAAGGGCCCTCGCGACTTCTTCTTGCAGTGAGGGTTCGGTAGGTTCTCCGTATTCTTCTAAGACTCGATCGTAGGCCTGTAGTGCTTCTTCCCGCCGATTCAGGTGACCCAGAGCAATGCCTTTGCTCACGAGCGCTCTTGCTACATTCTCCCGTAACGAGAGTTCTCTAGCTCCGGCAAACTTTGACACTACTAAGTCATACGCACCGACAGCCTCTTCGTTTCGATTCAATCGGCTGAGCGCCACTCCCTTACTTACCTGTGCTCGTGCCACTTGCTCCTGCAACGAAACAACGGTGGCCTTGTCAAATCGTTTCACCATTAAATCGTAGGCTCGAATCGCCTCTTCCCTGCGGTTCAGCCATCCGAGCGCGATGCCCTTGCTGACAAGCGCTGTCGCTACCTGCTCCTGCAGCGAAAGCTCGATGACTTCGCCAAATCGTGTTACGACCGAATCGTAAGCCTCGATGGCGTTCTCTCGCCGGTTCAGCCTGGAAAGCATAGCCCCCTTGCGCACCAAGGCCGTCGCTACCTGCTCCTGCAACGCCAATTCCGAAGCGTCGCCGAATCCGTCAACCAATAAATCGTACGATTGAATTGCCTCCTCCGTGCGGTTTAGCTTCTCCAGGGCCAGACCCTTGCCCATAAGGGCGCGCCCTACATGCTCCCGGAGCGAGGATTCAACCGCTGCACTGAACTTTTCTAGAAGCGAGTTATACGCCTCAACCTCATCTTCGATTCGATTGAGCTGGCCCAGGGACACGGCCTTACCGGCCAGCGCTGAGGCCAACTCCTCGCGCGACGTAAGGTCGGTAGCCGCACCGAGCTTTTCCACGACCGCGTTATAAACTTGAATGCCCTTTGGATCGAACATGNNCCGCCAGGCGTTCGAGGCACTGAGGGCGTTTGCCGGTG
The DNA here is from genome assembly GCA_003131705.1 of Acidobacteriota bacterium. Lineage (GTDB taxonomy): Bacteria > Acidobacteriota > Terriglobia > Acidiferrales > UBA7541 > Palsa-295. The sequence goes on along the minus strand of PKUY01000164.1, from coordinate 12,981 downwards.
GAAACGAACTCACCCAATATAGCCTCGTCATCGCCAATGCCGGTCTTATTGAATACAAAAATCTCCTGCAGACTGACGGTTCCGTCCTCTTCCATTCCCGTAATTTCAGAGATGTTGACCACTTTGCGTGTACCGTCTGGCAGGCGGCTCACTTGAATCACGAGATTGACCGCCGACGCGATCTGCGCGCGGATAACCGGCAAGGGTATATCCAGACCACCCATGGTCACCATGGTTTCAAGGCGGCTGATCGCGTCGTAACCGGCCCTCGCATGGATGGTGGTGAGCGAGCCGTCAT
>PKUY01000164.1:0-12622 GCA_003131705.1 Acidobacteriota bacterium | reverse complement strand
GTGTTTCCAGGCGCACCACGTGATCCTGGCGGAACTGAAGTTCGGTGGCATCCTCGATTGTGACGATGCGCTCCCGTTTAGAGATGAAAGATGACAGCACATTAAGCAATGTCGTCTTTCCGGAACCCGGTCCGCCAGAGACAACTAAATTGAGTCGCGCGTATACACAAGCCCGAAGAAATTCCAGCATGGGTGCGGTGAGAGTGCTATTCCGCACGAGGTCGTCGGCTTCGAGTAAATGCCGCCCGAAACGACGAATGGACAGGCACGGACCATCAATCGAGAGTGGCGGGNNAATAGGAGAAGATTCATCCACCCGGCGCCCGACTGCAGAAACAATACGCGTGATTATTGCAATCAGGTGTGCGTCATCGCGAAATTGGACGGATGTCCGTTCCAGGCGCCCCCCTCGCTCGACGTACACTTCGTTATAGGAATTCACAAGAATGTCGGAGATCGTGTGATCTTTAAGCAAAGGCTCGAGCGGACCAAGCCCGAATACCTCGTCGAGCACCTCCGCGTAAATCCGCTGGCGTTCCTGCAGCGTTACCGGCGTTCTTTCCCAAGTCGCCACACTTTCAACAATTTGCTTNNTGAAATCCGACGGCCTCTCTGCTTAATTGCGCAAGGCGGCCTACATCCAATTTTTCGCGGAGTTTCTGGTGGATGGCTTCTTTGACTGCGCGGTAGTCGCGTGACGTCGGGGGAGCTGTCATGGCCTTGCATTGCCGCTATCTGTTCGAAAAGGGAATACGGGTTATATTGTCTCCTAACTCAAGCCGCCTGCGCCGGCAGCAAGTGTCGCGGGATTCCGATCAGTAACAAATAAGTAGATCAGACTTAGAGCAAGTGCCTGCGCGAGACACCTTCACCGGTCAGTTCGGCGCCCTGAGTGGCGTAATTTCGNNGTCAGTTCGCCGCGCTGCGACGCGGGTTTTCGAGGCGATCTCCTACGCTGGTTCCGGTCCGGTAAATTGTGTGGGCCGGAAGTTCGAGCACGCTGGCCGCCTTGAGAGACACGCTAGAAATCCGAAAGGGACGCACGAACTCCTCGACGTGAACAACTTCCTTTTCTTTGCTGAGGAAGATCAAGTCAATGGGGAACATCATGCCGATCGTGTGGACTCCCCGAGACGGCACAATCCAAAGACCGCATCCATGACGAGCCCAGCGTTTCGTCTTTCCGAGCAGCCCCACCAGGCGCCGCAAATAGCTGTCCGCCACGGTCGCTTCGGTAGCCACGAAAGTCTCGCGTGTCTTGTTATAAACGTAAACTGCCCTGTCCCGATGATTCTTTCCCATTGCCGGCTTGCTTCTCCCTCAGATGACCCGTGAAATCAAACGCCCTTCGTTACTCGACCGGCTTCCCGCGTCGCCGCATGATAATAACGATCAGCAATACGACCGCCAGTATTCCCGCCCCAATCCGAATCATTGATGTATCCATAACGCTCCCTTAGGTGCTGAAATTTGCTTCTAATCAGGGACTACTTCGCAAATGTGCGTACCAGAATGATTACCGCCGGACCCAAGATTACCAACAACAAAGCCGGGAAAATAAACAGAACGAGGGCCGGCACCATTTTTACGGACGTTTTGGCGCTTAATTCTTCCGCACGTTGGCGACGTTTCGTGCGCAAGTCTACGGAGTAAATACGAAGCGACTGGGCGATGCTCGTACCAAAACGTTCCGTTTGAATGAGCATACCCACCAGCGACTTGATATCATCGAGGCCCGTGCGGCGCCCCAACTCACGCAAAGCCTCAATTCGGGTCTTACCAACGCGCATCTCGGCCGTGACTAACTGCAATTCTTCGCTCAACTCCGGATGAACAATCTGCAATTCGCTAGCCACTCGCATGAGAGCTTGATCCAAACCGAGGCCTACCTCCACGCAGATGACAAGCAAGTCCAGTCCATCGGGAAGGGCGAGGCGCAAACGACGTTGACGCGCCTTGATCCGCCAGTTCAGCCATATCTCAGGAATCAAGTACCCGAGAAATGCTGCCAAGAGCAAAACAATAAATGGGCTGAAGCTATATATCCCACTCAGCAATACGAATGCAACTAGGAGAACGGGCGTCAGTACTTTCATACCGCGAAGGGCGAGAACCGAGTCCGGCCTGCGGTATCCGGCTCGAATGGCCATGAGCTGCCATCGACTCATTGCTTGTCCCCGGGCCGCAGGAAGCATTTTCCCCATGGATGCGATCGCTTCGCGTAGCCAGCCCGGCTTCTTCTCGATAGGCTCGTCTCTTTCGCTGACTCCTATGGAGGAATCGAGCACGCGCGCTACGCGTTCAGCCACCATCGTTTCGCCCGGACTGAAGGCATAATACAAAGCGACGAGAATAAGAACGCACGCGGAAAATGTTACGCCGCTAATGACCCAGAGCATTAACACTTCTCCTGATTACACTTCTATGTGAACGATCTTCCAGATAACCACCGCACCCAAAATCTGCATGAACGCTGCCGCACCCAGTAGCTTGGGTCCAAGGGGATCTGTGAACAGAACTGTCACGTAACTTGGATTCAAAGTCCTCATCACGATCAGCATTCCCAACGGTAGTGCCATGAGGATTGCAGCCGTTAATTTGCCTTGAGCCGTCCGGACTTTTACATCGCGATAAATCTGGAACCGCTCGCGCATGACCCGCGCTAGTTCGTCCAACAGTTCCGCAAGGTTGCCACCTGTTTCCTTTTGGACCAGCAATGCCGTAACGAATAGTCGGACGTCAATCAACGGAACTCGTTCGGTGAGATTTAGGAGAGCATCCCGCAAGGGCAGACCGAAGTTTTGTTCTTCAAAAGTGGTTCGAAACTCGCCTGCCACCGGTTCAGCAGCTTCCTTGGAAACCATTTCAAGACCAGTTGTGAAAGCATGGCCGGCACGAACAGCTCGTCCGATTAGGTCCAGTGTCTCAGGAAAATGTTCCTCGAATTTCGACAAACGACGATGACGCTTCCATGCTACGAATAGGATAGGGAGCGACGCGGCGAATAAACAAGCAAGGATCGCCAACAGATCTTGGTTGTAGGAAAATGCTACAAAGACATAGGCGGCAAATCCCAAGACCGCGATCCAGAGAACCACCTTACCGGCCTTCACTTTTAACCCAGCTTGGGTAATATAGGTCTGGAGTCTCCCGGACCAGGGCATACGGATAAGCAAGCGCTGGAATTGCGGAAGGCTGCTATATAGTTCGTCCCGAACGAGCTTCAGGTCCAGAGAAACCTCGCCTCGCTTCTCCGCCTTTCGCACGGCTTCCATCCGGTTCCGGACAATTTCCTGCCGTTTGTCCGCTCCCGTCAGCATCCAAATTCCACCGAAAACAACAAGGACGACAATGAAAGTAAGAAGGGCAATTAGAAGAGCCATGTCATCCTCCCTGTCCGGGAACGTTGGTGACCAACCGAGACAGAGCGCCGTCGCTTAGCGCCGGTCGAAATAATTGCTGTATGCATAAGATTCCCTAGCGTCCCGCCACCGGGACATCGAACATCGAGCCCGGTAGGTTGATACCAGAAACGGTCAAACGCTCCGCGAACTTCGGGCGGATTCCAACCGGCATAAAGTTACCCACAACCTCTCCGTTTTCCTTGATCCCTCGTTTGCGAAAAATGAAGATGTCCTGCATGGTCACGACATCCCCCTCCATGCCAGTTATTTCAGCCAAGTTCGTTACTTTACGCGTGCCGTCGCTTAAACGAGTGACCTGAATCACGAGGTCAATAGCCGAAGCGATCTGGCGGCGAACAGCGCTATCGGGAATATTCAACCCCGACATCGCGACCATGGTTTCCAATCGGCTTAAAGCATCCCGAGGAGAATTGGCGTGAACCGTCGTGATAGATCCATCATGACCTGTGTTCATCGCCTGCAACATGTCAAGCGCCTCCTCGCCGCGAACTTCACCGACGATAATGCGGTCGGGACGCATGCGCAGAGTGTTGACCAGGAGCTGCCGCTGATGGATAGCGCCCTTTCCTTCGATGTTCGGGGGACGCGTTTCCAATCGCACGACGTGCGACTGATGGAGCTGCAATTCAGCAGCGTCCTCGATCGTTACGATGCGTTCACGATCGGACAAATAACTGGAGAGTACGTTGAGCAGCGTTGTTTTACCTGCGCCTGTACCACCTGAAATCAAAATGTTCAGGCGAGCCCGCACGCAGCCTTGCATGAGCTCCAACATCGGCGCGGTGAAAGCGTTTCCGGCCAGCAAATCTTCTGCTGTCAAAGGCTGCCGAGCGAATTTTCGGATGGAGAGGCAGGGACCATCGACGGCCAAGGGAGGGATGATGGCATTCACACGGGAACCGTCGGGAAGTCGGGCATCGACCATCGGCGATGACTCATCGACACGGCGGCCCACTGCGGAAACAATTCGGTCGATGATGCTCATTAAATGAGCATCATCCCGAAATTGCACCGATGTCGCTTCCAGAAGACCCTTTCGTTCTACGTACACCTTGTCAAAGGTATTCACTAGGATATCGGAAATAGACGGATCGGCCAAAAGCGGTTCAAGTGGGCCCAGTCCGAACACTTCGTCGAGCACTTCCTGCGAGATGCTCTCCCGCTCTTGCAAGTTCATGGGAGTGGAATCGTTGACAACAATTTCCTCGAGAATAAGAGACACTTCGCGGCGCACGTCTTCGCGTTTTATGCCCGCGACCCGGTCCAAGTTGAGTTTCTGAATTAGCCTGCGATGGATTGCGGCCTTGACGGCAGTTAAATCGGTTCGGGCAGAGGGAGAAGGAATCGGTGGCAGTCTCTCTTACCTCTTAGTTGTAAAAAAGTTGTTAGTCGCAAAAAAGTTGGTGAGACCACTCCGTTTTTGCGTCGGTTGTACACTTTCCATGCCGGCCAATTGGGCCGCCAGCGCGCGGTAGCGATTGCTCAGGTAATTGTTGTGGTTTTCCATCAGTGGCGTCCCCAGATTAACGGCTGTGTTAGCTTTCCCGAAATCATTGGGCAGACACGCGAAAATTGGGTGTTTGAGATTTTTCTCGATCGTTTTCAGAACCTCGTCATCTCCCTTGTGCCAACGATTGATAACGATGCGAATCCGATCCGATTCGACGCCCAGACCGGTTAGAGCAACCAAACGACGCTCAAGCGTCCACAGCGACGGCACGTTTGCCTCCGCCACCATCAAGATCATACGAGCTCTATTCAGGACTGAGCCCCATTCAGAAGAGAACTGGGAGCCGAGGTCCGCCAGGACCATATCGAAGCTGGCCTGGGCGACGTTTACAATGCGCTCCATGGGCAGAATCGGAACAGATTGCCACTCCTCCGGCAGCAGATGGCCTCCGAGAATTTCCAGCTTCGTCTTGTGCGGGGTCAGAAGGCCGCCGAAAAAATGAGTGTCGAGACGATCGAGGCTTTCAACAGCATCACGGACGCCAAAGCGCGGATGAAGGTCAAGCAAGAGGTGAACGTTTCCAAGCGGACGCGCCAAATCGAGCAGCACCGTTCGTTTTTGCGCGTGCGTGGCGAGCTGAACTCCCAAATTGACAGCCACGGTCGTCGTTCCTACGCCGCCCTTGGAGCCCATTAAAACGACTAGCTTTTCGACAGATCTGCGATCGCCTGGCTGTATTTCTTGACTCAGACGGTTCAAGAGTTCTTCCAAAGCCTCAGGCTTCACCGGCTTCGGGATAAAATCCTGGACGCCACTACGCATAGCGTCGAGCAATAGCTGCTGATTCGGGGGGACCAGGGCAGAACAAGCGATCAATCGAATATCGGGCTTCAGCCGGCGCAGATGGGCTCCGAGTGTGAAATACGGCTCGGGATCTCTTGCCAGGTCAAGCAGGACGATGTCCGGCATGGTTTCCCCGACATCTGGGAGCTTCTCCATGGGCAGAATCCACTGCTTTACCGACCCCACTAGGCCTGTTTGCGCCAAAGCGGCCAGCAGCTGGCTGCTGCTGATCTGGTCGCCACTTGCAATTGCGACGGTCAGCATGCGCGTGTCCCTCGATCGGGGAAATCTTTCGCGAGACGCAAGTTCAAGTGTGAGGCTCCTTACTTCGACGCTGCTGGTGACTGCGATGTTTGTCCGCTGACTGGCCCGAGAAATGATTCGGGAAACACCGGGCCAGGTGGCACTTTGTCCGCAGTCAGCGGATGAACAATTCGCGGTGTAACGATCACCAAGAGCTCATTCTTACTTTTGTTCACAGACTTGCTCTGGAACAGTTTACCGATAACCGGAAGATCTCCGATGCCCGGAATTTTGGACATAATCTCGGTAGTGCGGTTGTCTACCAAGCCTGCAATTGCGAAGCTTTGCCCATCCTTCAAGTCCATTTCTGAAGATATCTTCCGGCTCGAGAGCGCCGGAATGGTGAAACCTGAAATCGTCAGTGCATTCGCAAAATCCAGTGAGCTTACTTCCGGTGCGACCTTCAAGTGGATCAACCCATCTTCCATAATTGTGGGGGTGAAATTAAGCCGCACTCCAAATTCCTTAAACTGAATGGTAATGGTAGGAAGTGTCCCGCCACCTGAGGATTGGATGACGGGGAACGGGAATTCTCCGCCAGCCAAGAAGCTCGCTTCCTTGCCCGAAGCCGTCAACAGGTTTGGCTCAGCCAAGATTTGAAGTACATCCCGTTGCTGGAGCGCCTGGATCGTCGCTCCCAGATTGAGACTGGGATTGTAAATGAAAATGTTGAGCAGGCTGCTCAACGTGAACGCTGCTTGGTTCGTAGCCGTGGTGACCGCGGTTGTGGTGCCTGTTGTCGTGGCTGTAGTGGTGGGTGCGGTGGCCCCTATGGTGCCTGAGAGCGCAGCCGACCCAAACTGTCCGGTTCCAACTGCAGCGATCGTATTGCCACCCGGAATGAGCAAGTTCACACCCAGCTGGGTGACGGCAGTCCGGTCCACTTCGGCAAATTTAACCTCGAGAAGGATTTCCCCACTGGGAATCGGGGGGACCTCCATTAAGCTTGTTACTTTCGGTGTGGCGTTTTTTACCACTTCAAGAATTTTGTCAGCGACGGCGGCTGACGAAATTCGCCCAGAAAGCATCACCACGTCTTTTGAGGTCTCAATCTGCACGGGTTCGTTCGGGAATACTTCGTGAATCTTCTGGCCTAGGCTGAGAGTGTCGATATCGACCGACACTTCAAAACTTTGGCTTTGGTCGTCAACATCCCATATCAAGAGCGAAACGCCCCCGGGAGCCTTTCCGTTCACCAGTACCTGGTTGGGAGTGATGGCGATAGCTTCTGCAATGGTTGTGTCCGCGAGCGAAATGCGCTTAATCCTGGTTGGCGATGTTATGACCAAGGAGCGGCCAACCAGCAAATGCAGAGTCTCGGGGATCTCGGAAGCTTGCTGTGGCACAGGCGTCGCCGGCAAAGAGCCCGCGGACAAGGCTTCTCTTGAAGGTTGGGCTGCCTGCATCGTTGCTTGCGGCTGCGTCGCAACGGCGCTTTGGCCCCAAGCCGCCGACGCACACAACATCGCTAAACACGCAGGTGCAGTGAGCCGGCGCGCTCGAAGAAGGTTTCGGTTTTTAGAATTATCACGCATTCGACGCTCCCAGTTATTATTCAGTCTTCGGAAAATACTTAATCTCACGCTTGCTTCCGGTTATCACTTCAATCTCGTACGGCTGCGCAGCGGGATCCCTATGCGCGGTATGCTTCGCAACAGTTGGCTGCATGGCGACCGGCGCAGAGGATCCGAACAGGGCGGTTTGGAATACCGGTGCGGGAGCCGTGGTCTTTGAGTCGATCGTATTCCGCAGCGCGAGTTGAATTTTACCTTCCGTGCTGGCCATGGTCAGCTTCCCTGCTTGTTCGGGAGTTACAAGTAGCGTGATAACCGGAACGGTTTCCGGCTTGCCCTCACGGTCCTGCACCATCTTTTGGCCGGCGGCAAGAACTCGGATATTTTCGAGAATTGTTTCAGTGACAGCACTCCCGCCCATGGCCGAGCCTGGCGCCGTGCCAGTCACCAGAACATCCACCATGGTTCCCGGCGTGACGAACCCGGCCACCGCTACCACGTCGTTTACAGCCACCGAGACAGCCCTCATTCCCTGCGGAATTGTTACGGATAAACCTGCGCCCGCGTCGACCGGGGCCAGCTTGCTGTCAAGAATGGGTTCGTTTTCCTGGACAGATGTAATCAATGCCCGATTCGTGCATTCCTGGACTTCGGTACACGCGCCAGAGATAGGGTCATTCGCGGGCCATGGAATGGTGCGGAGTTTCGAAGGATCCAGCAGGGTACCCAATTCAAGTGGTTCAGCCGCGACCACGATGTGGCGAGTGGCTACGACCGCTACAGACTGTGAAGACACTCGTTTAAATTGCCGATAAACGAAAGCGCTGAGCAGGAACGCCAAGATCAGCGCGAAAGCCAACCCGATTACTAGCCGATTCCGATTCATTTAAGCCCTCTCATTCGCCCTTTTTACAATCCCCATTGGGCCACGATAAAAATGATCAAGGTACCCAGCGCCGCAGCCACCCCAAAAGGCAGCTTGAGCAGCGAAGGATTATCGAGAGAAATCTCCGGATTGGGGCGGAGTCCAAATACAAAATAGCCTTGAACCAGGACAATGAGATTGAGCATCGTTTGCTTTACGCGATTCGCCCGGATCATCAACACGATAGCCATCACTCCTGCTACGAAACTGCTGGCAACCAGCACAAGCACGAACGTCCAAGGGCCCAAGAATGCGCCAACCGCTCCCATTAATTTCCAATCGCCCGCTCCTAAAGCCCGCATAAGAACCAGCGGAAGCAGGATGACCAGAGCCAGGCCCGATCCCTCAAGCGACACCAGCGTGCCGCGCCATCCGGCGAGGATCGAGTGGATGACGATAGCGAAGAACAGGCCTGACACGGTCAGCCAATTCGGAATACGCCGGGTTTGCAAGTCGATCCAACCGGCGTACATCGTGAAAACCAGCGTGAAAGCCCAAATGGTTTCTGTAGCGCTCATAAGGTTTGGATTCATCTTCTATCGTTTCCTGCTTCCACGCCGGTTCCCTTTTTGGTCCCTGAACTACGCCCGACAGTGTGCAACGGCCAGCAATCCACCGCATTGCATGCCCATTGCAAGGCGGGCAGTATTACGTGTTCAGGTTGGCCGCTGCGTTGGCGAACGTGTTGCTGACCGCACCGGCCAAACTTTGCATTCCAGCAACGGCTGCCAAAGCAATCAATACGACCAGCAATGCGTATTCGGTGAGGTCCTGCCCTTCTTCTTCGGCCCACAGTGTCTTCAACGCTTTTCTCATTTCACCATCTCCTCCGTCTTGAGCTTTCAAGANNGCGTTGGCGAACGTGTTGCTGATCGCACTGGCCAAACTCTTCATTCCCGTGACAGCAGCCAGGGCAATCAACACAACCAACAAAGCGTACTCGGTGAGGTCCTGACCTTCTTCTTCCCGCCACAGGCGCACGAAAAGGTTCTTCATTATTCTCCTCCTGAGAGATCTAGGCTTAGCGGCAAGGAGCACCTGCCGCCATCCCGTTGTGTTAAGCATCTGGGGAACCACTTCACTGCCGCATCTCATTTAACCCTAACTGCCTTGCATCATTTTGCTTAGGCCAGCCCAGCCATCAGGAACATTGTTCGCGCGCTCGAAAATGTCTCCGTTAGGAGACAACGTGAAAGCTCGCTAGGCTGGTTTGGTGACGCCTCGGACCTACACGTTAATCTATCAAAACACCGCACTTATCAAAAAGGCTCTGGCTGCATCCTGCATTAGGGTAGCCGCCGCTCGGCCGCCGGGCGCGCGTGTTCAGAACCGCGACTCAACATGCTTCTCGGGTTTCTGGCCCCACATCACAACATTCCACNNGAGTCCACCACCACAAGTCTTCCGTTTTCTCACGCAGGATCCGCTTCCAATAGCGATCCTGGTTCGGATGTAGGCGATCGATCAGGAAATACTTCAGAAAGAGGGCAAGCGTGGAGATCCAGAACTCGCGATGCCCGACACCGCGAAAGTACTTTTCCGCTAGCCGGATGTCGGCAATCGTCAGCGGAGCCTCGTCCTGGGTTCGGACTCGTGTGGCCATTTTCCGATACACGTTGATAACCGGGTTGTAGGCAAGCGGGTCGCAAGAGAAAAAGATTCCACCGGGCTTGAGCGCGCGGCTCATCTGCTCGAACAGCCTGGAATGGTCGTGAACGTGGTGGATCGTGTTGGCGATATAGATCACATCGTACTCGCCTTCGGATACCTTCAAATCCTCGGCGCCCGAAACCACACCCTCCAACTCGACGCCGTACTTCTTCCCAAGCTCGATTGCTTTTTCGACCATCCGCGGCGAAACGTCCACAGTCGTCACGCGCGCCCCGAGAAGGGCGAAGTACACGGAGGACTCGCCGAGTCCCGCGCCGATGTCCAGAAGCTTCTTGCCCTTCAACGCACCCAGCCGCTTCAGGATGAACTGATTTTCAAGAGCCGTGGCCGCCTCAAAACATTCGCGCACCAGCACTTCGTCTGTGGGAGTGCTGCTGGCCCAGGCGTCATGAAATTCCGCCTCGCGTTCGTGCAGCGTGCTTGCGCNNTCGATCATCGGCTCTATTGAGAAGCTGCCATATTCCGCGCCACAGTTGGTTCGGCGCTTACTTTGCTCTGTTCGCCGAAACCCATTCGGTCTCGGACTACGTACAGCGGCCGGCGCTTAGACTCCCCATAGATCCGGCCAACATATTCGCCAATGATCCCCATGCAGATCAGTTGCACGCCCCCGAGAAACAAGACTGCAATCACAAGACTCGTCCAGCCTTTCACCAGTCCGACGACGCCGAACAATCTTTCCAGCACAGCAATCAGGATGCCCAGAATGGCGATTCCCGAAGCGATAAAACCCACCCAGGTTGCCAGCCGAAGGGGCACAATCGAAAATGAAACGATTCCGTCGGTCGCAAAGCGCATCATTTTGAATAGGGAAAACTTTGTGCTACCTGCGACGCGGGGAGCACGACGGTATGGAACCGCGATCTGCGAGAAGCCGATCCAACTCACCATGCCCCGAACGAAGCGGTCGCGTTCGGGCATCTCAAGCAGGGCATCCACGACTCTCCGATCCATCAAGCGAAAATCGCCCGTGTCCAAGGGAATGATGGTGTCTGAAAGCTTGCTGATGCAGCGATAAAAATATTTCGCCGTCCAGAGCTTGAACACTGATTCCCCGTCCCGTTCGGTGCGAACGCCGTAAACGACTTCGTAACCTTCCTTCCACTTTTCGACAAAATGAACGATGACCTCGGGCGGATCCTGCAAGTCCCCGTCGATAATCAGTGCAGCGTCGCCGGAAGCATGTTCAACGCCGGCGGTGATCGCCATCTGATGGCCGAAATTTCGCGAAAAGCGCACCACCCGGATGCGAGGATCACCCGCCTGCAGTTCCCGCAGAATATTGGGTGTGAAGTCGCTGCTGCCGTCATCGACGTAAATGATTTCGAAGTCCATCGGAAGGCTTTCGAGCACCGTCACGAGGCGGCGATTCGTCTCGCGAAGCACTTCCTGCTCGTTCACGCACGGAACCACCACCGACAGCAATTGTCGATGCCGGTCGGAACCAGCGAGAGTAAGTTGAGCCGAGCCGCAAAAGCGATCGAGGCGTTGTCGATTCATGTTCACTCCTGATCCACCGGTTTCACTGGCGGTTTCTCTTGCACCACGGTGCCACTGCTCGCCGAGTCGCGGCGAACAAACAGGACGCTGCGATTATCCGAGTAGACTTTTTGCCATTCCGGCAGCGCACTCAGAACAGTCGCAAACGATTCGTCGCGATCCAAAAGGCACGAGCGGATTCCGTAGAAGCGAAGGATGGCCAGGGCCGGCGGCCGAATCTGGGACACCTGCATGTAATCAGACAGCACTCCGCCGTGCTCGTAGAGTTCGCTTCGGCCGTCGACGAATACCTTGTGCTCGGGCCAGCGCGACCAAATAAGGTATCCGCCAAATCCGTACGAGTTGAACATCGGCTCAGGGACGGGATGCTGGTTCAAGTATTCGACGGCCGCCACTGGAAAATTCTGGGCAGCTTTCTTCTCGAGATCGGTCCCTGACGGGAAATAATGGATCATTCCGACGATCGCCGCGGCGATCAAAACCGCGTTCAGTGCGTAGCGGTCCTTCTGGCGTTCGTAAGCGGGGATCCACTGGGCGAGGATCGTGGCCAGCAAGGGTGCGAAGAAGGGTACAAAAAGAAGCATGAAACGAACATGAATCGTAGCCATCGCGGCGCCGAACACAAACAGTGTCAACTGCTCGAGCCGCCATGCGAAGCGACCGGTTACTTGCACCAAGAAGAATGCCAGGAGCAAGCCCAGAAACAGCTTTCCGCCAACCAGATTGAATGGCATGGGTTGCCATTCCAGGATGCTTGTCATGCTGACCGGCAAAGAGGACGCCACTTCGAACGGGTAGGTACTCAGTCGTGTGCCGTAGGGCGTGACTGGCAGAGCGCACAAGCAAAGCAGGAAAACGAAAGAGATTTGACGCCGTTCGGTCGGATTCCAAGGCAGCGCCTCGAGTCCACCGGCGCGGAAGTCGAACAAACCGCTGAGCCAGTATGTAGCGACGACACCCAGCCCGATAATCCACGAGCCGTGCGTATTGA
>PKUY01000023.1 GCA_003131705.1 Acidobacteriota bacterium | reverse complement strand
GCTCCCTTCTGAATCTGCCACAGGGTTTTGGCGCTCTAGTTCGGTCAGATACTCCTGAACCGTTCGTGAGGGCTTCGCCGCCTCAGCGAATCTCTCCCTGGGAACTCGGCTTTGTTGGCTGGCATTGGCTCCCACAAGTGTCCCGTCCACCGCCAGATTCCGTCCCTCGACGAAACCCGCCTGTAAACAACGGCGCACGATCTCCTCGAACACTTTCCGAAATACACCGGACTGCCGAAATCGACCGTGGCGATTCTTGGAGAACGTTGAGTGGTCGGGAATTTCTTGGTCAAAGCTCAGACGAGTGAACCAACGATAAGCCAGATGCATCCGCACCTCATCCACTAAACGCCGTTCGCTCGTAATTCCATAGAGATAGCCGACTAACAACATTCGCAATAAGACTTCGGGATCGATCGATGGTCGGCCCGTGGGCTTGTAAAAGTCCCTCAGCTGCTCTCGCACGAAGCTGAAATCGACATAGCTGTCAATCATTCGCAGCAAGTGATCGGTGGGGATCTGCTCGTCCAAACGGAAATAATAAAACAACGACTCTGTCCGTCTCTGCTGAACCATCATCGCGGTGTTCCTCCCTGCAGTGCTCAGTAGCACAACAGGGGCTAGTCACCGCAAATAAATCTGCTCCCAAACCAACTTTTTCAACAGACTCAGATGTTTCTGAGCCATTGCCTTTGGCATCTTCTTGTTGATCCAGAGGAGCCGCTCCTTCGTATCCCTTTCCGCCCAGAGGTATTGGTCCCGCCACCGGAACGAGACCTATTCGTCAAAGACGGTTTACAGCCCTCTGGTTCTTGCGGTACAAAGGCCTCCATCAGTCTGAAGTGCGGAGGAATTTCATGCGGTATTGGTGGGTCAATCAAAATCAAACCTACAAGGCTGAGGTTCCCGGTGGATTCCTGTGGTCTCCAAAAACTAGAGTCGATGGAGCGAAGAATCGGTTCTACGAAAACATGCGTCTGGTCGAACCAAACGATGTGGTCTTTTCTTTTTGCGACACCTATATCAAGGCAGTCGGCGTAGCAACTGACAGAGCGGCGACCGCTCCTAAACCTGATTTTGGGAAGGTCGGTAAGGAATGGTCTGAGGAAGGTTGGTTGGTACCCGTCGAGTTCAAAGAGCTCGAAAATCCTATTCGTCCCAACGACCACATTCAGACTCTTAAGGATTATCTGCCGGGAAAATACTCACCGCTGCAACACAGTGGTGATGGACTTCAGTCCGTCTATTGGGCCGAAGTGCCAGAATCCATGGCGAGTCAACTGATTCGCATTATCGGCGCCCAATACGAGGAGATCGTTGACGGGCTCTCGAATGAGGTCAGCAGCACCCCTTCAGAAGATAATCAAGAACGATTAATTAGGGGGCGCACTGACATCGGTTCGACGGAGAAGGAACAACTTGTCAAAGCGAGGCGTGGACAAGGCATTTTTCGGGCGAATGTAAGGCTTAACGAGGAAGCGTGCCGCGTTACTCGTGTTTCAAATCCTAATTTCCTTAGTGCGAGCCAGATCAAGCCCTGGAAGGACTCCTCCGACGAAGAGAAGCTAAATGGATGTAATGGACTTCTGCTAGCCCCGCATGTACACCTCTTCTTTGACAAGGGGCTAGTTTCGTTTACGGACTCCGGCGATCTATTGACCTCATCACATTTGGATAGAGGAATTCTCAAGGCGTTGGGCATAGCCTCGGAACTGAATGTGGGTAGTTTCAACAAGGAGCAGGCGGCCTTCCTTAATTACCACGGGACGAGGGTCTTCAAGACCTAGCCAAAATTTGGCGCCGACGATGCATGCGCTGCCTCCGGATATCCCGGGTTCGTAAGGATGACCTGGCAATCGGACCATCGAATGGCGCTCATGGCGCACACGAAAGGCTGCGCCGGATTCTGTGACGCTATGACCATCACGTTGTTTCCGTCATCCAGGCGGCGACACCAAAAGGCCACCCAACGGAGGACCATTGAGAGTGAAAAGTTTCGCGTCTGGTGCGATCGTGCTGGCACTTGTGTTTAGCGGCTTTTCCGTAACGTCGACTACGCGGGGGCAGGATCTTAACGCCGTGCCGCCAAACTGCGACCGCGCCTGCCTGGTCGAATTCATGAACAAATATATGACCGCCCTAGTCAGCCGGGACCCGAACCGGGTGCCTTGGGCTGATAAAGTGGAGTTCACTGAGAATAACGCCCGGTTAATGGTCGGCGATGGGTCTTGGGCGGTGGCAACCGGCAAGGTGGACAACGATCTGATTGTGGCCGACCCTCTCAGTGGGCAGGTAGGCTACTTTGGGACCGTGGAGTTGAACGGCTTGCCCACTTGGTTTGCAGCGCGCCTTAAGGTCGCAGACGCCAAGGTCACAGAGCTGGAGACCGTTTGGCGGCCGCGGCCTCCGGTGCTGAACGCCGCCGCTCCGGGAGGTGGGGACCCCAAGGATCTGAAGCACGACCCTACCATGTACGACACTCTGGCGCCGGCAGAGCGCGTGCCGCGTCGCAAAATGATCGACTTGGCCAACGGCTACTTCGCTACGCTGCAGCTCAACGACGGAACTCTTTACACCGAATTCGACCCCACTTGTTCGCGGATCGATAATGGCACGAAGACCGCCAGCAACCCTGACTCTCCACGGCCTGAATTCCGGTTGAACTGCGGCGATCAGTTCNNCGAACGGGACTATTTCCTGGTCGACGAGGAGAAAGGCATCGTTATGGCGAGGGCCTTTCTCGACCACAATGCGGTGGTGCAGACGTTCAACCTCACGGACGGCACTCAGATTCGTGCCGGCTTCAAAACTCCCAATAGCTTCGTCATGCTGGAAATGTTTAAGTTCAGGAACGGCAAGCTTTATCGCGCGGAGGTGGTGCATGCCGACACCAACTACCATGCCAGTTCACCTTGGACGCCGCCTTCACGGCGCGATTAGCCGGGCTTGACGTGTCCCTTTTATAGCCCGTTCACCGTCAAGCCGGCGCTGCAGGAGTGTTCTTTCTTGCTCCCACCAATCGAGTAGTACTCCCTCTAGGATCAGCTAGTGAATGAGCAAACTGATACTCCCTACGAGTTCAGGCAACAAGTTCAGCAGCAAATAGGCAGCGTTGAAGTCCATGACGTATCTCATATCATAATGCCTTGGTCATTAACAAAGCGGGGGCCACAAAGCGGCAGTGATGGCCGCCCAGAATCACCTTGTCTTCGAAGGAACCGTCACAATTTGAAGCATTTGTGGCCCAGCACGCTGAGAGATGACATTCATACATTTTTGGGCAAACCACAAAAAACACGCTGCGCCGAGCCTTTGCTGATCCCCATTTCGGCGACAATTTCGCGCTACTAGCGCCCGTGCGCGCGCAGGGCGCCAATTCTCGCGGCGTCCACGGCTACACGGGGCTTCCCAACTGCTTTCAACGACCAAGGTAGTTCTCGTCGGTCACATCGAAAGCGGAAAATCCACTTGAGTTAAGTTCGGCACGGAAAAGCTCAATGGAATCCTACACAGGAATATTTGCCATCGCTGTAGCTTTCTGATACCAATTTATCAAGAGCGACGACGAAATATCCTTAGGAAGCCGGAGCGTAACAAAGGATTTGAAGAATGGCGTGGGAACAAATTCGAAGGGGTTTGGCAAAGTATCACTTGGGAGTCGCCTTACGGCTTTTGGGCGTAATCGCGGCCGCGGGAATCATAGCGCTGGTCTACACTTTGTTGCGGAGGCGATATCTCTGGTTGCCGCAATTTTCCCCGACAGATGTGCTTGCCGTACTCGCTATCGCTTTCGCTATCGTTCAGTTCATGGATGCAAAACGACAGGAACGCGAAATCACCGCCATTGAAGGATCGGTATCGACTCGCTTCGTTGGCCTATTCCCAAAGAACCTGCGACACATTCGCGAAGTCATATCCCAGGCTGATCGCTATGTCTATGTAATGGTCGATTTCATAGGCTACGGTCAGTATTCAGCTCCGGACGAACATCAGAAGTATCTTGCGGCACTGCAAACCGCCATCAGGAACAATCTGGACGTGAAGGTCATCTGCTACACCGCGATTCTCGGTGAAGAAGAACGGAAGCAGCAGTTTCCGGACCCTCCCGCACAATTCGAGGGGATCCGAAACAAGAAGATATTCGAGGCATTTTGTGCAACGAATAAAATATCCCCTTGCCCGGCGACCAATGCCGTGCTGCGCGAGGCTTTGGAACGTCGCGATGCCTTGGTTCGGCCCGTTTCGAACACGAAATACTTGGACGAGGCTGCTGCCTTCTTTGTGTGGCTGGAGGACGACGAAGACGCGGTGTTCACGTTTAAGAACCTCGGCAACCGAGAACTGGGTTTATCGTTCAGGACGCAGGATGCGAACTTGATCCGGCAGTTCAAGGAAATTTTCAATGAAACGTGGGCAATGGCAAGCTCGGACCACGTCGCACCCGCTCCGTCCGGGCTTGGTGATCAAACTGAGTCCGGCTCCTCTGCCTTGGCCAATCGTGTTTCTCCAAAAACAGCGTAGGTTAGTAAGAACCAATATTGGCGTGAAAGCCTGACAAACACTCACACGTTTTGGGCAAGCCACAAAACGCCTAATAAGCCGTTGAAGCGAGAGCACCGGAGGTGTTTTCTTTTTGGGCATGGCCGCCATTCCGGCCATGTCTTTGCCCGTATCCATTGACATATAGGATGCCTGCCGAAACAGGCCCCAGGCATAGCCGAAGTCGTTGCCGCCGCTTTCCAGGCTGGTCTCGTTGATGAAGTTGAAGGTCACGTTAACGCGTCCCCAATCGTGATACATGATGGCTCGCTGCTCGAAAGTGCGGACGGGCGTGCGCCGCGNNTAAGGCCTTCGTACTCGCCGTAGAGAAGCAACCGATTAAGCAACCAATCGTGTTCGGCCAGTATTCTAAGCCCCCATGTGCGTTGATGGAGCGTTGTGCGTGGGTAGGCTCGGGGTAAGTGCGCCCGTGCACCTGATTCGAAGAAAAGCCTTGCTCGAAATCATAAAGGCCGTTTTAGTTCTCGTCATTCCTTTTTCGCCCACCATCACGTGGTCCCAGACACAAGTTACGGACCAATCCAATCCTCTTGAGTATGCCCAGCAAAGCCCGACATCACAAAGCAACCCGGCTCCCGCACCGCCAACGGACAGCGGCACCGTTTCGTTGCCGGACCAGGCTCCGGCTCCCCAAAACAAGAAAGACGAATCCCAAGATCAGCAGACCAAGCGTATGTTCTGGCTCGTTCCCAATTTTGGGGCGGTGAACGCCAATACGCAGCTTCCACCACTGTCCACCCGCGAGAAATTCG
>PKUY01000032.1 GCA_003131705.1 Acidobacteriota bacterium | reverse complement strand
GGACATATCGTGTGCTAACGACGGAGGCCGAGGTAAATTGCGTGTGCTATGATTGCGCAATTGGACGAAGTACAAAACCGCAACGGGGAGTCCTCATTGTCAACGCGAATTCTGAGTGGGAATGCGATTCGGGATCAAATCTATGGTGAGCTTGCGGGCGAAATCAGCTCGCTGGCTGCTGCCGGGATACGTCCCGGGCTGGCGGCGGTGCTGGTGGGCGACAATCCAGCGTCGAAGGTTTACGTAAAGAGCAAAATCGCCGCGTGCGAGAAGCTGGGACTCGCGAGTTTCCATTTGACGCCTCCCGCGACGATTACCACCGAGGGGCTGCTCGAGGTGATCCATGAACTGAACCGCCGCGACGACGTGGACGGAATTTTGGTGCAGTTGCCCTTGCCATCGCAGATTGATTCGAAGAAGATCCTTGAGGCGGTGGATCCCGCAAAAGATGTGGACGGATTCCATCCGATGAACGTGGGGCATCTGGTCGCGGGACGTCCGGCACTGGTGGCATGCACACCCGCAGGAGTGATGGAGATTTTGAAGCGCAGCGGAATCGCGATCGAAGGCGCGAACGCGGTGGTGGTGGGCCGCAGCGACATCGTGGGAAAACCGATGGCGCTGCTGCTGCTGCACGCGAGCGCGACGGTAACTATTTGCCATTCGAAGACACGGGAACTGAAGGAAACCATCCGCCGCGCCGATATAGTCGTTGCAGCGATTGGGCGCGCCGGAATGGTCACGACGGAGCATGTCCGGCCGGGAGCCACGGTGATCGACGTTGGCATTAACCGAATTACGGACGCGGCGCAGGCGGAGAACTTCTTCGCTCACTTTCCAGAGAGACTCGCGGAGTTTCGCGCGAAAGGTACGGCCCTGGTGGGAGACGTTCACCCCGATGTGGTCAATGTGGCCGGCGCATTCACACCGGTTCCGGGAGGCGTGGGACCGCTGAGNNCGCTGACGATTGCGATGCTGATGAGCAACACGGTGAAAGCCGCTCGCATGCGGCGCGGAGCGCGCCCGGCAGCCGCAGTGTCGTCACGCCACTAATGATACGCGTCGGCCTCACTGGCGGAATTGCGTCGGGGAAATCGACTGTGGCGTCTTTTCTGCGCGATCACGACTATCAGGTCCTCGACGCCGACGCTCTGGCGCACGAACTTCTCGAACCCGGCCAGGCAGCCTACAACGAAGTGGTGAGCGAATTCGGCGAAGGCATTCTTGGACCGGGCAGAGCCGTGGACCGCAAGAAACTTGGCGCGATTGTTTTTGCCGATCCGCAAAAGCGCGAAAAGCTGAATAAGATTCTTCACCCGCGCATTCACGACGTGACGGTGAAGTGGTTCGAGGCGCTCGATCGCCCAGGCGGTCCGGAAATGGCTTTCGAGGAGGCGGCGCTGATCCTCGAGGTGGGCGCGCAAAAGGATCTCGATTGCGTGATCGTGTGCTGGTGCAAGCCCGAGCAGCAAATGGAGCGGCTGAAGCAGCGCGGGCTCTCACGACAGGACGCGGAGCGGCGCATCGCGGCGCAGATGCCCATCGACGAGAAGCGCCGATTGGCCGACGAAGTGATCGATTGCTCGCGCTCGGTTGAGCATACGGAGCAGCAGGTCAAATCGGTTATCAAAAAACTGAAATCGTGGGCCGCCGCGGGAAGAAACATCTCGTAACGCCGCTTCGTATCTTTGTGGGTCGGGGCTTTAGCCACCACAAGGTGTAAAATCCGGGTGGCCCACGCAAACACGAACGCTGATTCGGAATTGCGCCTGCGTGGCGGCCCACTAATGCCGTAATGTAGCTCGCCCCAGTCTTCTTGGAGCGAGGCTTTGCATCTCACCCCGCCGCGGATCACCGCCCCCAAAAAGTCCACACCAAGCACTCCCTTGCACTCCCGCTCCCGTGTAATAAGATGGACGCGTGAAGAACGTGACCGAGATCGGCGCAAGACGCAGCCTTCCTGGCGGCTCTCTGGACCTCCGCCCGCTTGCCCTAGGGTACGAAGGGACGCAGGAAGAGAGCGACCAATGGGAGCCCAAGGGTCGCTCACTAACCACTCGCCACTGCCTCCTACGATTTTCTAATCGCANNTCTACTCGACAATGGCTGCCGAGTAGAATATGACGCAACTTACAGAAAACAAAGGGTCAGCATCAAATCTACTCGACAATGGAATGAGGCGTTTCACAAGCGAGCCGAGCGATCGAGGAATCATTACTATGCAGGCTAAAAAGGCAGCATTCTAATGGCACCATCAGACCATCAAGGACGCGCGGCGCGGCTTCTGGCGCTGGGATTGATCATCGGACTCGGCGCGTATTGGGCCGGGTCGCGTTACGGACAGCACAACCCCACATCGGTTCACGCACTGCACCTTCCCGAGCCGACCACGGATACGACTCTCGACGCAACCGAAGCGGAAAATGTTCGGATTTACAAGGAGGCGTCACCGGCCGTCGCGAACATTGTCACGCGCACGGTGCAGTACGACTTCTTCTACAACGCGGTGCCGGTCGAGGGCGCGGGCTCCGGCTTCGTGATCGATACCGACGGGCACATCCTGACGAATTACCATGTGGTGCAGGGCGCGCAGACGATTGAGGTCACGCTCGGTGACCAGTCGCGCTACAAAGCGAAATATATCGGCGCGGATACGCGGAACGACATCGCGCTGATTCAAATCGATCCGGCTGGACGCAAACTCTCGGCTCTGCCGCTGGCCGATTCCCGCAATCTGCTGGTGGGCCAGCGCGTGCTCGCGATTGGAAATCCTTTCGGATTTCAGAGCACGCTGACCACAGGAGTGGTGAGTTCACTCGGGCGCACGGTGCAGACGAGCGAGAACACGTTCATCGACGAAGCGATCCAAACGGACGCGGCCATCAATCGCGGCAATTCGGGCGGGCCGCTGCTGAATACGCACGGAGAAGTAATCGGCATCAATAGCGCGATCTATGCGCCAACAGGAACGACCGCCGGAATCGGTTTCGCAATTCCGGTCAACACGGCGCGGCGCGTAGCGGAGGATTTGATTACGCAGGGTCGCGTCCGGCGAGCGACGCTGGGCGCCGAAGGCAGAGCGATTTGGCCCGGGCTCGCTGAAGCGTTGCATCTGGGCGTAGAGCAGGGCGTCCTGATCGAGCGCGTCACTCACGGAGGTCCCGCAGAGAAAGCGGGAATTCGCGGCGGGAATCGTTCGGTGCTGGCGGGCCTGCAGGAATTGCGTATCGGCGGAGACGTGCTTGTCGCGATAAACGGAAAAGAGGTCACGACTCAGATGGACCTGAATCTTCTGTTGAACCGCGCCTGGCCAGGAGACACGGTCACGCTGACGATTTTCCGCGACGGCAAAAAGATGGATGTGCCGGTCAAGCTGGGCGAAGGCTAGCGTCGAGCGGCGCCGCTTGTCGCTTTGCGGTCGGCTAGACAGTTTGCGGAAAAAGGCGGGTTTTTAGAGAGTCGGAGCTTCAGCTCCGATATAAAGCTCGCCTTTTCCATCAGGGGTTTTAACCCCAGAGGCGCCCTTGTTGAGTTTTTCCGCAAACTGTAGAGTCGCGGGCGGGCTAGAGCTTTTCGCTCCACTGTTCGCGGATGTGGTCGCGCTGGTCTTCTGTGAGTTGGAACCAGGATTCGGCGACGTCGCGGACACGCTCGAGCGCGGCCTGCATTTCGGCTTGCTTGCGTTTGATCATTTCGCTGTCGGCGTCGGTGGGAACGCGGATGGGCGGGGCCACGAACATCACGATGCGCGAAAACGGATACGGGATTTGAAACAGGTCCCAGGACTTTTGAAACGTATGGCCGTGCTTGACCCCGATGTGAAAGACGGAAATGGGGTGGCCGGTGCGGCGCGCGAGAATGATGGGGCCGGGCTTGGCGATGTAACGCGGGCCGCGCGGGCCGTCGATAGTGAAGGCGACGTTCTTCCCTTCTTCGAGGCTTTTAGCCATCGCTGTGAGGCCTTCAATCGCGCCGCGCGAGGAACTGCCTTGCGCGGTGCCGAAACCGAGACGTTCGATCACCCGCCTGGTCCACTGGCCGTCGAAATTTACGGTATTCAACACGACGATGCCGCGATTGCGCCAGACCCATACGGACGAAAAAATGCAGCGGTGCCAGAAGGCGCCAATTGCAGGTTCCCCCGCTGCACGGATCTGCACGGCGTTCTGCACGCCGACGAATTCCATTTTTAGCGTGGGACCGATGAAGCGAATCACCCAGTACACCGCCCAGGCGATCACGGGAATCTGCTTTTGGCGCCAGCGGGAAAGCTGTGGCAGCGGAATGCGGCCTTGGTCACGCGCATTCGCGCTCGGCTGAGGGGCACCGGATTTCGAGGCGTTCTCCACTGCGGTATAGTATAGGCGGTCTCGATGGGCCCCCAATTCCAATTCGCTTCCGCCGGTACAGCTGTCCCCTTTTCCGCTCGGTTGGCGCCGGCGGGGATTCTGCTGGGGCTTTTGCTGGTCTGTCCGGTATTCGTGCGCGCGCAAGGCGCACCGCGCGGCACGGTGGGCCAAGTGGACGGCCGGGACGTTTCGGTGGAAGGCGGAGCGGCGGCACGCGAGGGGTCGGACGACCCTGGGCTTGAAGATTACGTTTCGAACGGAAGCATCGTGACCGTGCATTCTGGATCGGCACGGATGAAACTTTTTGCCGGCGGAGAAGTGAGCATCTGCGGCCCGGCCAAGTTTACGGTGCTGCTCTCCGAGGACGCGATTACACTGGCGGTGAATTTCGNNCTCATTGGCACGCCGCTCGACATCAGCGGCAATTCGCGCGACGTGACGTTGGGTCTGAACCTCGACGATTCGCTTTGCGTGTTGGCAACGAGCGGCGCGATTCAGCTCGAGCATCAGTTTACGGGCGAAAAATTAATTGTTCCGCAAGCGGGAGAGTTTTTTCTGAACGCGGGAAAGCTGCTGCCGGTCGCGGGATCTCCGGGAGGGTGCCAGTGCCAAGCGGACGAACCTCAAGTGACGCCCGCGCCGATCGCGCCTTCGTCAACAACAGATTCCGCGTCTGCAATTCCACTAATGATGGCGCCGCTGACTGCGCCGGAACCAAGCGCGGCGCCCCCTGCGGTTAGTCCAGCACCGACACCTGAGCCCGAAAAGAGCGTGGAATACAGCGTGCTAGCAAAGGGAAATAACGCGCCACCTGTGGTGGCTCCGACGAAACAAGCTGCGCCTGCCGCTCCTCCCGTGACGGTTCCGGTGTACACAGCCGTTCTGCCGCCGCTGGTATTTTCGGCTAATTCACCGAGCCCGCCGCCGGATACTGGAGCGGATATGGTGTTGCTGATACGCGAGGCGCAGGTGTCGCCGGCATGGGAGTTCTCTGGACACGTGGCAGCGCCACAGTTCGCGCAGGCCGTGCAGCAGGCCCTCGGCGAAGGTGGTGCGTCACGGCAGGCGCCGGCGCGCGGAGCTGGTGCAAGTCAGGCGGGCGACAAAACGCCGAAGAAGAAAGGCGGATTTTGGGCGTCGCTCAAACGGGCGTTCGGCGGGTGACGATGCTCCTCGCATCGTCACATTCCTTCGTAGTTCGGACCGCCGCCACCTTCGGGCGGAACCCACTGAATGATCTGGTAGGGATCGGCGACGTCGCAGGTCTTGCAGTGGACGCAGTTCGCGGCGTTGATCTTTAGTTTCGGCGCGTCGTTTTCGCTCACCATTTCGTATACCGCAGCGGGACAAAAATACTGGCAAGGATTTCCGAATTCGCGAACGCAACGGTCGCCGCAGATATTCGGCTCGAGCACTACGAGATGGCACGGCTGATCTTCCTCGTGCCGTGTGCCGGAGTGATAGACATCCGTGAGGCGGTCGAAGGTGAGCTTGCCGTCACCCTTGAAGCGCGTTGCTTGATCGACGGGCACACGGTCGCGATGGAGATTGGTGTACTCCTTGTAGCCCGCTTCGGTGCGCATGGGATCGATCAGGCCGCGGCCGCCGGTGACGAACTGAAGTCCCGCGTTGACGAGGCCCGCCCACAGGCCGCCGTGAAACCCTTGATGGAAATTGCGCACGGCCCAAAGCTCTTTCTTGAGCCAGCTCTGCTCGATTTTCGTTTGGTACGCGCCAAGCTTTGCGGACGAATTATCGCCGGCGCATAGCGAGTCGTAAATCGTCTCGGCCGCGAGCATGCCGCTCTTGATCGCGGTGTGGATTCCCTTGAGGCGTTGCGAATTCAGAAGACTGGCAGAATCGCCGACGATCAGGCCGCCGTCAAAATAATTGCGCGGCATGGAATACCAGCCGCCGTAAGGGAGGGTTTTCGCACCGTAGCGGACGAGTTTGCCGGCGTCGAGGATTTTCTTGACGAACGGATGCGTCTTGAATTTTTGAAACGCCGCGTGCGGATCGAAAAGCGGGTCGTGATATTCGAGACTGACGACGATGCCGAGCGAGACGCGATTGTCGCGCAGGCCGTAAATCCAGCCGCCGCCGTAGAGATCGGACGTGAGCGGCCAGCCAAGCGTGTGCGCGACGTAGCCGGTGTCGATGCGGCCGGGCTGCACGTCCCACAATTCCTTGATGCCGAGGCCGTAAATTTGGGGATTGAGCCCGTCGAGCTTGAGGCGGGTGACGAGATCTTTGGTCAACGAGCCGCGCGGGCCTTCGGCGAGTACGGTGACTTTCGCGCGCAATTCATAACCGGGCGTGAAGTTATCTTTCGGCCTGCCATTCTTGCCTAGACCCTTGTCTTCGGTGAGAACGCCGGCGATTCCGTTTTTCTCGTAGAGCAGTTCCCTGCCCGCAAATTGCGTAAAGAGATTGACGCCTTTCTTTTCGACGAGACCGCCGAGCCACTTGACCAGCTTGCTGACCGAGACGACGTAATTGCCATGGTTTCGCAGGGGCGGCGGAGTGATGGGCAGCTTGAACGAACCGGTTTCGGTGAAATAGTAGGCGGCATCGCCGGTGACGGGCGTGTCGAGCGGCGCGGTTTTTTCGAAATCGGGGACGAGTTCGCGGAGGGCGCTCGGGTCCATGATCGCGCCGGAAAGTTGATGGGCGCCGATTTCACGCGCTTTTTCGAGGACGTAGATATTTTCGGCGGAAAGCGCCGGGGATTTTTTGGCTTGCGTGTGTTGCTCGATCAGATTCGCGAGATGTAAGGCGCAGGATAGACCTGCGGGGCCCGCACCGATGATTAGGACGTCGGCTTCGAGTTGTTCGCGTTCAATAGTCATCAAAGTATCCTGGCAATCGATAAAATACAAACGAAGGCTTCACCGCAGAAACGCTGAGAAAACAGTGGAGAAATCACGCCTAGTCTCAAATCTGGCACCTCAACGATTGGATTCAGCTTCCGGGCCAGGTTAGCACCGTGGGGGAGGGTTGCAAGGGGTGGTTCGCGCAAAGGTCGCACCGCGACTTGTTCTCATCGAAGGGACGGAAGAAGCGCGGACCCGAACGATTGTCCAGGAACACGCCGAAGTCTCAAGGACACAGCGGAAGGGCCGGCCGCTATTTTCCGCCGTTATCGTTGAGTTCCCAAAGAAGTTTCAAAACGACGGAGCGGCGAATGTCGCCACCGAGAGTGCTTTGCGGGATGGCCTCGATGTGGCGGTCCTGCTGCAGATTCCGTCCCCAGACCGAGAACGTGAATCCGCGGATCGGTTCGCACCCCGGGGCCGGTCAAATGATCGAAGCGGAAGCTATTTCGAGGCGAGGGAGACGCAGGAATCTTCGTATTTGCCCGGGCCCATGGCGCCTTCGGGGAAGATGCCGTGTTCGGAAATCCACTCGAAGGATTTGTCGAAGACTTCCTTCGTGTAGGGTTCGAACACGAGGCGTTCACCGGGACCCCAGCGGCGCGTGTCCATGACGCTGTGAAATCGCGTGGGAAACTCCTTTTTGTAGTAGCGCGTATAGAGCTCGGGACGCAGATCGATATCGCGCTGGGCGTTTTTCAAGGCGCGAAAATATCGCCGAACGTCTTCCATGTCGGGATCTTGGGTAATGAGGGAGGCCATCATGAAAGTGGTGTCGATAATTTTGCGGAAGCCGAGCTGTTCGAGAAGATAGTACGGACCGCTGAAGAGAGAGGCTGCCGGAATTTTTCGATCGATGAGCAGCTCCATGCGGCTGAAAAGCAGGCCGTCGGCGAAGGAGAGCTTGATCTCCTCAAGCTTCATATATTGGTCGAGCGCTTGGATCGCCGAGTAGTGGCTGCCGGACTGATATCCGACAGAGATGGGCACGCCCGCGAGTTCGGCGGGATCGTGAATAGTTGACTCGGGCGGCACGAAAATTCCGGCAGGCGCAATCGAGTAGGCGTCGGCATAGAGCTTTCCGTGGCCGACGGACGCCGAAACGTTCACAGTCCAGTGACAGGCGCAGCCGATGTCGGAGGCGCGGCCTTTTTCGAATGTCTGGAAGGCGCCGACCTTGTCGCCGAGATTGTGGTGCCGGCCTTCGCTCGACGGGAGCGCCTCGCGGAATTCGTAGTCCAAGCCCTCCGCGGCGAAATAGCCCTTCTCTTGAGCGACCCATTCGTGAAGCCGCATGTGCGGCGCGATAGTGAACTTGGCCATGTATTTCCTTTGCGAGCGGAGTCAGCTAAGCATAGTGTCGAGTGGGTGCCCTAAAATACATCGAACTTCCGAGATGGTCAACGCGCCATCGCCCTTTTACTGGCAGTCCAGCCCAAGATAAACCGAAATTAATTGAGGTTTAAGTATCGCGGCGGCTTCGGTGATCCAAACTTTTATTGGCGATTAGGGGTAGTTATAGGCTGACGCAGGTTCCCTGCTCGGCTTTCCGAGCAACGGCGTTGGCGGCAGCAAGTGTGTGGGATATACTGACGTCCCAGCATTTGGATACGTAACGAGGGGCGGGGACGCGCCCAGAGAAACTCTCCGGATTCGAGAAGTGGAGATCGCGGAAAACCCGAGCAATCCTGGCTCGATTTCCACGCTCTGTGTAGGCCGAGCTTTTTCAGCGGACTCCTACCGTGAGAATTAGCATATGACGCGAGTGCCAAACACAACGACGGTGTGCGGAAACGCCGAGAAGAGAACATCCTATTTTGACTGTTAGGACAGGTAGCACAAGCATTACGGTGATTGGCGGATCGGCGGCCGGGCTGTTTACGTCGTCTCTACTGGCGCAACGGGGTGCTTCGGTGCGCGTCCTTGAACGGGCGGAGACCCTGGAACCAGAGGCGCGAACGCTGATCGTGACGCATCGCATGCGCACGCTGCTGGGCCGCGCCGCGGAAGGAAGCGTCGTCAACGAAATTCGCCGCTTTGAACTTTTTACCGACGGGCGCGCCGCTACGATTACCCTGCAAGACCCCGACCTCATTATCGAAAGGCGCACGCTGATCCAAGGACTGGCGGCCGAGGCGCAGCGAGCAGGCGCCACAATCGAGCTGGGACGGCGCTTTCACGCGTTGCACGCGAACGGGAATGGGCTGGCGGTGGAAGTCGAGCGATGCGCGGACGGAAGTCGCGAGGAAATACGCAGCGACACGGTAGTCGGCGGCGACGGCGCGACGAGCCGCGTGGCTCGCGCCGCCGGGTGGGCGCCGCTCGAAACAGTTTCGCTGGCNNAATTGTGCCGCTGCCAAAAGACATGGCGCCGGATACGGTGCGCGTGTGGTTTGTGCCGCAGGACACGCCGTACTTCTACTGGCTGATTCCCGAGTCATCGACGCGCGGGGCGTTGGGCGTGATCGGCGAATCGGGCGCTGGAACGCGGAAGTGTCTGGAACAATTTCTCGAAAAGCGGAAGCTTGAACCAATCGAGTTTCAGGGCGCGCGCATTCCCGTTTACAAACGCTGGATACCGGTGCGGCGAAAAGTAGGGCAAGGCTCGGTGTATCTGGTGGGCGACGCGGCCGCGCAGGTGAAGGTGTCCACAATTGGCGGAATCGTCACAGGGTTTCGCGGGGCGCTTGGCGTGGCCGAGACGATACTGAATGGCGGAGCGAGCCGGGAGCTGCGAACTCTGCGCCGCGAGCTTGATTTTCATCTTCTGGTGCGGCGATCGTTGCACCATTTTCAACAAGAGGACTACAGCCGCCTGGTGGACCTGCTGAATGATCCTGCAAAACAAGCGCTCGGAGAATCCTCGCGCGACGAAGCATGGAAAATGGTGTGGAGGGTCTGCTTGCGCCAGCCGCGACTCGTGCTGGCGGGACTTCGCGGATTGCTGATGCGGGGCGGGTCGCTCGACCAACCTCGCGCGTAGAGGGATCGCAATGACGCGACGCAATTCCTGCCGATTTATTTCCCTGGCGGTTGCACTCGTACTACTCGTCGCTGCGGTGATAGGGTTTCGCGGAGCCGGGCACTGGCTTATCCGCGAGGATCCGCTTGGGCTTGCGGACGCGATCGTAGTGCTAAGCGGCAGCATGCCGGCGCGCGCCGAGGAAGCGGCTGAGATTTTTCGCATGGGTTACGCCCACGAAGTTTGGGTGAGCCGGCCGGGCTCTCCTGGTGCGGAGCTCGCGGAAATGGGTGTCCGCTACGCCGGCGAAGAGGATTACAACCGCGAGGTCTTAATTCACTTAGGCGTACCCGAAACGAATATTCAGATTTTCCCCCATGAGATTGCCGACACCGAACAGGAAGTGGAAGAAGTGACAAGCCTACTGGCCAGCGAGGGGAAGACGAGCGCGATCATCGTCACGTCGATGCAGCACACACGACGAGTGAGAGCTCTCTGGCAAAAACTGGCGGCTCGAAATCAGCGGGTGATCGTTCGGGCGGCGCCGCAAGATTCGTTCGACGCAAACCACTGGTGGCGTAACACTCACGACTTGTTTTCAGTTTTGCGCGAAATTCTGGGTTTGATCAATGCCTGGACAGGCCTGCCGGTGCGGCCTCCGAACACGTAAGCGCACTTTTCCAGCGCGGGCACTAGTTATCTTCCGTTGCGAGCGGGGTCACGTCAGAATCCAGGATTCCCCAACGCTCCCATTCCGATTTTCTGGTGAGATCGCGCAGGCGAAGCTGCCATTCGATGCCAAGGCCTTCGTTGCAATGGGAATAAAAAGCGCGCCAATGAGTGTCATTTTCGGACGTTTCCTGTCCGCCGACATTGTCGCTGCTGTTGTTTCCGTTGCCCGCAGGATCGTGACTTCTGAACTCCGCCAGTTGCGCCGTATCGAGAGGCACGCGAAAAAAAACCACATCACTCCCGCTGGAAGCTACGCGATGACCGTTTTCGGAAGCTTCGTCCCCGCGAGGAACCAGATGTCCGCATAATTCCATCGAATTTCTGCGCAGGACCAGTTCGAGCGAGGACGGGCGTTCAACCGACAATCCGGGGCGGGAGAGAGCGAGCTCCCAGAATATAAGCGCTTCGCTGCTTTTCGCGGGATCGCCGTAAAAATCGAGCGAACGTGATTGCCAACCGGCGGTGGTCTGATCGGGTAAAACTTCGGTGATTGTTGCAACCATATGGCTGCGCCACTGCTCGAGTTTCACGGAACCCACGAAACTTCCGTACTCGCGGACGAATTTCCGATCTTCTTCGGTCGCATGAAGAACGTCACGCCAGAAACGATCGGAGAGCCGGAACGTAAGCGTGAAGACGCGCTCGAGAGGCACAGGCGTCGCATCGCTGATGCGGCGGCGGAATTCCGGGTCGGCCATGTCCTCGAGGTTTTGAACGCGCTGAAAGAGTCTGCGAATGGTCCAAGCTTGCTGGCGCAGAATCCTGTGCCAATGTTGGGCGAGAATGTAGAAGACGAAAGAAACGATTACCGCAGTGGCCAGTGCCGGCCAGAGAATTTCCATTTTTGTTTTTCTCCGCACAGGCTCGAATGCAAAGCGCAAAGCCTTCGGATTTGGCCGAATTTTACTAGAAGTTCCCGGATAAACCAATCGAGCGGGCTACGGAGCAGCGATTCCGCATTCGTG
>PKUY01000085.1 GCA_003131705.1 Acidobacteriota bacterium | reverse complement strand
TCATCGCGGAAATTTCCGGCGGGCTGTACGTCTTTCCGGCGATCTCGATACGAGCATCGTCGTGCGGTCCCTTGGTCACTTTGTAGGGCACGCGCTTGGTTTCTTCTTGTACTTCGTCATAGCGGCGGCCCATAAAGCGCTTGATGGAATAAACGGTGTTCTCGGGGTTCGTGATTGCCTGCCGCTTGGCAACCTGGCCGACGAGGCGCTCCCCACTCTTGGTAATCGCCACGACGGACGGAGTCGTCCGGGCTCCTTCCTGGTTGGGGATTACGATGGGCTCGCCCCCCTGCATAACCGCGACGACCGAGTTGGTCGTGCCCAGATCAATGCCGATGATCTTGCTCATGGAATATGCTCCTGAATTCTGTGACGCCGGCTCAGCCGGGAGTCATCTGCGATGACGAACATTACGATACACGTTGAGCGTTGCATTGTCAAGATTCCTGTGTGTCTGTATTCCTATGATTTTGGGGTAATTAGTAGTTATTTTAGAGGGGAATACGCTCTGGGAGGGCGTCTAAGCCGACGACGGCCCGCGGCTGGGTATGGCGAACCAACCGGCTTCAGACCGCATCGTAGAACCTGACTGTTGCAACGTACATACTTGGCGGGCGATGCGTGGCGTTATCAGACGCAATTCGCGCTACAATGTGCGCCGAATCGTTTGGTTGGAGTACGAGGAGGACGAGTTTGAACCGACGAGTGTGCGGGTCTTTTCGAGAAGGTTTTTGGGGTCGATGCGCCAAGTGGGCAAAGGCGGGTTTTACTCTAGTTGCGCTACTGATTCTGGGTATGGGAATCGCGCCGGCGGCTGTCGCGCAAGCGACGGTAGTGCCCGCAAAAGTGTCCACGCCGACGAAGACTGCCAAGCCGGCTAAAACCGCAGCGCCGAAACCGCGAGCTGCTATGGCTGCGGTTGCACCGAACAAGACGTATGGCGTAAGCACTGCTCCGATCAAGATGGAATTGTTCACGGATTATCAGTGTCCGACGTGCGGCGTGTTCTACGAGGGCACGCTTCGTAATATGATTTCCGATTATGTGGCTTTAGGAAAAGTCTACGTCATCCACCACGACTTCCCGCTCCCGATGCACAAATATTCCGGCCAGGCAGCACGTTGGGCGAATGCCGCCGCGCGGGTGGGACAGTTTCAAGCGGTGGAGGGCGCTCTGTACGACAATCAGGCGGCCTGGTCCGCCGACGGCAACATCGAGAAATTTATTTCCGCGGCAATGTCTTCGGCGGATTTCGCGCGAGTACAGAAGTTGATGGCCGGCTGCGACCAGCCGGGGCCAACGGCCGTGCAGACCGGGGGATTCGGCCTTGCGCCCGGAGCGAAGGTTTGCCCGCTCGATGCCGATATCGAACAGGACATTGTTCTTGGACTGAAGGTGCCGGTTACAGGAACTCCGACGTTCGTGATCACGGCGAAGGGCCGGCACATTCCCGCAACGTCAGGAAACGTTTCCTGGCCTATTCTGAAACAGTTTTTCGATTCGCTTCTGGCGCAGTAGGATAGGCGCGGAGTGGACACCTCACGTAAATGAATAGAGACGGGCGCGCAACGTTTGGGCGAATCCTTCTGATCGTGGGACGCATCGTTCTCGCGGGGATTTTTATCGTCGCCGCCTACGCTAAGATGAGGCCGCAAGCGGGGATGCCCTGGACGTTCGGATCGATAAGAATTTCGCTCTCGATGTTTGCCATGGGCGTCGATTCCTACGAGATGCTGCCCCCCTGGGCCGTCAGCCCCTTCGCGCACGTACTGCCTCCCCTTGAGTTCGTGCTGGGTTTGTGGATCTTAAGTGGAATCGCGCTACGGTATTCGGCCCTTTTCGCCACACTGCTCGTTACGGGATTTGTCTATGCTATGGCACGGGCCTACATGCTTCACCTCGGAATCAATTGCGGTTGTTTCGGTCCGGGCGAACAGGTAGGGCCAAAAACGCTAATGCGAGACGGACTGCTTATTCCGCTTGGCTTGGCCGTTACCATTGGCGCTTTCTTGACTCACCGGAAGGGTGCATCTACTTCGATGCCAGAAGCCACTTCGACAACTCCAGCGGCCGAAAAATTAGCGCCGTTGTGAATCCTCACGAAGGGATTCCCCTAGGCGTTGACTGAATCGCAGGGACGCTTCGTAGGTCATATGCAGAGGGTCGAGGAACATCGATTCATCAGGCATCCAGTGACTCGCATCGATGTAAGTCACCTGTTTGTTTCCAAGCAAGGTTTTCAGGTGTCCGCGGTATCGCTGCCACGCGGGAGTGTCATAAAAAGAGGCTACGTGCGCGGGCGGCATGGGCATCTCTATAAACACGACCTTGCTCCCGGCTTCCGACGCCTGCCGGACAATTTCGCTCACCGGAGGGATCAAGTCCCGGCGACTTGCGTGACCGCACTCTCGAATAAATGCGGGTGTGCTCGGGAATTCGAGCAACTCGAAATCGTTTGCTCGTCCCAACGCGTTTGTCTTTTCCTCCGGCATTCCTTGTTGGGAAATGCGCCGGCGAAACTGTTCGACTCTCGCCCAGACAGCCTGCTGGTCGGTAAACAGCGGAAAATGGCGCATGATCTCGAACTCAATTCGATCGTGCCAAGATAGATGATAAAACCCTCGCGCGTATTCGGGCTCCACGTAGTACAGCATGGCGTGATTTCCGATCATGTCGCCGGTGGCAAGTTCAACGGGATGCGTTAGCTGAAAGTCATAGAAGCCGTAGATCACCGTGGCGGGGTGCAAGCCTGAATGTAGCGCGTAGCGCAGGAGCAATAGCTGCTCAATCGGAGATGAAGCGCCGAGAGCCAGATTGAGGATGCCGCGATTCTGTCTCGATCCGATGCCTTGATCGAAAGCTGGTTCAACGATCCCCACGGCCACCAAGGAATTGCCCAGCGCTAGAACACTGGCATCGGTCGCTGCCGGCACGCGCGCCATTAAACGCCTGGGGATGGAGTTTCGCGTGGCGACTGCCACGGCCTTATTTAGGCCTGTCAGTAGCCCCAAGACTCCCATAAGGGCCAGAAGCAGCTGAACTCTTGAGACTTTCACGAATCCTTCCGCAAGCTTAGAAGTCGATGTAAATAAATTTGGAGCTTTGACCGGAAAAGGCGTAGATCAGAAACAACATAGCTCCCCACCAAAGCGCCCAAAACCACCAATTCGCGAGCGTAACTCCAAAGCCGGCTGGCGCTTCGTCCTGTTCGCCGGCAAGATATTCGAGAGCCTGCTTCATCCAATTCAAGTTTGTCATTGTCCTATCCAATCAAGAGTTTTCGAAAAAAGAAAATAGCGGTCCTCATGTCCATGCAGAAGAAAGCCCATGCCAAATTCACGCACACAAACGTCAAGAACCACCCCGAGAGCCGTGACCGGAGCGGGGCTGGCTCCGGCGGATTGGGGAAGAACTGCCGCCAGGCGCGGTGGACCGCCAGCATGATTCCGTGCGTCAGTCCCCAAACAATAAAATTGACTCCCGCACCATGCCAGATTCCGCTGACCAGCATTGTTACGAGGACGTTGGCGTAAACCCGCCCACTGCGCACGCGTGACCCGCCGAGCGGAATGTAAATGTAATCGATCAGCCAGTTCGTAAGTGACATGTGCCAATGCCGCCAGAAGTCGGCGATGTTTGTCCTCAGGTAAGGCCAATCGAAGTTTTCGGGGACGCGAATTCCAAACAGACGGGCCGAGCCGATGGCGATGTCCGAGTAGGCCGAGAAGTCGGTGTAAATCTTGATCCCATAGGCGAAGAGCCAAAGCAGAAGGACTGCCCTGTGCGCCCGACTAATATCCGCGATGTTCAGATGATTTGTATAAGCGGTGAGCACATCGGCGACCGCGAACTTTTTCACTAAACCGGCAAAAATTCGCGTGATCCCGCGCTGCCAATCAAGGACCCAATCCGCCGGAATGTTTCGCAGCTTGGGCAGAAAATCCTGATAGCGCTTAATCGGACCCGCCACCATCGTGGGAAAAAACAAAATGAAAGCCAGGTATTCACTGAATGAGCCTTCCTCGGTCTTGTTCCGGTATCGATCCACAGCGTAGTGAACGAATTCAAATGTGAAGAAAGAGATACCGAGAGGAAGAAAGGCATGTTTCCAGTAGAGAGGATTTTCCGCGGGAGCCGGCCAGAACTGTCCGGTCAGAAAATTTCGATACTTGAAAAGAACCAGAAAAATAACCGTCTGCGTTACGCCCACCCAGCAAACCCACGAGCCCCTTTTGTACAAACGGCTCACAAGCGCTTCCCACAGGAAAATAGCAAGGCAGGCAGCACCCACGAGACCACCCAGCTGAGTGTAAGAAAAATACGTGAAGAACAGGCAGCCGCTGAGAAAGATAATCCAGGGCCGCGCGCGCTGGCTCGCCACGCGAAACAGAATTGTACTGGGGATCAGGAAGAGAAGGTAATAGTCCCAGGTAGTAAAAATCATGTACCCATCAAAGCGTGCGGGTTCGCCGGCGAGCCAGCGGTTCTACAGACGAAGGAAACCGAACTTTATCTGACAACATTCAACTTTGCAATGTGCGCATGAAGCCGCCAGCCGTTTCTGAACATAGAAA
>PKUY01000094.1 GCA_003131705.1 Acidobacteriota bacterium | reverse complement strand
CGGTTTGTTCGCTTCAGGCGGAACACATAAATCGACTCGCGCTCCCGAATCTCAGCAAGTCTGCGTCAGTCATTCTCGCTAGCGTTGCCCGCAACTGTTTCAGGTCAACGGGACCATTTCCAGACAGGTGGGAAAGGTTTCTCACGGATCAATCTTTCCTCATGCGAAACAGATAGTAGAGCGTCGCACGATGGCTCACATTCGCCGTGCCTGCGCAGTCATATCGACCAGAACTTTTCTGACTTCCGCCGGGTTGCTCACTTCCCCCGGGAATGCGATGCGGGCACCACGCGTGCCGTCTTGGGTCTTCAAGCGTAGGTGGAAGCCCAGACGGTCAATTGAAGTCATCGCTGCTTCCTGAGCGTCCATTCCAGCCAATGCATGGGCAAGCAGGATGAGCGCATCCTCATGGTCGGTATTCATGTGCTGTATGATGCCGATTGCAGAGTCGGCCAGCGGGTCGGGTTGACCGCTGTAATATTCCGAGGCAGGGACCCAGCCCATCACCCCGAAGCCACCCACGTCGTAAACGTCTACAACGTTCATCCGGTAAAAGGAAAAATCGTCAAAGTCCACCCAGTATTTGCTGTTGGCATGACGTGCCAGGTAGAGTCTCCGCGCTTCAGCCACCTCCGCTTCAGGTACCGGCAGAACATTTCCTATCAACGTGACCCTGGACGCTCCCAAGGGATCGCCGACGGCATCAGGCTGGGTCACTAACAGGCTAGAACGCGGGTCCGCCTGTACATTGTGAGTGTGCATGGCCATCGTACTGATGAGGAAGATGGGATTCGCATGGTCGTCCAGTCCATAGGGCATCACCGACCCGAATGGAAACCCCTGCTGTTTCCGCGAAAGTGTCGAGAGACTGCCAACTCGGCCCAGATACACCAATGTACGCGCTCGCTCGGCAAACGTAGGCTCAGCGATCGCAGGTCGCGCCGCGCCTGAGCCCGCGTGTTTCCCTGCCGTTGATGAAGACATCCTGTTCTCCCGCCGTGGATTCGGCGCATGATCCGGGATTTCTCTTGTGTCCCGGCTCTTGGAACAAATTAACACGCCGCGGCTTGATCTGTCTGCTTAGGGCAAATGTAGGGTGAGTGGCATGGCGGTGAAACTCCGCCGCGCCACTCACCCCGCGGGTACTGTCAGTTGGATGGGCCGGACCGCCGGGTTGGCATCTGATCCGTAAAGCGCCATCCTCATCCCCGATAGTCAGGAGTTTTCGGACCTCGTCTGGGTTTCGCGCACTTAACTGCAAACTGACCCGCTTACTGCCCTTACGGTTTCATTCCAACCACTGTCCTGGTGGCAAGCACGTTGGCGTTAATCCGCTTTTCTGAACGGCTTCGGCAATGGTCGGAAGAAACCTTCGGAGAGAAGACATGGCCTCCTCATCCCCCTGGTATTCCTCCAGGAGCCGCGAATATACGTTAAGAGAAAGTCCGTTATCATCCGTGACATAACCGATCATTGCGTAAGGTTTTCCGCCGCGGTTCACGATGTCATTGAGCTTGTCGAGCTTATCTGTCACAGAGCCTTCGACTTGTTCCGTATGCTTCGCGAATCCGCAGACGAGGAACAAGGATGTGAAACTTGCCTCCTCTTTTTCAAGATCATCGATCATGTCCTTAGTTGTTCTCGTCACGCTTACCCCGTTTCTTCGGCTTTGAAGCAGCAAGCCGCCTTCAACCAGAAGTTGTCAAGCACAACCAAATTCAACGGAATTCCATAACACTGGGAATCTGGTTTTGATCACCTTGACTGGCTGTTCTTCCGCCCGATTCCGGGGACAAAAGAAAAGGACGGCCTTTCGGGTGACCTTCAAACTTAACGAGACCAGACAACAGTTCCGTGTGGGAACTGCCCAGCCGGTATCGAGTTCAAACGGGACGCTCCGGGCAGGGTGACCGAGGCAGTGTTCGTGCTCCCGGCACGGCAGCTGGTCCGACTCCCGGCGAACGCTCCGGAGCTACGATCAGGCCAATGCGGTGTGGCGAACCCAGTTGCCGGCTTACCTCTTTACCTCGAAATAGATGCGAGTCGTCGCGCGGTACTCGACGACTTTCTTGTCGTCCAGTGCCATTTCGAATTCCGCTACCCGCGCCCATTTCATACCGCGGACAGTCTTGGCCGCCTCGGCCACGGCATTTTCAGCAGCCCCGGCAAAGCTTTCCTTTGATGTTCCAACGATCTCTATGACTTTCTCTGGCATGTTTGTCTCCTTGTCGTGCGAGA
Source organism: Acidobacteriota bacterium (assembly GCA_003131705.1). GTDB lineage: Bacteria > Acidobacteriota > Terriglobia > Acidiferrales > UBA7541 > Palsa-295. Next base: position 3,694 of record PKUY01000094.1, on the reverse strand, counting down.
AGTATACCCAAACGCGACCAAGAAGCTAAGCACTGGTCAGGGTGCGGGCAACTTCTCGCAACACTGGCTCGCCGGTTTGGACGATTTTCAGGCACAAGAAGGACTCCCTCTGCTCATTTGCTGCCCGGCTCAATCTATTAGTTTGCCCCAAATCGACTATCTGCGCTATGCAGAAAAAGTTGCCCCACTTCCGCCATCGTTCTTGGGTATTTTTCATTACCGCAAACAACAGCCTTTCCCTGAGTTTATGCGGGTTCCCTCATGGTTTGCTGGGTACACTTCGGGCACCTGTAGACGAACAGAGAAATGAGCCAATTTCGCCGATTTTGCGAGGTTGTGCCGAAGCGGATAGATACGCCTTTTGCTGTCACTCATGATGGAACCCGCGCAAAGACCTTGACTAACTGGATGCCAGCGCAGTGCGCGGCTACAAGAACTGTCGCGCTCAGAAGCGGACGAAGACATATTTGGATTGATCGCCACAGTTTGAGAGCTATGCGGCACGACACAAAACTGCGGACAAGAGACTTACGCATTCGAGGCAGAGAATCTGAATCCAGAAGGAGAGGACTAGAGATGAAAAGAAAGAAGCCGAGTATGTTCTTGCGCCACGCCTTAGTATCTTCAATTGTCGTGCTAATGATCGGATTCCTAGGACTCGGAGTCCGCGTATTCGCAACGGCAGATACTACAAGGCATATATTTTTCGCCGCATTCCTGATCTCTGTCGTGATTCTTGTTTCGTATTTCATGTTCCGTCGACGCACTCGACGAAGCACAACTCTCCGGACACAAGCAGAGCGATCCGTAGTCCGCGACGAAATAGAACGGCTCCCAGAGAATCTCGATCTCGTCCCGCCTCTTCTTCAAACTGGCGCCGATTAATGGCCGTGGATTTTCTGGATTTTCGCGGCCAGTTCGAAGTCGTTCTTCGTCAGGCCGCCAACGCTATGAGTTGATAAATCTATAGTGACCTTGTTATACGCGTTGGACCAGTCCGGGTGATGATCCATTCTGTCGGCCGCGAGCGCGACCCGCTTCATGAACCCGAATGCCTGCGTGAAATCTTTGAATTCGAATCTGCGGTGCAGACTCCCCTTCACCAGGCTCCAGCCATCGAGCTTGCTCAACCCCGTTGCAATTTCCTGTTTTGATAATTTTTCGCTGCTCATCGGCCCTGAATATCTGTGACGTGGATTGTGTTGGTAGCTTTGTCGACTGTTCCCATTACTTTGACTTTCTCACCAGCAAACTGCATGGGCTTCTGCTGGTCATCCAATTCATAGACCGTCTTGGACGCGGCATCGTACAAAACGAACTTAGCTCCGTCCTTCACGCAGCCGAGAGTGCACGTCTTAGCGTCCTTTATATCTGCATGCGACTTCATCATCCCGTCGTGGGAGCCCATTTTGGCGCACGCGCTATCCATTATTTGACCATTGAAAGTGCGATCCTGCGCGACGGCAAAACCCACGCTTAACAGCACCAGCATCAACGTCCCAGCCATTGCAAGTGTCAGTCGTTTCATGTGAAGCGTCTCCTTCTAGTCTGAATTCTCGATCGGACCAAGGATAGGAACCTTCTCGTGCCATATCTGTCCGGTACCGGACACCTTGTAAAGATCATCTCGGAAACCGGGCAGGGGGCGGGGGTGATGACGCTTACCGTACGCCGTGAACCTTCGCTGTCGGTCGTCGCGTTCCGCACCTATCGCCACTGACGGCCCGCAGCCCTAAGCTCATCTCAGATGATTTATCTCTGTATCTAAGTACGACATGAGCGCGTACTGTAAAACTGCGGACGGGGGATTGTTCAGTTCACCTCAAAAAAAGGAAGCTATCTGAATTGCCTTTTGGCCAAGACAACCAAGGAGGTTGCGATGATCCAACATAAAGAACCATCAAGAGAAGAAATCACCCGCCTAGCTTACGGGCTGTACCTTCAACGAGGCGCCGAGCAGGGAAGGGATATTGAGGACTGGTTTGAAGCCGAAAAGCAGCTAAGCAAAGAAGTTATTGTCGTAGCAGCCCCAATAGGGGCCATACAAACAGGTCATAACTAACCTTTCGGACAGGGCGTAACAAGATCGCTGTGTTCAACGAGGATGGCGATGACATCTTCAGCAACTCGACGCGAGAACTTGGAAATGGAGTTAAGGAAGCCTGCCAAGCAATGTTGAGTGCCAAGAAGTAGTAGTGAAGCCGCCTGTCTTTTGCCGTACACCAGATGAGAGCGCTTCGCATTCCTGGGAGTCGATCTGGCGTCCCACTCCCTCTAAATTCTTAAGTTCGCTGCAGAATATTTTCTCTTGTATTCGGGGCGCTTCGCGCATTAGCCTGGTCCCCCGCCTAAAAGGGGAATTCCCGATGACCGCGCCAGAACATGAATCAGACGCAGGCTCGACTCCATCCTTCACAGCGCGTCTGTTAGCAGCCACCCTCGAGTTACACCAACTCGAAGAACTCGTAAAATCCGGCAACCTCGACTCGCGTGTGCTTTCCGAATTCCGCGATGCCGTCTATCACATCCGCAGCACAACCTGGGCGGTGCAGAAATGGATCGGACTCAGCGGCAAGTCTGGCGGCGACCCTTTTGCCGTCCTCCCAATCATGGCCGCCGAGCGCGTCAAACGAGCAACGCAGATGTCGAGAGAGATCTCTCTCGATCTGCAATCAGTTGAAGTCGGCTTTGATACGCCCGGCATCGTCGCACTCTTCGACGCGGTTGGCGACCTCCGCCGCCGTCTGGCCGCGCTTCTCAAACGCGAAATCTAGCACTTAAGGTCTTCGGAACGGAATACGCAAAGGTGCGAATCGAACGAATCCAGATGATCGTGTCGCAGAACGCAGACTTTATTCTTGGAGCCAGAAAGGCGGTTGAGACAAATACGGCCGAACCGGAACGGACGAAATGGCTGGCCCTGCCGTGCGTGGCCGGCGGTCCTGCCACCCAGATCAAGCCCCAGGTGGATCAAGGAGTTTTGCGTGCGGCGGTGGTGACCTCCTTGACTATGGATACGGGCCTCGAAATGCTAGTGCAAGCGATGAAGGCGGGGGCGCAGCCGCCTGAAAAGACATTTGTCGAGGCTTACTCGTATCCGAACCTGGCAGAACTCGCAAAGAAAAGAGACGATACGCAGTAAGAACGTAACAATATGCGCAGCGATTCGGAACATAGGTCACCAAGAACACGCCGACCAAGCTCCCGCTCTCATACGCAATTCGAACGGAAAGACTTTGGCGACGCGGTTCGTGCACTGTGTGAAAAGAGATTCCGTGTTCATACGCGATGGCGCGTTACTTCATTTGACCGGCTGACTTTTCCATTCCGTCGCCTCCCTCCGCCGCACCAACGCTGGTGACATAAACGGCCTTAATCTCCAGTCCGTTCTTGTTCATGTCGAATCTCTGTTTCCGATCCAATCCCTTTACGAATTCGCGTGTAGCCTTGGCTATTGCGCCGGGTAGGCTCGAAGCATCAAGCTTGACCGTCGATCCCTCGGGACCGTTCTTACGATCTTGATAGCGAAATGAAACTTCGAATGTCTTCATGTTTTCCCCTCTTGGGCCTCGCCGCACGGACGGGAGTAGTGTAATCCCTTCTAGACGGGTGATTCGGAAATTTGCCTAACGCACTTAGCGGAACCTTGAAACCATTTGATCGCATAACAACGGTCGAGTAGCCGGGCGCCATT
>PKUY01000240.1 GCA_003131705.1 Acidobacteriota bacterium | reverse complement strand
GTTTGTGGTGGAGACCTTTCGATAACCGAAACTGATTCAAAAGCACTTAACCGACTCAAAGGTGCCCAACTGCGAAAGATCGGTTAACAACGCACAACTGCCAGAATCCAAGTTGACATCTCCGCGAGCAACTCTTGTAATGAGTTGAAACCTTTCGATTCTATGCGAATGCCGATTTCACTTTGACCGTGACCAACCCCTCGAAGCCCAGGGCCCGGCACGCCATGCTGGTTGCGGCCGGCATCTTTCTGAGCCGCATCGCCGGACTGATTCGCGAACGCGTGTTCGCCCATTACTTCGGCAACTCCGACGCGGCGGACGCTTTCAAGGCAGCCTTCCGCATTCCCAATTTCCTGCAAAACATGTTCGGAGAAGGCGTGCTCTCCGCGTCTTTCATTCCGGTGTACGCTGCCCTGCTCGCCCGTGAAGATGACGAAGAAGCAAAGCGCACGGCGGGCGCGGTTGCTTCGCTGCTGGCGCTGACGACTTCGATTCTGGTGCTCATCGGTGTTCTCGCAACTCCCTATCTGATCGACGCGATCGCGCCAGGCTTTCACGGTGAGAAACGCGAGCTGACGATCACGCTGGTGCGGATTCTCTTCCCCGGCGCGGGCTTGCTGGTGTTTTCAGCGTGGTGCCTCGGAGTGCTCAATAGTCATCGGCGTTTTTTTCTCGCCTACACAGCGCCGGTGATCTGGAACGCGGCGATGATTGGAACCCTTTGGGCGTTTGGCCGGCATTACGCGCTCTATCCTCTTTCGGAAATTCTAGCGTGGGGGTCGGTAGTGGGCAGCGCGCTGCAGGTTGGAGTGCAATTGCCCGTGGTGTTGCGGCTGCTGCGGGGTCTAAGGCTTTCGCTCGATCATCAGGCAGAAAACGTGAAAACTGTGGTGCGCAATTTCATTCCGGTTTTCGTCGGCAGGGGCGTGGTGCAAATCAGCGCGTACGTGGATGCCCTGTTGGCGAGCTTGCTGCCCACCGGGGCCGTCGCGGCGCTCGCTTATGCCCAGACGATTTACCTGCTTCCCGTGAGTCTTTTTGGGATGTCGGTTTCGGCCGCGGAGCTGCCGCATATGTCCGGCGCGATCGGTGACGAAAAGGAAATCGCCGAGGCGTTGCGCGGGCGGCTCGATTCCGGCCTCCGACAGATTGCGTTTTTCGTGGTGCCTTCGGTGGCGGCATTTCTGATACTTGGAGACGTGGTTGTCGGAGCGATCTATCGCACCGGGCGATTCACGCAGGCCGATGTAATCTACGTGTGGGGCATACTCGCTGGCTCCACGGTCGGGCTGCTCGCTTCAACACTCGGGCGGCTGTACTCATCGACTTACTACGCGCTGCGCGACACGCGCACGCCATTGCGTTTCGCGATCCTGCGCGTGATCCTGACAACTGCCTTGGGGTATCTTTGCGCGATTCCGTTGCCGCGCATGCTGGGCATCGAAGCGCGGTGGGGCGTCGCAGGACTCACGATTTCAGCGGGAGTCGCTTCGTGGGTAGAGTTCACGCTCTTGAGGCGCACGTTGAACAGTAGGATCGGACGCACGGGGCTACCCAAAGATTATCTGGCTAAGCTTTGGATTTCGGCGCTGCTTGCCGCAGCGATTGGGTGGGCGATACATCATTACTTCGTGCACCACTCGGCGATTTTGGCTGCTGTGGTCGTCCTCGGGCCGTACGGCTTGATTTATTTTGCGGCGACCGCGGCGCTGCAACTGCCGGAATCCCAATCGCTGTTTGCGCGCGTGTTGAGGACAACGCGGTAGAGCTAAACTTCTCGGATAGGTGTGCCGTCCGGCGCGGCGCGCTGGTATTGCGCGGCCCACGGAATTATCTCGCCTGCTTCGCTAGCCGCTTGAAGAGGCCAGTACGGCTGGCGCAAGAATTCGCGCGCCATAAAAATCAAATCGGCCTGCCCTTCATGCAAGATCGCTTCTGCCTGCTCGCGCGACGTGATCAATCCAACTGTTCCAGTGAGCATACCGGTTTGTTTCCGTATCGCCTGCGCGAATGGGACCTGGTATCCGGGACGAAACGGAATTTTCGCGTTGGCAACATTGCCGCCCGACGAACAATCGATCAAATCGACGCCAAGCGGGCCGACGAGCTTCGCCAGCTCCACGGATTGGTCGATGTCCCAACCTCCCTCAACCCACTCACTCGCTGATATGCGAAGAAACAGCGGAAGGCGCTCCGGCCAAACGCGCCGAACGGCCAAGACAACTTCGCGCAGGAAGCGCGTGCGATTTTCGAATGAGCCCCCGTACTGATCGGAGCGCTTGTTCGAGAGTGGAGAGAGGAATTCGTGGATCAGGTAGCCGTGCGCTGCGTGGATTTCGATTACCTGGAAGCCCGCGTCCAGTGCCCGGCGGGCTGCGTCCGCGAATCCAGCAATTGCGGCGCGTATTCCGCTCTCGTCAAGCGCTGAAGGCATGGGGTAGTGCTCACTGAATGCAATGGCACTCGGGGCAACTGGCTTCCAGCCGCCTTCGGATTCAGGGACTGCTCCGTTTTTTTTCTCCCATGGACGGTATGTGCTGCCTTTGCGACCGGCATGCGCGAGCTGCATGCCGGGGATCGCTCCCTGCTTTCGGACGAAGCGGGTGATTCGAGCGAGCGGTTCGATGTGCTCGTCCTTCCAGATTCCCAGGTCCTGGGGGCTGATGCGGCCTTCGGGCAAAACGGCCGCGGCTTCGGTAAACACGATCGCGGCGCCGCCAACCGCGCGGCTGCCCAGATGCACGAGATGCCAATCGTCCGCGAAGCCGCCGGCGCTGGAATACTGACACATCGGCGACACTACGATTCTATTGCGAAGCCTGACCTCGCGAATTCTCAACTCAGCGAATAAATGCAAGGGATGATTCCTCCGGCGAGACGGTTTGGGGCTCAATCAGGGCAATCGAGAGAAATCGTTCCAGCTGATGCGTTTCTTTTGACTAAATGGTCTTGCGTTATGGCGCTCGCCTAAATCGGCGGGCCACGGAATTACAATAGAAGAACATCCGCGCTAATACTTGAAGACGATCCCGATCGAAACTTTCGGGCTATATTGATATGTGTTGAAAAAGCGCGTACCAACCATGTCCGCCTGCAAGCGATAAGCAATCCGGCGTTGATGCACGCCGACGTCAACTCCGCCACCGACTTCGTAGGCGAATGCTCCCTGGTTGCCATAAGCCGTCTGAGGAAGAAAATGCGCTCCACCGACCAAGCCATGCGCCCAAAGTTCTAGTCCACGCGGGGCCGACCAGCGAAAGCGCGGGCCCCCCATTGCCATTGCGAATTTCGCGCTGTTCCCGTACACCGATCCAAACGTGGCTACAAATTCGCCGTCTGCGCCGATCCATTTCCCCCGGGGGTAATAGACGATACCGAGGTTCAGTCCATTCGTATTCAGGACGGTGCTGGGATGGGGCACGAGATAGAAACGGAGGAACGTGTACCCGGCGGTTGCTTGCCAGTTATAGGTCTGGAAAACCCCAAAAACTGTCGGTGGCGGGTTGTTGTCCTGAGCGTCTGGCGCCGGGGAAGCTGGGGCTGCCGCGCCGAACGCACTGGTGGCGGATGGAGTTGCCAACGCAAACATCGGTGACGCCTCGGGCGCTGACGTGGAAAGTGTCGCGCTTGCGGCTGAGGATGTTGACGGCAACGAGGTATCTGAACTCACCTGAGCGCCGACACTTGCCGTAAAAAGAAGTATGACCCCTAGCAGAAACGCAACGTGTTTCATCTCCTATCCCCTCCAACGTCCCGAGACTCTGCCTTGCTCCCTATAATTTGACTGGAACGCGTCTGCATGTCCACCCTAAATTAAAAGGATCGATAGACGGAGTTACCAGTTAGGAGTGTATTGACCGATCCCTTTTTCGCACGTTTCGGCCGAATCGCAGAAAAGAGATACCACTTGCTCGGTGGCCCGAGCGAACGCCGCCCCAAGCCCGCCGATGGAGAATGAGAGCGCAACAACGTCATCGTGAGTGAGCGTCGCAAAGTCATGCCGACGAAATCCTGTAATCCCGAAGCGGCACAAAAACTGCTGATGCCGGTAAGGCTGTATGTTAGAATTAAATTTGACTTCTGGACTTTGAGGTGCGCTCGGACGGCATCTCTCTGATTCATACGTAGTTAAGGGCTATCTCTCACATGAGTATCGACCAGGGCTGGGATGCTGATCGAGCCTTAACCCGCATACGAGAGCTGGAACGTCTCCCCGGCGCCCTGCTACCGATCCTGCACGCACTGCAAGACGAATTCGGCTACGTGGATAAAGCCGCGGTCCCGCTAATCGCCGAAACACTTAATATTTCCCAGGCGGAAGTACAGGGCGTGATCAGCTTTTACCACGATTTTCGGCACGCTCCCGCGGGTCGGCACGTCTTGAAGATGTGTCGCGCGGAGTCATGTCAGTCGATGGGCTGTGAAAGCATGATCCGGCACGTTGAGAATCGCCTGGGAGTAAAGCTAGGCGAAACCACGACGGACCGCAGCTTCACGGTGGAACCGGTTTATTGCCTTGGCAATTGCGCGCTGTCACCTGCGGTCATGCTCGACGGAAAGCTATATGGCCGAGTGTCGGCGGAAGTTGCCGATTTTCTGATCGATAACGCCCAGAGGCATGCGTGAGCGTAAGAGTTTACATCCCGTGCGACGCGGCGGCGGTTTCTGTCGGTGCCGATGCTGTCGCCAGAGCGATGGCCGAACAATTTGCCGCGCGCAGAGCGGATGTTTCTCTGATTCGAAATGGTTCGCGGGGAATGTTTTGGCTCGAGCCGCTTGTTGAGGTTGAGACACCTCGCGGCAGGGTCGCGTATGGACCCGTATCGGCTGACGCCGTAGCAGGTTTGCTCGATGCGGGATTTCTCGAAGGAAAACCGCACGCCCTGTGCCTCGGGCTTACCGAAGAGATTCCCTTCCTGAAAAACCAAGAACGGCTGACCTTTGCCCGCTGCGGAATTACCGATCCCCTTTCGCTCTCCGATTACGTGAGTCACGGCGGCTATCGCGGGCTGGAAAAGGCAATTGGCATGACTCCGCAGGCAATCGTGGAGGAAGTTGCGAACTCAGGACTTCGCGGGCGCGGCGGCGCGGGTT
>PKUY01000340.1 GCA_003131705.1 Acidobacteriota bacterium | reverse complement strand
TATTATGCGGAACTCAGTAAGTATGCATACTGGAGCCTCGCCCAAATGATCGCGCATAACACCAACGCAAGTGGGAGCGACGCCAACGATTCATCGATCGCGTTTGCAGAGCATTTCGGGTGGATAACCCCTAATTGAGAGGAGTGGGTACTTTCTATGGACAAGAGAATAGATGAAATGACTAGAGCGGGGGGCACCCTGTTGATCGCAGCTTTAGTAGCACTCTTGTGCGCTGGCACGGCATGTGCCCAACAAGCGAACTCCAATTCAACTGGTTCGCAAAAGGATACTCCGCATCTGGAGTTTGTCTTCGAAGAGTTCGTAACGCTAGGTGCCAGTATTCATCCTGGTGAAACTCCGTTCGGAGAGCGGAATATCGTTCCGATAACTGGGGGAACATTCTCAGGACCAAATATCCGAGGCAAGGTAATGTCTGGCGGATGGGACTGGCAATTGGCGACCAAAACCGGGTGCCATTCGATTCAAGCCGACTACATGATCCAAGCCGACGACGGGGCAATCATCAACGTCATCAACAAAGGGACATCCTGCGCAAGTCCGGGTGCGAACATCAGGCTTATCACCACACCGACCTTCGAAGCCCCGTTGGGGCCACACGCTTGGTTGAATGGTGGCGCATTCGTTGGAACGCTGGAGCTCGCCACGGTCGACGGAAAGCCGGCCGTACACATTCGGTTCTACCAAGTGAAGTAACTAACATAAGGATCCGTGATGGATGTCTTGCGTCTGTGTGGCGCACGGCATTCGGTGATGCGGTGATGGTCCTGGACAAAAGTGTAGGGATGCAGCCTCATCCCCGCGGAGCGCAGCTCGATTTTCTAAGAACCCATTCTGAAAAAAGCAGGTGAGATCGAGCCGTCGCCTATACATCTAGCCGCCGATTATCGACTCATTCCTGAATACGATCAAACCACATTTCTCCGCCTTGATTCCGGTAGGACGCAAAGTAATGGTGATATACTCGCTGAATTCGCTCGAGCCAACTGGGCTGTGGGCTACATGTCTGAACCGAATCTCGCTCAAGCCCCAGTCAAACACTGGATCGTGCCCTTTACGGCAACGGTCTTCGCGATGATGACTTTGCAGATGTCCAGCCTTGGGTTTTCCCCTCTTTTGCCCGACATTCAGCGAGATTTCGGTATCAATTATTCCCAAGTGGGACTATTCAGTGGCGTTTACGGACTGGCTGCCATCGCGTTTAGTATCCCCGGCGGAGTGCTCGCGAAACGCTTCGGAGAAAGGATCGTCTTGTGGCTCGGATTGCTTGTCGTGACGCTTGGGCTTGTTCTGCTGAGCCGGTCTCCTAACTTCGCGGTCGCGCTGTCGGCGCGCACAATCTGGATCATGGGTTACCGCGTGGCGTTTGTGTGCGTGATGACGGCGATTGCTCGGATCGTTCCGCCGCACCACCGTAGTATCGCGATGGGGATTCTGGGCGCGATGTCGTCACTCGCTTCGGTGATCGGCGCGCCGTTCGGTACGTCCATCGGCGTGGCATTCGGATGGCGCAACGGCATACTCGCCTTTGCGGGCATGGCCCTGTTGGGGGCGATCGTGTTCTGGATCTTCTATCGCGTCCCGGAAACGATCGCGCAGCCATCCACCAAAGAACGTGCGCCTGCACACTCTATAGATGCCAATGCGTTCAGCAACCCGTTGGTTTGGTCCATGGTCTTACTGGGGCTTGCCAATATGGGAGGATTCAGCGCGACCTTCTTTGTGCCTTCGGCTGTGAGAACCACGTTTCATCTGGGACCAACGGTTGCAGCTTACCTCATCAGTGCATCCTACGTTACCGCGATCTTCGCAAACCTGCTTTGCGGCTATTTGGCGGATCGGCTGAATCGTTGGGGCGTCGTTATCGCGATCATGCTGCTGCTCATCCCCGCTTCCTTTGCTATGATGACGCCCAATCTCTTCGTATTCCGCATTGCGACAGCGGTTGTGATCTCGCTGGGGCTTTGTGTGACCAATCAGATTTTTGCGATCGCGAGTGAAGTCATGCCGGGGCGCGAGATCGGCCCGGTCATGGGAATCGTCAGCCTTGGGGGAGGAATTTTCGGATACGTCGGTCCCCAGACGCTAGGCATCCTGCGCGACCGCACGGGCAGTTTCACGGCAGGCTGGTGTTTCGTCGCCATCGGCGCCTTGATTGCGCTGCTGGTCATACTGATTTTGAAACGCGCCGCGGGCAAAGCGCAGCCGTCGCGGATGCAGATTCTTAGCGGAGCTTAGATGCCAAACCCACCCAGCAAGGAAACGCGTGTTCGCCCTCTTGAAGATGTCACCGTACTCGACCTGACGACGGCACTTGCCGGGCCCTTCGGAACCCTGCTCCTGGCCGGCCTTGGAGCTCGTGTGATCAAGATCGAGAACCCGCTCTCGGTGGACTCGTGCCGCGAGAATCCTCCGTATCTAGGGAAAAACGGGGCCACACTTGTGCGAGGCAACGCCGATGATGTTTCCGTTTCGGCGATAAACCGGTTGCGGAACAAGCAAGCGATCACACTCAATCTAAAGAATCCCAAGGCACGCGAGGTATTCGCCGACCTCGTCAAGCGCGGCGACGTAATCTTCGAGAATTTCAGTCGCGGCGCAATGAATCGCCTGGGGGCCGGATACGCGCAGGTGCGCGAGATCAATCCCCGTATCGTGTATTGTTCGCTAACCGGCTTCGGCAGCGAAGGGGACTCGGGTTCGGGCAAAGCGATGGACGCATNNATCCAGGCGCTCAGCGGATTCATGATGACCTCAGGCTCGCAAGACGATCCTCCGGTCCGCGTGGGCGTTCCGGTGGCTGATATGTGCGCTCCGCTGTTTGGCGTGATCGGTGTGCTGGCGGCCTTGATGCAAGCCCGGCGCACTGGAGTGGGCCAACACGTAGATGTCTCTATGCTGGGCGTTATGTCCATGATGGTCTCCGGAGAGCCCTTCGACGTTCTCGAGCGCCTCGGCATACCGCAACGCACCGGCCTAAGCGTGCCGCGCCTTGCACCCTTCGGCACGTATCGCACGCGAGATGGATTCGTTTCCATCTGTGCTCCGATGGAGGTGTTCGCCAAGGCGCTGTTTGAAGCGATCGGCCGGCCCGAGTTGAACTCGGATCCTCGTTTCTCGACCCGCGATAAACGGGTGGTCAATGTTCGCGAAGTCGACCGAATCATCGAGGACTATACGCAACGGCTCACGGCGTCCGAAGTCATCGCGACTCTCGAAGCTGTGGGCGTTCCCGCTGCCCAGGTACGAAACACGGCCGAGGCCGTCCGTGATCCGCGCGTGGTCGCTCGCGGCGAAACGGTGAAACTTTCGCATCCGAAATACGGCGAAGTAGATGACGTCTATGGGATGGGAATGCCGCTCAAGTTTTCCGCCGCTCAGGTGGGCTTCGATCAGCCACCGCCTGCAGTCGGAGAGCACAACGAGGCGATTTACGGCGGACTTCTAGGCTACTCTGCGGATCGCATCGCCGAGCTCCGGCGAGACGGAGTGATCTGAACACTCATGTCGGGCGCCCTTGAGAAGCTTCTCTGGCACTACCAGCACCGCTCCGCCGAAGCACTCGCGCAACACAAGGCTGGCGTGCCGGTGGTCGCATTCACTTCGAACACCGTTCCCTGGGAATTGATCCGCGCGGCCGGATGTTTTCCGGTTCTGATCGGGCCCGAGCTGGACGCCCTCGACCAACCGACCCCGCTTGCCGATTCGCTCATGGAGCCGGTGTTCGACTCCCGAAGCCGGACCATCTTCAATGACGTCCTTTCCGGCGCCTGGTCATTCCTTCGATTGCTGATCATTCCGCGCACGTCGGAGCCGGAGAACAAGCTGTATCTCTATCTTCGGGAAGTTGCACGACAGAAATTCACTGACAAGCAACCGCCTTTATATCTCTACGATCTGCTTCACACACACTCGCCTATCAGCCGCAAGTACGGATTCGACAGGACGAAGGATTTCGCGCGGCATCTGGGAGAGATCGGGCCGATCAGCGCGAAATCGCTGTTGGATGCGGTCAAGGAGTCGAATCGCGCCCGGGCGGCGCTGCGGCGTCTGCACAACTTGCGAAGAGGTGAAAAGCCACACATTTGTGGAAGCGATGCTCATGCGATCACCGGGGCTCTTTACTTCATGGACCGCAAGGAATACGCACGGCTGGTCGAAGAAGTGTGCCGTGAATCCAAAGGGGCAAGGCCGTTGCGTGGTCCGCGGCTACTAATCAAGGGCGCGCCCCTGCATCACGCTCGCTTTCACCAGGCTCTGGAGGCGCATGACGCTGTCGTCGTTGCGGAAGACGATTGGTGGGGTTCTCGGGCGGCCGATGGCAGCATCGCGCTCGGTCGCGGCACCGCCTCTCTCGTTCGGGCGATTTTCGAGAACTACTATCTGCGCGCTCCAAGCCCGCGAGTATCTCCAGCCGCCGCTGCTGATCGTTGGTTCCAGAATGCAGTGCGAGAGGGGATAGACGGCGTGGTTTTCTATCTTCCGCCGGATGACGACGTCTACGGTTGGGACTATCCCCGCCAGCGCGATTTCCTGCGCGAGCGCTCCATTCCCTCACTACTGATTCGCGAAGACGCCAGTCGGGGGCTTTCTGGCGAGACGGCCGCCCGAATCCAAGAATTCGTCGAAACAATCCGCAGGAGGCCCCGTGTCTNNCAACTCGAATCGACACGCGCCTCGTCCGAGCACCAGAAGGACTGGTTCGTCTCGCTTCGCCGCAGTGTTTTCGACGAAAAGAAACCGTACGCAATCGCTCAGGCCGATATGCCGCTGGAGCTTTTTCAACTACTTGGCGTGCCGGTGGTCAGCAATCAATGGTGGGCCGCCGTAGTTTCCGCGAAGCAGATGTCCGGATACTATTTCGACGCCCTCAATGCCGCCGGTTATCACGAAGGCCTTTGCCGATATTGCAGCCTTTCGCTGGCTTCTTGCATTTCGGGCGATCCGGCGAAAGCGCTGTGGGGCGGACTCCCCAAGCCGGCCCTGCTCGNNGCTTTGGAACGTGGGCCGCCTCATTTGGCAGCGACTTCATCGCTCTCGACAGCCCCGGGGCAACGCATCTTCCGCCGCGCTGGTGGGAACTCAGTCGCCATCGCTGGCGTGAGCTCTACGAGCCCCATCGTTTGGATTTCATGACTGCGCAAATCCGCATTCTGATCCGCGCCCTGGAAAGGGTCAGCCGCAACAAATTTAGCAACGCGCGCTTGCTTTCGTTAATGGAAAGCGTGAATCGCCAGGAAGAATACTTCGATGAAGTCCGCGATCTGATTTGTTCCGCCCCGCAGACACCCGTCCGCATGAACGAGCAAGTCATCAACGTCATGAACGCGCAATGGCATCGCGGCACGGAATGGGCTGTGAGCCACGCGCGCGCCTTTCGAGACGAGGTGCGGCACCGAGTGGACACGGGAATCGCCGCGTACCCCGGAGAGAAGCTGCGCCTCATGTGGGTGGGCGCGGGCCTGTGGCACGATACGGATTTCTACACGGCGTTTGAAGAAAGCCTGGGGGCGGTTTTCGTTTGGTCCATGTATCTCTCCTTTGGACCCGATGGCTATATTCGTTACGGCCTCGACGACCCCTTGCGAGCTCTCGCCAGCCGCGTCGTCAGCATGAACGAGCAATTGCACAATCCCCCGTGGGCGAACGANNCCCTCCGCGACCGGATCATTCTTCGTCAGGCGCGCGCTCGAAAACGCCGGTATCCCGGCGCTTGAGATCTGGGCGGACATGGTAGATGGCCGCCGGTGGGATGCAACGTTGATGCGGCAGCGTGTCGCGGAGTTTATTGAGACTCAGGTCTGCGGCAGATAGCAGCCGTGCCGGTGAACAGAGTGTCCCTGTTGAGAGGATTTGTACTACTTACTGCGATAGCGATCGAAAAAATCGAAAACAGCGGGAAGCACCAAGGCCACCATGCCAGGATGATCGGCGTCGACTTCGAGGTATTCCAGATCAAAGCCCTGCGCAATCATCCAATCCCGCATCAAATGGCTGCCGGTCACTGACGGCAGCGCCTTCGTCCCCTCGGACATCATGATCGGCATGTTCCGGATGCGATCCCAGGGATAGTTCGCCTCATCAACAAATGGACCGGACATGGGCGCGATGGCCCGCCACAGCTGGGAGTACTTTGCCCCGAGATACCAGGTCCCTCCGCCGCCCATCGAGTGACCCATCAAGAAAATGGATTTCTGGTCTATCGGATATTCATTGAGGACGATCTCGATGACATTCAGGACATCCTTTTCGCTAAGTTCCAGCGCGCGCTTTTGCTCCGGCGTCACATCGGCTCTTTGTTTTGCAGCGGCTTCGGGCTGGCCGAAGACCGCAGGAAGTTTGAGGGGAGTTCCATAGGCGCCCAGTGGGCTGTAGCCCAGAGGCGACACCAAGACGTAACCGTGCTGCTCGGCCAGGCGCAGAAGCTGCTTATTGTTGCCGTCCAAATACCGGTTCTCATCCGAACCAGCTCCGTGAAGCATCACGATGAGGGGCAATTTCGATTGACCGTCACAGGAGGCCGGGACGTAAAGGCGATACGGCATGTCCTCTCCGGCAGCGGAGAATCTGTAGGTGCGATGTTGGTCACCCTTGGCCCGCCACTGAGGATTGCCGGGCACCGCTAGGCTTTTCGCCAACGAATGCGATTCGCGGATCTGCTGGTCTGCATCGATAGCTGAACCGAACGCGATCGACTGTCCCGCACACGGTGTCGATTGAGAGACGCAGGGCAGTACAGTCGCCGGCGGATTCTGTTGTGCAGCTGCCGCGCTGACCAAAAGAGCTACGGCCAACGGAATGGGAATCGTCATTTTCATTGTCCGCGTTGTCGCCTTGAGTCCTAGCTCTTTCCGCAAAACGCCATTTCACCGGTCCAAAACGAAAAGAGCTCTCCGAACATCAGTCGATATTCTTCGTTCGAACCACCCACCGAGGATTTACGCACAGCCCGCAATTCGCTCCCTTAAACATCAGGCTGGCGTGCTGATCGCCCTTCAGCTGCCAGTCCAACCAAGCAATGGCAACGCCGCCGAACTCGCCCCCGTCTGGTTGACGATATGTGCCGCCATGAGTGATTCCTCTTTCATAACCGCGAAATATGGGAACGGACGCAATGCGATCGAAATCGTCGTTAGCGTTTACAAAGGCGATGTCTTCAGCATCGCCGCTGATATATGCCACCGGCGTGTGGAGCGACTTTAAGTCATCCTTGCTCATGGATTTTCCTCCGGCCATTTCGGTCGGCTTGGGGAAGAGGCCGCTATTCCAAATCATGGCCGTCGTTATGCGAGGATCAGCCGCTACTTCGATCGCCTGTACGCCGCCGCAAGACTGGCCCATTACGGCTATTTTCTTGCTGTCCAGCCGATGATAGTACTTGCTGTCCGCACGTTGATTTTCGGCGATGGCCCAATTGATCGCTTCAATCAATTGGATCGAATGCGTCGCTGGCGGAGGCAGATTGGGTGGGGGTTGGGTAGAACCAGCACCCTGAGGCCCCGGCGGTACGGCTGGGCCTGGTGGGAATCCTGCTGCGTTGAGCTGCACGATTGGACCGAGGGCGATGACAATATACCCGTATGAAGAAATCTCTGTGAGAAACGGTGCGAAGAAATTCCCGGCATTCGCACACGCACCGTTGCCCCAGACGACGATCGGCAAAGAAGTGCCGTTCAAAGTGGATAGATCATCCGGCCGATATATTGTGTGCCCGGGGAGACCTGGATCCATTTCCATGATGGCCTTGTAAGGCCCCGAGCCAACCGTCGGCCCAGCGCCAGGAGACCTGCCGTCGGGTTTCTGTGCCGCTGATACCGTCTGAACCATCCAGAAACCGAACAGGCAAAGGAGGCAAACCACGCTACGCCAGGAAATAGTCTTCACTTTTCAATACCTCTCGACTGAGTTGCCGGCATTCACAAATCGAAGATCTCGATCGCAAACAGCTGACGCTACGCCGGGAAGAGAATGTTTTCGATCACCTCGCGGGATTGGCGCGCTGGATCCTTAACTACCTCGCTCGTCGAGTTGATCGTCATCACGTTGCGACCCGCGGCTGAGTACGCAGGCCATTGCGGGAAGCCCTTGGAATTCGGACTCCCTGTTGCGGCAAATGCAGTCCACGTGCCGCTGACTTGTTCGGCGAGCGGGAAAACATCGGGTGCACTGCCCGTGAGCGGTTGCACGAGCGGGTCGCTCACGTTATCGAAGACGAACGGCATCNNTGCGGCGAGCGAAGCTTGCCATTCAGGATGGGCGTCTCCCACGTGAATTCGTAGACGAACGTGGGAGCTTTGCCGAGGGCGGCGCGACGTTCGGCGATTTTAGCGGTAAACGCCACCGTGGGATAGGCGCTCGCGATCAGGAAGTAGAGGCCCGTGGAATTTTCGTTTGGGTAGTCGCTGCGGAACGCCTGAATTGCCGCCTCCGCGTGGTCGCTGAGGAGAGATTGGATGCGTTGGTGCAAGCCGGCCTCGTCGAGTGTGAAGGCGGTCGGATCACCGGCGGCGAAAAGCGTTAGCTCAGTGCGATTGAAACCGATCAGAACGGGTACATCCGCGGAGACTTCGGGTGCGACCGGATCGAAAGGATTCTGCGGGAGCGAGACTCCGTCAACGACAGGCGAGAAGCCGGCGATCATCCCAGGGATGAAGCCGCCGAGTTTGCGGTTGACGGCACCCTGCGCGGCCATAATCCGCTCGAGCGGCAGGGACTGAATGTCCATGATGCTATCAGGCTTGATGCCGAGCTCGGCTAGGACCATGTCGCCGACTTTGGTCGCGTAGTCGAGCGAATTCATCTTCACGCCCGGCCCGCTTTCGATGACGGCTCGATGGAAAAGCCCTTTCGCCGGGGGCATGGCGAGAAGCGTGGACACTTTTTGGCCGCCGCCGGATTCTCCGAAGACGAGGACTCTGCCGGGATCACCGCCGA
>PKUY01000082.1 GCA_003131705.1 Acidobacteriota bacterium | reverse complement strand
GCGCTGGAGCAGGCGCGCAAAGCTCCGCTTGGCGATTCGCTTAGCCATCATCGCGACGACATCGCTTACGTTTCGGGCGGGGATGGTTCGACGAGCGAAGGCGAATTCTTTGAAGCGTTGAACGCCGCGTCCCTTCGCAAGGTGCCGGTTTTGTTTCTCGTCGAAGACAACGGCTACGCAATTTCCGTGCCGGTCGAGGTGCAGACGGCCGGAGGCAGCATCTCAAAGCTTGTTGCGAATTTTCCCCACTTCAAAATCGAAGAATGCGACGGCACGGATCCGCTGGAGAGCTATGCGGCGCTCGCCCGCGCGGTNNGGACATTGCCGCGCACGCCGCGGTCCGGCGCTAGTCCACGCGCATGTGACGCGTCCGTATTCGCATTCACTTTCCGACGATGAAAAACTCTATAAGACCCCGCAAGATCGCGATGCTGAGGCTCGCCGCGATCCGGTCCCGAACTTCGGCCTGTTTCTAGTGCGCGAAGGCATCCTCGAGGAACGCGAGATGGAGGCGATCGAGGCGGAAGTCGAGCGCGAAATTTTGGAAGCTACCGACCGTGCCCTGGCTGCGGAATTGGCGCCTGCCGACTCCGTGTACGACTACGTCTATTCGCCCGACATAGATCCGACCGCTCCAAAATTTGAGTCCGTGCCAAAGCCCGCGGCCCCTTCAGGGGCGGCGGCAACGACAATGGTCGAAATCGTTTCCGCGACACTTGCGGACGAAATGGCGAGCGACGAGCGCATCGTCATCTTCGGCGNNAAGGGCGGCGTGTTCAAGGCAACCGCCGGATTGCAGCGGCGATACGGATCGGCGCGCGTCTTCAATACGCCGATCGCCGAGGCGGGCATCGTCGGCAGGGCAATTGGGATGGCCGTTCGCGGATTGAAGCCGGTTGTGGAAATTCAGTTTTTCGATTACATCTGGCCGGCGATGATGCAGCTTCGCAACGAACTGTCGAATATGCGCTGGCGTTCAGCGGGGCATTTCAAGTGCCCGGTGGTCGTACGCGTGGCGATTGGCGGTTATCTCACGGGCGGCGGAATTTATCACAGCCAATCCGGCGAGGTGATATTCACGCACATCCCGGGATTGCGCGTGGTGATGCCGTCCACGGCGCTGGACCTTTGCGGCATGCTGCGCACGGCGATGCGGGCCGATGATCCGGTGATGTTTCTAGAGCACAAACATCTTTATCGCCAGCCTTACAACCGCACGCTTTATCCTGGGCCGGACTTCACGGTTCCGTTCGGCAAGGCGCGCGTTGCGAGGAGTGGGTCGGACGTGAGCATCATTACGTATGGTGCGGTTGTGCATCGCGCAGAAGTTGCGGCGGCACAGCTCGCGCAGGGAGGAATCTCCACTGAGATCATCGATCTCAGGTCGCTGAGTCCTTACGACTGGGAGGCGATTGCGACGAGCATCTGCAAGAACAACCGAGTGATCGTCGCATATGAGGATTCGCGCTCCTGGGGCTACGGCGCCGAAATTGCGGCGCGCATCGCCGACGAGCTATTCGAGGAACTCGATGCTCCAGTTCGCCGCGTCGCTGCCGCGGATACGTTCTGCGCCTATCAGCCGAAGCTCGAAGACGCGATACTACCTCAGACGGAAGATATCGTGCGCGCCGTGCGCGATCTGGTGGCCTACTGAGCGACGGAATGAAACTTTTTGCGTGCTGGAGTCGTAACTTATTGTGAGCTGATGAATGGGCCTTGAGGTAAGGGGGTAACGTCATGACTTGCGGAAATTGCCACAGAGATATCGCCGAATATTCGAATTTTTGTTACTTCTGCGGCGCTCGTCAGCACACTGTGCCCGACGGGCTACCGCGCGCCTCGAAGCGCCTGACTCGGTCGATTGTGGACTGCAAGATTGCCGGCGTTTGCGGCGGAATCGCCGAGTATTTAGAGATCGATTCCACAGTGGTAAGGCTTATCTGGGTTTTGCTGGTTCTGATGCCGGTACCTGTCGTACCTGCGCTCCTCGGCTACTTTGTAGCGTGGCTGGTGCTGCCTAAAGCGCCGTCCCCTGTGGGACAACCGATGTCTGCTGGCGGCGCCCCGCATTCCGCACAGCCCGCTTAATGCAGGCGCTCGGGGCGGCCTGAGATCAATCTCTCTTCTTTGGTTTGCGCGGGGAGGATGATCCGCCCTCGCGGAAGAGGACGTGATCGAACGAGATGAGGCCTGCACCGAGGGCTGCCAGCGCAAACGCTCCGACTGCGAGCGACAACGGGAATTCAAAGTTGTGCACCGCGAGCGGGTCCTGGATGATTTTGTGGACTCTCCAAAGTGCGACCGCCATTTCGCCCGCAAGCAGCAACCCCGCCAATCGCGTGAAAAGTCCCATGATCAGCAAGCAGCCCCCGAAAAATTCAATCACGCCTGAAAGGTAAGCAAAATAGCCTGGAAAGCCGAGGTGGGCGAAGCTCTGCATGGCTTCTCGTGTGTGGCCGAACAATTTCGGATATCCGTGATATATGAAAATGGCGCCCAGGGCTACGCGCAAGAGGAGCAGCGCGAGCGGCTTCAGTTTTTCGAGACTCTGCATTCTGGATTCTCCTGGCTAGTAGGCCGGCGAAACACGACGACAGACGGTGTCGGATTGTAGCAAAATCCCGCCGGACCGCATCTCTTCCGACACATCGCGAGTATTTTCCGTTACCAGCAAGGAGTCGCGCGTGTTCATTGGTGTAGAATTGTTACTCACCTTGGCAAATACTCTTGAGTATCGGCGCTGATGCGAAAGCTGATTGTCGGTTTCGTGCTCCTCCTTGTGATCGTCTTCGCGGTTTTTCTTCGGTTCCATCATTCGAAAGGTTCGCACGAAGTGGCCTACGCCGGCAATCGCGAAGTCACAGTGTGGAGCACGAGCGCGCAAGTTCGTGAGCCCGTGGGCACGCTGAGTTACGGCGATCGCCTGGAAATTCTGCAGCGCTTTCAAGATCAAGTGCAGGTTCACACGGCTGCGGGCGTGACAGGGTGGATTGCGGCGAACGATTTGCTCTCCGCGGACTTGTGGCAGAAGGCGGAGAACCTCGAATCGGTCACGGCGAAATCTCTCGTCGAGGCTCGCGGTCGCACAAAGGCGATCAGCAACCTGCACATCGAGCCGGCCCGGGATTCGCCGCGCATCCGACAACTCAACAAGGCGATCCCTGTGGATATGTNNGCGGGCAGCCGAAGTGCCACAGCCATCGTCCGCCATTGGAGAGAAACCGGCGATTCCCGTGGCGCCTTCAGCCACGCCGTCAGCAACGTCTGCAGAGCGATCTGCGGGTAGTCCTGCGACGACATCGTCTGCTGAGAAGAAAGAAGATTGGTGGCTTGTGCGGGCGCATCTAGCGGATGGAACCACTGCTTCTGGCTGGCTTCTCGGCCGATTCGTAGATCTCGATGTTCCTTCGCCGCTGCCTGATTACGCGAATTCGGCTGGCATGCATATTGTAACGTGGTTCGAACTAAACCGCGTGATCGACACAGACGGCAGCGCGAAGCCGCAATATCTGCTTATAGGCACTCGCGGCCCTGAGGGGCAGCCATGCGATTTCACCCTGATGCGCGTTTACACGTGGGGCAATAAGGCTCAACGATACGAGACAGCCTTCGTCGCAAGCGATGTTTGCGGGAGGTTGCCGATTAAAGTCACGGAACCAGCTGCACCCGGCGGCGAGGCCTTCTTCACTTTTACCGACTGGAGTAAAGGAGCCTCGGAGCAACGGACCTATCACATGCAGCAGACGGTTGTCAGACGAGTGGGCGTCGCGAATCCAAAGTCCACGAGACAAAAACATGCGCACCGGTGAAACCGCTTCCGTGACTGCGCGCTTTATGAGGCGCGGAATCCGCGCTCGCATTCATCCGTTACGTTTTCGTCGCGTCGCTTTGGTCCCACTGACGGCGATTGCCTTCGGGTGGGCGTGTTCGCTCCTGGGATGCTCGAAGGTTAATACGGTGGCTGAGGCGCAAAAGCCCGCGCCACTCTCCGTCTCATACATCGGCGCGTGGGGCGTCAAGGGTGACGGGCCCGGTCAATTGGACCAGCCCAGATGCATCGCGACCGACGCAGTTGGGAACGCCTATCTCGCGGACGCTGGAAGCCAGTACGTCAACAAGTTTACGGCGACGGGCACGGCGCTACTTTCTTTTCAAGAGCCGAATCTAAAGCATCCCCAGTCGATTACGATTGATAGCGGCGGGGCGATTTATGTCACTGACTCCGACCGCGGCAGCGCGTTTGTGTTTTTGCCGAACGGCGATCGCTATCGTGAACTGCGTTTGAAAACTCGCCCGAACAGCGACAGCACGCTGAGCGTCGCAGTGAGTGACGATGGGATGATTCATATTCTGGATGCGGGCGCCG
The DNA here is from genome assembly GCA_003131705.1 of Acidobacteriota bacterium. Classification (GTDB taxonomy): domain Bacteria; phylum Acidobacteriota; class Terriglobia; order Acidiferrales; family UBA7541; genus Palsa-295. The sequence goes on along the minus strand of PKUY01000082.1, from coordinate 20,849 downwards.
GTCGCGTCTTTAGCTATACTCCGCGTTTTCGACTGCTGCAATCGTGGCAGCCGACTGCGGTCGTGCCAAATGCCAAAGTGCGGGCAGAGACCCTCGTCGCCGGCCCTGACGGTCATCTGTACATGGCCGATCCGTCCTCAGATCGGATAGTGAGCTTCACGGATGACGGGCATTTCACTGCCAAAGTGGATGCCAGCGCGGACGGAAGGGACAGGAAGCTAAGCGATTCACTCACCGTGACGCGCGCTTACATTTTTGCGATGGATAAGGATGGCCGCACGCTCCATGTATGGTCCACGGACGGAACACCGAAGCTCGATGTCGATCTTGCGCCCGAGCTAGGGCAGGGGAATAGGCCGGCACCCGCCTTGGCCATCAGCTCGCGCAAAGAACTTCTCGTGTTGGATGCTCCCGAGGCGCGCGTTCTTCGTTATTCGATCAACTTCTGATAATTTCCTTTGACGATTGTTGCTAACCGAGGAAACGGTGATCCCTATGCCTTTGCTACTGACCGAAACAGACGTGAAAGCAATTCTGACCATGCCGCTGGCGTTGGAAGCGGTGGAGACATCGTTTCGACGGCTCGGAAATGGCGCGGCAATTTCTCATTCGCGCCAGAGACTGCGATTGGCAGGGAAGGGCTACCTTCACTATATGGCCGCATCGGACGCAGAGGGCGGTTACCTGGGCCTCAAGATCTATACGGCTTCGCCGAGCGGCGCGCGTTTCCTGGTGCCGCTGTTTAGCGGACAATCAGGCGAGGTGGTTGCGCTGATTGAAGCGAACTACTTAGGTCAGATGCGTACGGGAGCGGCGAGCGGCGTCGCCACTCGCATGATGGCGCGCGACGACGCAGGCGTCGTCGGAATCATCGGCACGGGTTTACAGGCGCGAACACAACTCGAAGCCGTCGCGCTCGCCAGGAAACTCGAGAGCGTCCGCGCGTTCGGCCGCGATCCTAGCCGCCGCGAACAGTTTTCCAAGGAAATGACGGAATGCCTTGGAGTGCCGGTCACGGCCGCTTCTTCGGCCGAAGAAGCGGTGCGCGGCGCCGATATTTTGATTACGGCAACCACATCGACAAAACCCGTTGTCGAGAGTCGATGGCTTGAACGTGGCGTGCATATCAATGCGATAGGGGTGAATTTCGCTGAAAAGTGCGAGCTCGATGCCGAAGCGGTGCGGCGATGCGATGTGATCGTCGCTGATTCCCGCGAACAATCAAAACTCGAAGCAGGCGACCTGATTCAAGTCTTCGGCGAGGACGCGTCACGATGGATTGGCGTCCGCGAGCTGGCCGATGTCGTCACGGGCAAGGTGCCGGGGCGCACCGACCACGACCAGATCACGATGTTCAAATCGAACGGAATCGCCATTGAAGATATTGTAGTGGCGGGCAGAATCTACGAACTGGCGCGCGAGCGACGGATGGGGCGCGAGGTCCCGATGTGGGTGGGAGAGGGCGGAAACCGATAGAACGAGTGGCCGAAAAGCGAAAAGTGACCCGGACTCAGGCGCGGACTCGGCGAAGGTGCTTGGCCAGTGCTTCGTGCAATCGCAGACGGGTGCTTGCCGGAAGCGGTGCGGGTTCGGAATTGCAGAAGATTTCGATCGTCTGTTTCGTCGTGTCCACCACGATGCGGCAGTCCTTGCATTTCTCGAGATGCACTTCGATCGTGTTGCGCAAGATGGGGTCGAGCGCTTCGTCCAGATAATCCGCCAGTTCGCTGATGATTTGTTTGCACTTCACGGAGTCTTCTCCCGCCGAAAATGTTGATTCAGTTTCTGGCGTAACTTCAACCGCGCACGCAGCAGCCGCGATTTCACAGCGGGCACGGAAAGACCCAGCGTCTCGGCCGTCTCCTCGGTCGACAACTCTTCGATGTCGCGCAGCTGGAAAACGACTCGGAATTGTGGGTCGAGTTCCCCAATCATATTTGAGAGAATTCCCGAGAGTTCGGTCTGTTCATAGCGCTGTTCGGGCGAAGGTCCCCAGTCCTCCACCTCGCGGGGCATCATATCCTCGCCAGTGTCCAAGTCCTCATCCAGCGACACCACATTGGGGCGGCGTTTCCGAAGCTTCATCAGCGCCTGGTTCACCGCGATGCGAACGAGCCAGGTGTAGAACCGCGAATTACCCTGGAACTCGCCTAAGTGCTGGAACGCCTTCAAAAACGCCTCTTGCATGGCGTCTTCGGCGTCCTCACGATTCTGGGTGATATTTTGTGTGAGGCGGAAAATCTTGCGTTCGTAGCGGCCTACGAGCGTTTCAAAGGCGGGAATATCCCCTGCTTTGGCCGCCGCGACCAGCATGGGCTCGTCGGCCTTCACTACTTGCGAGGGCAACGGGTGAGGCTCAATGGGGTCGAGTTTTGAAGAGCTCATAGGGCTTTTCCACAGGAAATGGTAGCACAGCTTTTGGGAGCCGCCTGGCAGGAATGTATTATGATAGCCGGCGGGCGCGAGCTCGTGCGCGATGGAAATGCTGAGGAGCCTTTAGGTCATTCAATGAGGACACTGCCCGACTATCTGCGCAAAGGTATGAAAATGATCCTCGTGGGCGCCAATCCGGGCGACCGCTCGGCGCGAGTTGGGCATTATTATGCTGGGCGCAACAACCAATTCTGGCCAATGATGTACGAGTCAGGGGTGATTCCAGAGCCGCTCGGGTACGAGGACGACCGGCGAATGGTCGAGTTCGGCATTGGCATGACGGACCTCGTCAAACGCCCTACCCGCGGAGTGGAAGAAATCGAGCGGCAGGAGTTTGCCGAGGGCCGCGTCCTNNCGGCCGCGGGTCATCGCGTTCAACGGCAAGATGGTCTATGAAAAATTCGCGGGCCGCCCGTGCAAATTTGGACTGCAGAAGGAATTGCTCTACGGGGCTTGTGTTTTCGTACTTCCTTCGACGAGCGCGCAAAATGCGGGTACCAGTCTGAGCGTGAAAAAGCGCTACTTCAAGAAACTGGCCGCGCTCCTGAAGAGTCTGAAGGATTCGTAGGATCCAGCAACCTGGGATGGGGGTCAGACCGGAGATGGGAGCGACTCAGTCGGCGACAGCACCGCTGGTGCTTGAGGAGCGAGCGGGGCCGGTTTTGACGCTTCGCCTGAATCGGCCGGAAAAGCTGAACGCACTGAATCCCGAAATCTTACGCTCGCTGGCACAAGCGTTGCTGCGCGCCGCAGACGATAAATCCGTTAGGGCCGTGGTTCTCACGGGAGCGGGGCGTGGGTTCTGCGCCGGCGGCGACATTAACTTCATGCGAGATGCGCGCAAGCGTCGCGCTGTGAAAGAATTCGAGAACCTTCTCACGATCGGCAAGGAAATATGCGTGGCAATTGCGACGATGCCGAAAGTGGTAATTGCCGCGGTCAACGGTCCCGCCGCAGGAGGTGGCATGAGCTTGGCGCTCAATTGCGACCTACGAATTGCATCGGAGCCTGCGATATTCGCCCAGGCCTTTGGGAAGTTGGGACTCTACCCCGATCTCGGCGCGACATATCTGCTGCCGCGGTTGGTGGGGGTGTCGCGTGCCTCGGAACTTTTTTACACTGGGGAGCGGGTATCGGCAGAGGAAGCGCGGCGGATCGGAATCGTGTCCAGCGTCTATCCTCAGGATAAGTTTGACGAAGAGACGCGCAAGTTTGCCGCTGTTGTGGCCGCCGGACCGCCGCTAGCGTACCGAGATCTGAAGCGCACAATGATCGGCGATGCGCATAAGGTGCTTGAGGTCGCTATCGAGGAAGAGAATCGCCTGCAACTCCATTGCTTCCTCTCGGAGGATTGCGCCGAGGGTCTCGCCGCCTTCGTAGAGAAGCGCCAGCCGAATTTCCGTGGACACTGAGACACCGATCATTCGTTAGGAACTTCAGTCTGGAAAATCATCAGGCTTTAGAAGATCGAAACAACCCATGACACAGGATCCTCTCGCAGACATCGATATCGCCCCGCGCGAGGTAGAAGCGCTTATCGCTCGCGGCGACAAATTTCTGTTTGTGGACGTGCGCGAGAAGTGGGAGCATGAGACTGCACGGATCGAAGGTGCCGTACTGATTCCTCTGCGTGAGATTCCGGCCAGCCTGCCACGACTGGCGGGAACGAGTGAAATTGTCCTCTTCTGCCACCACGGGATGCGGAGCCTCGATGCTGCGGCGTGGCTGCGAGAGCAGGGTATTGAAGGGGCGCGATCGATGACCGGCGGGATCGAACGATGGGCGACGGAAATTGATCCACGCGTGCCGCGATATTAGGAGAGAAGGATGACGACTACGAGAAAAAAGAGTGCAGCGCATTCGGGAAAAGAAGGAAAGAAAGTCCGGTTCCTGCACAAGCCGAATTGCACGACATGCAGGAAGGCGCGCAAAGTTATGGAGAAGCGTGGATTCCAGCTCTATTTTCGCGACTTGGCGAAAGAGCGGTTGACGTCCGCGGAGCTTGAGAAACTAATCGGCAATCGTGACTACACCGATTTTCTGAACAGCCGCAACGAACTCTTCCGTCGNNCCGTCACGAAGAGAGGCTATCCGTATGATGGCGCAGGAGCCCAATTTGATTCGCCGGCCCGTGATCGTGGCTGCAGGACACGTCGTCATCGGATTCGATAAAGACGGCATAGCAAAGCTCTGAACGGTAATCGCTCTTTGCATCCAACTCGAAAATCAGATTGGAATTTAGGAGAGTTTTCCCGAGTGAACCTCTGCGACCGAATAGAAATCCGCCAGGGCGACATCACGGAAATGGACACCGACGCCATCGTGAATGCGGCAAACAATGAACTGCAACTCGGTGGCGGGGTTGCTGGGGCGATTCGTCACAAGGGTGGGCCGCGGATTCAAGCCGAGTGCGACGAAATTGGCACGATCCCGGTGGGCGGAGCGGCGATCACATCGGGTGGAAATCTCAAGGCTCGGCACGTGATTCACGCGGCGAGCATGCAGCTCGGAGGGCCGGCATCGGCGCACTCGCTCCGTAGTTCGACCGCGCATGCTCTTCGCATCGCCGCGCAGAATAACCTGGAAACAATCGCCTTTCCCGCCGTTGGCACCGGTATCGCGGGGTTCCCGCTTCGCGAATGCGCGGAAATCATGCTGCGCGAGACAGCGAAACATTTCGAGGGACCGACGTCACTGGAAAAGGTGAGCTTTGTGCTCTTCGACGAGGAAGCCCTCGCAGTTTTCGAAGAGGTATTCGCCGAACTCGGCAAAAAGGATTCTGCCTAGCTCTGCTTCGACGCCGCGATCGCACCCAGACGCCCTGCCGGCTCGTTACGCTCTACCCGAAATCCCGCGGCAGCGAGTTCGCCGCAAACCCAGTCCGGCGCCAGGCGCAGTTTGCGGTAGCTGCTCTTGTGCAACGTCCATTCCGAACCATTGCGCACGTGAATCAGGTCATGCACAACAACGGTTTCCGACGATTCGCATTCCAGAAAGCAAGTCATGATTCTATGTGCATCGCTCCGAACCGGGATGAATCGATCGAGCCCTGACGTGGTGGGAGTAAGGTCGCGAAAGGTGAGCACGAGCAGACCTCCCAGCTGCAACGCTCGATAGGCATCCGAGAACAGTTTGCTGACGGCAGTCTTACTTGGGAGGTGCGTGAGCGTATCACCCATGCAAACGGCGACATCCGCGCTTTGAGGTTCGACCAGTTCCCGAAGCGCATCGAGATCGGAGCACACGGTATGGATGGGGAAGCCGGCGCTGCGTGTCTGGAGTTCAGTCAGCAGCTTGGCACTCGTATCAATTGCCACAACCCGGCTGAAGCCCAGCTCGGCCAGCGCCAAAGACTGAAAGCCGGAGCCACAGCCAAGATCGATCGCCGTACGAGCGGAGCCGGCCTTTGCGGAGACTCCGAGGCGCTCGATCAACGCGCGTTGCTCGGCAACCTTCTCATCGAAGCTGGCGCCAAACATCCAAGTGTAATGCTGAGCGAGAAGAGTCTCGTAGTGCTCAGCAACCGGATCGGCTGTCATCGGTTTCTTTTTCGCGATGGTGAAACTGCATCTCAGGCCAGACGTTAATTGTTTTCGGTGCGCTTTTTGAGCACGGGCTGCTTGTCCGCTGCGGCATCGTTGGACGCTGCAGGGGATTGAGCCGGTGTGCCACTCGCAGTGGCGGTCGGAGCGGGAGCGCTGTTGTCACCGTTATAAGGCTTTTGCATGTATCGAACGGCTTCCTGCTGCGCCCCGGCTGTATCGTCTTTCTCGCGTTGCGCCAAACTATACTCGTTCACGGCACGCTCGCGCTGGCCGAGCACATCATAGATTTTACCCATGTAGATGTGGCCCCAGACTTCGACCCATTTGGGATCGAGGTCTCCGCCCAGCGCCGCGCGAAAAGCATTGGCGGAGGCCTGATAATTCTTCTGGTAGAACATCGCTTCGCCCATTCGGAAATGCGCGAGGGAATTCGTGGGCTGCACATCGAGCGCGCGCTGGTATTCCTGAATCGCTTCGTAATACTTCCCCAGCGTGGCCAGCCCCTCACCTCGCGCGATGGTGGCGCGAACCCGCAATCGCGGGCTGGATTTTAGGAGGTTATTGTTCGGGTCGATTGTGATCCCATTCGGCTTCGGCCGGCCGAACGTCTCGATTTGGAATTCCGAGGTCGTGCCGGTGACGAGGATCTTCTTGTATTCAGGATTGCCTTCCGTATCCACTTTCACCTCGACAGGCATGCGGAACGTGTCGAGGTCCTGGCGCACCTTCCCGATGACCTGAAAGCCCTTCGGCGTGCGATACACGATGTACTGGATATTGAACTCGGGTACGCCGGTGGAATTCAGCCACTGCGAAAAAAAGGAAACGAGATTGAGCGACGGCTCGCCTTTCTTCTGGGCAGGCGCTTTCGACGCCGTCAACTTCTCGAACTCCTCGATTGTGGCCGTTTTTCCCGCGTGCTGTTTATAGAAATCGCGCAAGACGGCTGTAAACGCGTCGTTGCCTAATTGCGCACGAAGCATGTGGAAAACGAGCGCTCCCTTGTCCGCGACGACCGAGCGGTAAGTATCGGAATACGCGCCGAGGCGGTCTGCCTGCGCGATTGGCGTGGATTGTTCGAACATGAGCGCGCCGACTGCAAAATCCTCGAGCGCTTTGTTAAGCGCGGCGACGCCGCCCGATTGTTCCGCGTACATCGCTTCGGCATAACGCGAAATCCCATCGGTGATCCACACATCAGACGAAGTCGCCGGCACGACCTGATCGCCCCACCATTGGCCCGCAGCGAGTTGCGACAGCAAACGATCATTCACCCTTGCGGTCCACTGGCGCGCGCTGATCAATAGAATACCCGGCGCCGAATACCCGGCGAGCGATCCATCCGGCATCTGCGCGACCGTCAGACTCGGCTGGTTTCCGAACGAACCGAACGTATCGGAAAAATAGCTCATGATCTGCGCCAGCGAATTGCCGTAGCCTGCCACCGTCGAGGCTTGTGCGGGAGGCGCGTAGAACGAAAACTGATAGCCCTCCGTCGGCGCCGTCGAGAGTTGCAGGTCGCCGGCCACGAACGAGCCGACGGGAGCGGAACGATCGCAGTGGAACACATAGGATGTCTGGCCCGAAGCGCCGCCGATGCCCGGACGCGCGCTGGGAGGATCTGCCTTGCCCGTGCCTGCGACGGCAAAAGTGTTGGGAACGATGACGTTGAACGTCGCTGTGTAACGGTTCGAAGGATAGTCTGTTAGCGGAAACCAGCGCGCGGGCAGCAGGAGATACGCCGAGGTCTTGTCAACCGACGCGAAGCGCAAACCCCGAGTCGGGCTGTCTTCCTCGCTCGAAACGGGACCGCTGTAGTCGAATATGAGCGTGAGCTGCTTTCCTGGCGTCGAGGCCCCCGGAAGAGCAACCGTAAGTAGAAGCGGCGAGCGGTTGTCGCGATCAAAATCGAGCGTATGCCCATCGGCGGACTTTACCGAGGTAACCCGCAAATCCGGGTGCAACTCCACGAGAACGGTTTTCGCAACCTGCTGGGCGACGAAATCTACTTTAGCCTCCGCCTGGATCGTTTGATCCTCCGGATGGAGAATGACTTCGACATCGTAGTGGGTTGCACGGAACGGGAAGGCGCGGGGGGCCTGCGCGGCGACGGAAACCGCCATCAGCAGCGATAGCGTCAGCAGGGCAGGCAATCGATAGGCCTTGAGCAAGAAGGGTCCTCTTTCGAACATGTCCATAACCTTCAGCTTATGTAAGATACCAGATAACTACGCGCAGTTGCCCGCGCCCCCGACGTCTAAAGCATGCGGGTAAAGATGTCTGCGGCTCTTTCGATCGCGCCGCCTGAGCCAAGCTTGGCGCGGACTTCGGCCAGCCCCGCCTTCATCTCGTCTCGCCCGTCCGACGATTCAAGGAGATAGCGGACCTCCGCCGCAACGGCTGCGGGCGTAAAATCGTCCTGAACGAGTTCAGGAACGATGCGGCGCCCGGCGATCAAATTAACCATGCTGAAGAACGGCGCAGTCACCATCCGCCGAAGAATTGCGGCGGTTATTGGGGCGACGCGGTAGACCACAACCATCGGCGTCCCCACGAGGGCAGCCTCGATGGTGGCCGTGCCGCTGGCGACGATGGCGCAGTCCGCAGAGGCAAGTGCGTCATACGCAGAACCTTCGATGCGCTTGATGTCGATACTGGGGCGCTCGCCCGGAGAAGTAAATAGCTCGCTTCCCAGCCCGGGCGCGGCAACGTGAACGAATTGCAGTGCACCGGACGGTTTTATGTCCCGCGCTAACATCTCGCAAGCTTCAAGAACGCGCGGATAGTTCTGCGCGATCTCGTTCCGGCGGCTGCCGGGTAGAAGCGCCACAATCAGCCGTTCCGGACCGAGGTTGTGCCGCTCCGCAAACTCATCGCGCGTCATCGTGGGCCTTACGACGTCCACCAGCGGATGTCCGACGAAATCGACGGGCACGCCAGCGTCGCGGTAAATCTTTTCCTCGAATGGAAAGATCACGACCATGCGGTTGACCAGTCGCTTAACGACTTGTACCCTCCCCGCGCGCCACGCCCATACTTGCGGTCCTATAAAGTAGCCAACTGGGATATTCGCCTTTTTCAGCCGCCGTGCGACGCCAAAATGAGTTCCCGGAGAATCGACCAGAATCGCGAGAGCCGCATGCCGGCGGCCTGCCTCGCGCGCCAGCCGATTTTGTACGCGGATGACTGTGGGGATTTTGTGAAGAACTTCAGTGATGCCGACCACCGCAACCTCATGATAGTCGGCGATCAATTCGACACCTGCTTCGGCCATGCGTGGACCGCCCATTCCGAAGAATTTCGCACCTGTGCGCTCTCGCAAAGCTTTTGCCAGGCGCGCCGCGTACATATCGCTCGAAGCTTCGCCAGCGGAGATTAGAATTTCAGGCGGCTTCATCCGAGCGGCTCATGAAAGCGCGGCAAAAAAGAGAGCAGCAAGAAAGCCAATTGAGAGAAAGGATTGCGCGCGAGCTGCGACGCGTCAGTCATCGGCGGGTAAGGGCTGCGAGAATCCAGGCACCGTCGCGCCAGAGAGCGATACGCCCAACTCCTGTTCCTTGTACTGCAGCTGGTAGAGGCGATGGTAAATCCCGCGCACGGCGAGCAGCTCTTGGTGCGAGCCTTGCTCGCGCAGCCGGCCTTTGTGGAATACGAGGATGCGGTTGGCGTGCTGGATGGTGCTCAGACGGTGTGCGATCACCACGGCGGTGCGACCCGTGAGTAATCGGTCGAGAGCTTCGCGAATCAGCAACTCGGTCTTTGTGTCGACGCTGGAAGTCGCTTCGTCGAGAATTAGGAATTTTGGGTTGTGCGCTAGGGCACGCGCGAAGCTGACCAGCTGGCGCTGCCCGACCGACAGCGTTCCGCCGCGCTCGGTTACTGGCGTCTCTATTCCCTGAGGCAGCGAAGAAACAAATGGCCCGAGTCCTACTTCTTTCAGGGCGCGTNNGGGGCGCGTTCGGTCGAGGAGCGATCGATCGTCTCGGTGCCGAGCTTGACGTTCGATTCAAGCGTGCCCGTAAAGAGGAACGGATCCTGCAGCACGATGCCGAACAGTCGACGCAGATCTTGTAAGTCAATTTCCCGGATGTCCACACCGTCGAGCAGTATCTGGCCGCGCTGGATGTCGTAGAACCGGAGGAGAAGCTGAATGATCGTGGTTTTGCCCGCGCCCGTGTGCCCCACAATAGCGAGCGTCTGGCCGGGCTCAACGTGGAAGGAAACGTCGCGCAGGACCCAATCTTCTTCTTTGGGTGTCGCGCCACCATGATACGCGAACCAGACGTTGCGGAATTCGACGTCGCCGCGGGGAGCAGGGAGCGAGCGTGCGTGAGGATCGGGAACTGGGATTGGTTCGTCGAGAAGGCCGAAAATGCGTTCAGAAGCAGCCATGGCGGCCTGCAAAATATTGAATTTTTCACTGAGGTCCTGAATGGGGCGAAAGAAGCTTTGCGCGTAAATCATGAAAGAGATAAGAACGCCGACTTCAATGGTGCCCGCAATCACACGAACGCCGCCCATCCAGAAAAGTACCGCGATACCGCCCATGCTGAGGAATTCAACTCCCGGGAAGAAAAAAGAAAAGGCGTCGATCGCGTCCTTGTAAGCCTCCATGTGGATGCGATTCAGCTCCGCGAATTGCTTTCGCGCTTTTCGCTCTCGATTAAACAGCTGCACGACAGCCATGCCGCTGATGTGCTCTTGTAGGAACCCATTAATTCGCGCGATAGCAGTTCGAATCCCCCGGTTTGCGTCTCGAACCCGGTTCCGGAAGAAATATGTCAGTACAATCATGAACGGAAGCGGAGAGAGTGTGGCCAGCGCCAGGATCGGATGCCAACAGAGGAGGAATATCGCCAGGCCGAATAGCTGGACGAAGTCGTTCAGCATGGCGACCACGCCCGATGCGAAGAGGTCGTTCAACGCATCCACGTCTGTCGTAGCACGGGTGACAAGCCGCCCTACAGGGCTGCGGTCGAAAAAGCTTATCGGCAAGCGTTGGAGATGTTCGAAAATTTCCTTGCGCAGGTCGTACATCGTTTTCTGTCCGACCGATTGCATGATCCGTACCTGAGCATATTGCAGACCAAAGTTCGCGAGTAGAGAACCCAGGTACGCCAGCACGACCCACATCGTGCCGACCAGCGCCGCGCGCTTGGAGATCGAATGGAGGGTGGCGGGCACGATGTATCCGTCCAGCGCGATGTGGAACAAGTACGGTCCGAGAATGCCCATGGCCGCAACACCCAGGGTCATTGAGACCGCAACCACCACCATCCAGCGGTACGGCCAGAGATACTTCATCAGCCGCCGCGTGATCTGAGTGTCGTACAGCTTGCCCAGTTTTTCTTCTTCGCGGAAATCGCTCATTCGCGTTCCAATTCTTCTTCGAGCAACTGTTTCTGATAGAGATCGGCGTAGTAGCCACCGAGTCCGAGAAGCTCATCGTGCGTGCCCCGCTCGATGATGCGTCCCTCGCGCAAGACGACGATCTGGTCGGCATTCTTCACGGTGGAGACGCGGTGCGCCACAAGGATGGTAGTCCGCTGGCGCATCACGTCACCGAGTTGACGGAGAATCCGCTCTTCGGTATCCGTGTCCACACTGGAGAGCGAGTCGTCCAGCACGAGGATTTTCGGCTGCCGTAAAATTGCGCGCGCCAGAGAGGTTCGCTGCTTCTGGCCGCCGGAAAGAGTGATGCCGCGTTCTCCAACCATGGTCTCGAAGCGTTTGGGGAAGCTCAAAATCTCACCCGAGATAGTCGCGATTTCAGCGGCTTCGAGGACCTGTTCCTCGTGGAGGACATCCACGCCAAACCCGATGTTCTCGCGGATTGTTTCGCTGAAGAGAAAAGTATCCTGCGGCACGAATCCGATCGACCGGCGCAGCGTCTCGAGCGGATATTCGCGGATGGAGACGCCGTCAATCAGAAGAGTTCCCGGGGGCGCTTCCCATAGTCGTGCGACAAGAGCCGCGAGCGTCGATTTGCCGCTGCCCGTGGGACCGACGACGGCGAGCGTGGAGCCGGCCGGAATTTTCAGGTTGATGTCGTGCAACACCTCTGGACCCGACGTTCCGTTCGATCCAGTTGGATAGGCGAACGTCAAATGCCGAAACTCTATTTCGCCGCGGATGGTCGAAGTAGGTGCCGCCGTTTTTCGGTCAGAACGCCCGTGAGGCTGACCATTTCCATGGGCTGCCGCTGGCGTCTCTTCTTCGAGAACTGCTGAATTACGGATATTGGGCTGGGCTGTCAATATGTAATTCAACCGGCCCATCGAAGCTGCGCCACGCTGAAAAATATTGGTCACAAAGCCGATCGCGATCATCGGAAAGACAAGCTGACCCAGAAACGCATAAAAAGCCAAAAATGTGCCCAACGATATTCGCTGATTGATGACTTGAATCCCGCCCATCCCAAGCAGGATTACGACCGTGACGCCAATCAGAGCCGCGAGGGCAGGGAAGAAGAGGCTCCAGGAACCGATGAGCTTGATATTGTGGTCGACATAGTCACGATTGGCTCGGTCGAACGATGCGATTTCAGGCTTTTCCTGGGCGTACGCTCGAATCACGCGAACGCCGGTAAGATTCTCCTGTGCGCGAGTGGAAAGGACGCCGAGGGCGGCCTGAATCTGCTCCGAGAGGCGATGAATGATCTGGCCGAAATAGCGCACAGCGAAGGCCACAAACGGAACGGGAATGAGAACCCACATCGTCAACACAGGCGAAAGTTTGAGCATGAAATATATCGCCATCACCATCGTCGCAATTGTGGTGGCGGTGTACATGATTCCGGGGCCCAGCACCATGCGGACCGCGTTCAAATCATTGGTCACGCGCGACATCAGATCGCCCGTACGATTCTTTGAGTAAAACTCGGAATCCATTGCCAAAAGACGGGTGAGCAGATCGTTTCGCAGATCGTATTCGATCTCGCGTGAAACGCCGATGAGTATCCAGCGTGTCCAGAAAGAGAAAAACCCTTTTACCAACATGACTGCCACGAGAATCAGGCAGTAGAGGCCCAGCGCATGATGGCTCAACGGCGCATAAAACCCGAACAGCGGGTGAAGAATTGCGCGGGCGCTTCCTGAAAGCGTCGAAAGTGGACGTGGCGCCGCATGCAGCAAGTCCGTGATCGCGCCGATGATCAACTGCGGCAGCGAGCCAACGAGCCCAGTCAGCGTGAGAGCTACCATGCCGACGGCAACCATGCGTTTGTAACGGAATACGTACGGCAAAAGCAGCTTGAGTTGACCCCAGCCGGAGGGTTTGCGCTGGGGGCGCACGGCTGTTCCTGAAACGGGCTGTGCGATGGCGCTCATTGGCGAATATTAGACGCAGGCACCCTGATTTTGACTACATCCTCGGCCGCCAGGTTGCAGTCGACGCGCAGTTTGTACGACACCTTCAAACCCACCCCGATATAAAGTGAATGGCTAGATTCTATCGCTTCGCTACCGTTCGCGGAAGAGATGTTCAACGCTATCGTGCGCCCACAATTTCCTGAAGGCGCGCCTCAAAGTCTTCTTCGCCTTCGGACCAGAGCCGAACGCGGTCGACGGGAAGCGCTCGTTCAATCCGGCCAACCCAGTCGAAGACCTTGCGTATGTTTTCCCGAGTCTTTTCTTGATACTTTTCCAGGTTATCGGGCCAAACCATCGCTTCATAAAAACGAGCTTCCTCGCGACTCTCCGGAGGCGCGTCGGGCCCCGGCCGTACGCCTAGTAGTCCGCCGTGGCCCGTGAAGAAGTGTTCGAAGCCCAGGTTCACGGATAGATGGCCGCTCTCTTTCCAGAAGCCGTAGTCGTATTCCTCACCACGGCAAAATATCTCGAGCTGCTGAGGCTCGAGTTTGGATTTTCCGTTCGACGCGTCAAATTCCGCGAGGTCCCAATAGCAGGTCAGCTCGAGTGAGCAATCGTTGTGCACGTGATCTTGCGCGATTTCCATGATTTCCAGAGGTCCCAGGGGCACCGAGCGCAGATCCTGCTCGAGAATAGGCGTTTCGGAGATATCGATCGCGCGGATGGTCAGGTACGTGAATCCGGGTCTCGTGGTTGACAAGGGAATCGTGCTAAGAAACGCAGCGCAGCGCTCAAGGATGCGCTCTTCCGGAAAATCTTTGCACCAAACGCTGAGGTAAGCGTTATTCGCCATACAAGGCATTATACCGGGTTGTCCGCCGGAACTAGAAATGGGGTCGAATACGGTGCATCAAGAGCCCAAGCTCTCTGAGTAATCTTTACGTGCTGAGGCTATTTCTTTTTTGAAGGTGCTTCGCCGTCATCTTCATCATCGGCGCCGAAATCGCTGGAAATTCCGAGCAGCCGGTCTTTCAAGGTGTCGCCCATGCCGGCGAGAACGCCCGCGATGCTCTCGCGCATGCGTTTNNATTTCGCCAGTGTGTCGAGAACAGTCTGCGAATGCTGCCCCAGTGTTGTTGCCGACGCGAGCAGCCACGAGTTCGAGGTGTTCTCAAGACGCGCCTTGTATTGCTCGATCGACTCGTCGGTGGATTTTTTCAGTTGTCCCAGCCAGTCCCGCTGTTGCGCTTGACGTTGTGCTTCGAAGGATTCCGCCAGGGGCACGAGTTGGGATTGCAGGTATGTTTGAGCCTGTTCCACGCCTTGCGTCATTTTATCGTCGAGAAGTTTTTGGAACTGAGTGAGTGACTCTTCGCGGTTGTACTCCATGTCGGAGCGGGCTTTTTCGAGGGCCTGGCGCGAAACTTCATCAAACCGCCGGAGCGATTCGCCTGTCACCTCCTGGACCCGATCGGTAAAGCTCGCGTGCACGATTTCCGCGGATTCGCCTATTCTTGCGCGCTCGCGTTCCACTACCTCCTTGGCTGCCTCTTCGATTTCCGCCGCGCGGCTCCGTAGGGACGCAGTCGATTGCTCGACGGCCTTCTCCATCGTCGATTGCATCGTCGTCTGGGCCTTCTTTTGATACCAGTCGGATGCTTTCGAGAGCGCTTCGTACGTATCGTGCTGCGATTCGGTGCTCTTCTGCTCGAACTCTTCTTCAATTTTGGAGAGAACCGCGCGACAGGACTGCTCGAACTCAGCAGGAACCTTTGCTGACTCCTGACGAATCTGTTCGAGCGATTCCCGTACCGTCTGCTCGGATGCTTGCTGAACCTGATCGCGCGCGGCTGCCCGAATCTGCGCCACTTGTTCGGAAGTCTGTTGCACCTGGTCGTGAACACTCGCCTGAATCCGCGCGGCATGCTCGGTAGCCTGTTGCATCTGTTCCCGGATGCTGTTCTGGAGTTGGGCAGACTGCTCGCCGGCATGGGCGAGATCGGAAGCGGCTTTCTGTGTCACCTCCTGGGCTGTCTGCTGAATCTGGTCGCGAACACTCGCCTGGATTTGTGCGGAATGCTCGGTTGCTTTCTGCATCTGTTCGCGGATGTCGTGCTGCAGACGGGCAGCCTGCTCACGAGCCTCAGCGAGTTCCGACGTGGCCTTCTGCGCTGCGTCGAGCCTGGGTGCGAGTTTCTGGTCGAGTTCGCCGGAGAAATGCTCGATTACTTTCTGCGCGGAATTTTGAAGCACCGGTACGATGTACTGCGTGCGCTCGGTGATTACTTGATCAGCTCTTCGCGCAACTTCCTCCTGCTGCGAGCCGACCATTTCATTTAGCCGATGTTGAGTCTGATCGAGGGTGGACCGCGCCGCTTCTTCAATTCGCGCCCGTGCCTCGTCCGCGCGAGCGCGCTCCTGCTCCAGCCCCGCGCCCAGCGATTGAATTGTCGCCTGCGCTCCCGCTATCGCTTCGTCTAGCGAGCTACGCAAATTCGTTTTCTGTGCGGCGAACTCCTGTTCGGTTTGCGTCAGCACGCTTTGGGAGGCTACGCTCAGTTTTTCTCCTAGAGTCTGCGAGGCTCCCGTCATTGCCGATTCGAATTCTTGGTTCCAGCGCCGTTTTGCCGCGTCTGCATCGGCTTGCGCCTGCTCGACCGTCTGGGCGCGAACGCTCTGGGCGGTTTCTTCGAGATTTTTCTTCCAGGTGTCCAGATGCTGTTGTGCAGCTTCCGGGGATGCCAGGATTCCGAGCGACGGAGATGCAGCTTCGCGTTGCGAAACAACACGTTCAACCGCTTCTTCGACCGCTTGCTTCAAATTTTGCGCGGTCGCTTGTTGTGCCGCTNNTGTGCTGGCTGGTCGGCTGCGTGGCTTACCGCTTGCTGGACGGCCTCGCGAACCTTCACGTCCAAATGCTCAACGCTGGTGTCCTGTACTTTGCGCGCTTCCTCGACGATTGCCGCCGTGCGTTCCGCCGCCTGTTGGACGACCTTTTTCACCGCTGATTCCGAAACCCGCTCCATCGACGTCTTGATGGCTCGCTCAACCGCTTCGTGAAGCTGGGCGTCGAGCTGCTGACGCACGAACGTCATTTCCTCATTAATCGCCGTCTGTGCGCCTCGGCGGAGCGTCTTATCGAGGGTGTCTTTTGCCTCTGAGACCATCTTCGCCATTTGTCGTGCGGCGACTAGCTGCGCGTCTGGGGTTGGCGCTTGGGCTGGTGCCGGCGCCGACGCTGGCGTTGGCGTTGGGCTAGACACCACATGTATCTTGTCGACGCTGGCTGTCGCCGACGGCGTCGTTGGTGCGGGAGGCGGAACAATCGGAGTCACTGTGGGAGCGGCTGTCGGCGTTTCTGCCTTGGCTTCCGGTGTTCCCGGGATCGAAAATTGCGCGACGGGTGCTGGCGCCTCCGGCCGCGACGGGGGTACCTGCGAAGCTCCATCCGGACAGGCTGACCAATCCTCAGGCGGGAACGCAATGCCCCAGATATTGCCCGCAATCTCAAACTCCAGACCAATCTGAAAAAGCTCGCGGACAGCCCTTGGCCGCTGGACCCAAACGACACGCCCCTGCACAATGCGCGGCGGTTGAGATGGCGCTACGTGGGGAATTTCGAGCGTGATCGTTGAATTCTTGGGAACGTAGTGTTTCGATTGATACTTGCAGCCGTGAGCGTTGACCATCACTGTCGTCGTGCGCTCTTTAAAAGGCTGGCCTAAAGCATCCACGCCGGACACAGTGATGGGAACTGCCTGCACGATGCGCGTGCTACGGCGTTTCTGGGTACTGGCGTCGTCAGATAGGATGGAATCGACCACACACTCCTCCAACAGGTAAATTACAAGGGTAGCACCGGGGTTCGAAGACGGTTATGCCCTCTGGCAACGGCGTGCGAAAGGGTAACTTGGGCTCCACGTGGACAAGGCTTTTGGGGTGACCCCGGAGCCCCTAATGACAGCGTCTATAGAGGTGGGCCATTCTCTCATTGAAAGAATGCAGCCAACCTAGTCTGCCGATCATCAATAATGCTTGGGACTGGCACAAAACCTAGGAGCGCCATGAACAGATGGTTCGTGATTGTGGGAGCGGGTTTACTGATTCTGTGCGCTGCGCTTGTCGTCGCTGCTTACGCCTTGGCGCCCAGGATTCGGGGAATAGCCAAGGAAGAGACCCAGACGTACTTGCAGGGCCGTTTCCAGAGCAGCGTCCAGTTCTCTGACTTTCACGTCGTCCTATTCCCGCGAATTCAGTTGCTCGTCGACGGCTTGGTGCTGCGCTACCGGGGGAGGACCGATATTCCGCCGCTCATCGAGGTCCGGGAGGCAACGGTTGATGCTGATCTGGCAACCCTCCTGGGAAGACGCCACGAGATTAAACGAGTACGGTTAGCCGGCCTGCAGATTCACACTCCTCCGANNGCCGATGATCAAAGGAACCGATACAAATCTGGCGGACAAGTATCCGATTGTGATCGACGAGATTGATGCCGACGACGCGCTTCTTGTTCTCTTGCGCAAACCCGCGGACGCGGGCAAGCCTCCCAATGAATTCGCCATCCATCGTCTGGTTATGAACAGTTTTAGTTTCGATCACCCAGCGGCTTTTCACGCCCTGCTTACAAATCCCAAGCCGCAAGGCGAGATTCACTGCGATGGCCAATTCGGACCTTGGCGCGCGGACCAGCCCAGCGAAACGCCTGTCTCCGCGAACTATACTTTCAAGGACGCCGATCTCGGGACGCTGAAAGGTCTCAGAGGCATTCTTTCTTCAGCAGGCAAGTTCGGGGGTCCGCTCGACTATCTGAACGTGGAGGGAGTAACAGATACGCCGGACTTCGCACTCCGCACCAGCGGCCACCCAATGGTGCTGCACACAGAGTTCACGGCCATCGTCGATGGAACGAACGGCAATACGGTACTCACGAATGTTACGGCGAAGTTCCTGCACACCACGCTCGTCACTCACGGTGAAGTGGTGGATATTTACCCCAAAGTTAAAGGAAGGACAATTGTCCTAGATGCTGTCTCGACGGATGCACGAGTCGAAGATCTGCTCTTGCTCGCCGTGAAATCGGATCAGCCGATTATGACCGGTTCGGCAAGGCTGAAGATCAAGATTCTGATTCCGGAGAGGGACGAAGACCTGATCGATCGAATGCAGTTGGATGGTCAATTCGGCCTGGGCGAGGTCCACTTCACAAATTCCGGGGTTCAGGGGAAAATTGACTCGCTCAGCCGTCGAGGACAAGGGCAGCCGAAAAATTTGAACATCATGGCCGAGATGTCTGACTTGAAAGGGAACTTCAAAATGACGAACAGTGCCGTCATTTTCTCCGATCTCGCTTTCGGCGTGGAAGGAGCGTCTGTCGCGCTCGCTGGAACCTATAACATCAATAACGGCCAGATGGATTTCAAAGGGAAGCTGCGGCTGGACGCCAAGCTGTCACAAACGATGACCGGATGGAAATCGATGATGTTGAAGCCGTTCGATCACTTTTTTAAAGGCAAGGATGGTGGCACCGAAATACCGATAAAGATCACGGGTACGCGCGAACATCCGTCATTCGGTTCGGATTTTCACGACAAGGACAACCCGAAATAAAATAAAGATGTTCGCGCAAAGCTAGACGTCGCGGCGGCCTTCCATGGCTTTGAGCATCGTAACTTCGTCGGCGTATTCCATATCCGATCCCACCGGAATGCCCATGGCGATGCGTGTGACGCGGACGCCGAGCGGCTTGATCAGCTTCGAGAGATAGACAGAAGTTGCCTCGCCTTCAGCGGTGGGATTCGTCGCTACAATAACTTCTTCGACCGTAGCGCCCTTCAGCCGCTCGATCAGGCTCTTGATCTTCAACTGATCGGGACCCACGCCCTGCAGCGGTGATAGCGCTCCCCCGAGAACGTGATACAGCCCATTGAACTGCCGCGTCCTCTCGACCGCCTGAATATTCGTTGCCTCTTCGACCACGCAGATGATCGATTTGTTTCGCGTGGCGCTGCTGCAGAAAAGACACGGATCGCTGTCCGTGATGTTATTGCAGATGGAACATTCGCGGACTCGGTCCTTGGCCTCGCGGATCGCGTCGGAAAGTGCAAGCGCCTTCTCGCGGTCCACGCGCAGCAAGTGGAACGCAAGCCTCTGTGCCGTTTTCTGGCCGATGCCGGGCAGACGTTTCAGTTCATCGATCAACCGCGTGACGGAGGGAGCGAAATCGGGCATGCTTTTTCATTATTGCAGAGTCCCAAGGGTTTCCGCCATACGTGAAACGCAAACTAGCCCACTGCCGTCTAAGCTTGCAGCCATTTCGTTGCGCGCCGAACTTTTTTGGGGTTACAATCGGGCGCACTGCGGACAAGTTTGGGGAACCGACTCTGGTAATTTTCCAGCAGCGGCATAGGGAGGAAAGACGGCATGAGAATCGCTCGACCGCTCACCACTTTGGGATTTTTGCTCGCAACCGCCATTGTACCCGCCTTCGCGCAAATGGGACCGCCGCCGGGCGGACCGGGAGGCCGACCTCCGGGAGGGGCGCCTCCAGGGGGCGGACCGCCTCCAGGACCACCGCTTACGATTTCAAGCAACGCGTTTAGCGACGGCGGGATGGTGCCTGATAAATACACTTGCGCGGTAGGCATGACGAATTTCGTGTCGCCGGCAATCACATGGGCGAATCCGCCCGCGGGCACCGCGAGTTTTGTCCTGATGCTGCACGATCCGGATGCGCACGCGCGGAAGTCGCTCGACGACATCACGCACTGGATCATCTTCAATATTCCTGGGGATTCGAATGGACTTCCCGAAGGAGTGAAGGCTGACACTCCGGCGACCGTCGGTACTCAGGGCAAGAACATCGCAGGCCAACCGGCATACTTCGGGCCGTGCGCGCCTCCAGGGCCGGTGCACCACTATACGTTCGAGCTTCTCGCGCTGGATACAAAACTCGACTTGCCAGCGGGATCAAGCCGCGACGACATCTTGAAGGCAGCCGACGGTCACGTATTGACCGGCGCTGTCTACATCGGGCTATTTCACCGGGCTCCCGGCAGCGCCATGGGGCCACCGCCGCGATAAGCGACGGCAATTTCAGAAGGGCGGGGCGTAAGCTCCGCCCTTCTCTTTGGTGCGCCGAGCATGTTCGACAGCTTGGAGGTGGAAGCCCCCTACCCAACCTGATGGAGGTGAAGGGTTAGCCCGGATTTCTCACCAGAAGTAGTACAGAAGTATGGATTGGAAGTAGAAAAAGGCCGTTTTCTCGTGCATAACTGTGTTTGCGAAGCATAGTTAATGCGGCGAGGAGGACGGCCTTTTCCATGACAGAGTGTACACAGCAGGGATTCGAGTTTGAAGCGCATTTTTCGCGACGCGTGGTGGCGGAGTTTTCCGGCGAACGGCTGACCACCGAGGGCGGGGCGCTGCTGTTGCGCCAGGCGGATCGCAAGATCGATTTGCTGCGGCGCGTGGCGGACTGCTTTACCGACACGCGGCAGCCGGAGCGGGTCGAGCACGGTCTTGCGGAGATGCTGGCGCAGCGCATCTACGGGCTGGCGCTGGG